>NZ_JAWHTE010000009.1:0-177163 GCF_032586175.1 Ovoidimarina sediminis
CCTCCCAGACAGGATGAATCACAAATCAGCTCCAACAGGAATCCCCGCGATTCAGGTTTTCAGTCGGATGCTTTAGGCTTTCGATGGGCGAGACGGCATCCATTTCGCCAGTCAGATGAGGTATGATCTTATCCTGATGGATATCAGCATGCCTGAGGTCGACGGGGTAACCGCGACGGAGACAATACGCCGGGAGACCGGCCCCAATCAGGAAACGCCAATCGTCGCGCTAACCGCACATGCCCTTCCGGAAGACCTGGAGCGCTTCCGGCATGCGGGGGTGACCGACACACTCATCAAACCGTTGAGCCGTCAGGCGCTTGAGCGAGTGGTGGGCGCGAACATCTCGTCCGCAACAGACCTGCCAACAAGCGAGACGTTTGAAGTGCTTGCCATGCTGAGTGAACAGATTGGCAGGGCCGAGACCGTCGATCTTCTGGATCAGTTCATCGAGGAATCCGACAACCTGGTTCAGTCGCTCTCGTTCGTTGAGGGGACGCCAGACGCGAGACATCAGCTTTCTCAACTTGCCCACAAGTCGGCCGGGTCTGCTTCGGTTTTCAGAAGCCAGGCGTTCGCGGGCCTCCTGAGGAAGCTCGAAACCGTGCTGCGGGAGGACGAAACCGCGGAATTGCCCGCGATTGCAGCCGAGCTTGAGACGTGCTTGTCAGCCACCCGGAAGGAGCTGATGGAATGCCGGGATGATATGACCCCCGGCGATGGGAACGGCAATATGGGCGAGACCCAGGTCCAGATCGGATGATAGGCCGAAGCATTGGTGTATGTCAGGCGGAAGCGGCTCTGTGGCGGCTTTTCCGGACGCGATGGGAGATCGATGCCCTGTGTTGAGAGAGACAGGTTCGCATTCGTCCGACAGCACCATTCGGCCGTTTTGCCGCCGGTGATCGCGCCGGGTCAGGCTGAGCCATCTGGTGGCCGGAGCCCGCCCATTTCATTCTGGGCCACGTGGCTGGTCATCCAAAGGGCAAGGCCGAGGCCCGTGACCACGGCCGTCGCAATGCCGAGCCAGACGCCGATCTCGTCGAAACGGAGGAGGCCGACGAATATCCAGACGAAAAAGGCCACGCCGAAACAGTGGCGATAGAGGCTGATCCAGACTGTCCAGATCGGGCGTTTGAGGGCCTGAAGGAACGAGTTGATGGAAAAGAGCGCCATGTAGAAGGGCAGGATCAACCCATCGACGCGCAGGTAGGTGACGCCGACGCGGATGACCTCGGGGTCATCGGTGAAGAATCCCATCATGGTGCGGCCGAACACCCAGAGGATCGGCCCGGCGATGGCGGACAGGACAAGCCCGACCTTCCAGCAGAAGAACAGCGACTGTCGCACACGGTCGAAGTCCTTCGCCCCGAAATTCTGGGAGGCGATCGGAAGAAGTGCACCGGTCATCCCAAGTATCGGAAGCAGGAGGAGCTGTTCCAGCCGGAGCGCGATTCCGTACCCCGCGATGGCGTGTTCGCCGAAGAATTTCAGCGCGAATTGCACGACGAAGACCGCCAATAGCATGACGAGGAAAGATGTGGCGGTCGGCAGAACCTGGATCGAGATTTCGGCGTAGCGATCGAGGCGTGGGGCGAAATCCTTCGTGCGCATGTTCTGCATGCGCCGGCGTCTGAGAACCTGGCGGAAGAGAAACAGCATCACGCCCGTCTGGCTGATCACGGTTGAGACCGCGAGCCCGTCAAACCCGATCCCCGGGATCACGCCCGGAATGCCAAAGATCAACAGGGGATTGAGGGCGATGTTGACGAAAAAGGACACAATGAGCGCGCGCTGCATGGAGACCGCATCGCCATGGGCCTGCAGGATGCCGTTGCATCCGAACATGAGGAGAAATCCGGGCAGGGCCAGAAGAAGCAGGTGGAAGTACCGCACCCCCGCATCGCGATAGGGGCCTGGTTCGGACACGAGCTGAATGAGGAGGGGGCCAAGGAGGTACCCGATGATCGCCAGAAAGCCGGCGGACAGAAGGCCGTAGGAGATGCCCTGCGCGGCGAAGCGGCGCGCGCGGTCGTCCTCGCCAGCGCCGAGGGCGTTGCCGACAAGGGCGCTCATCGCGGCGCCCAGGCCGATGCCGATGGCAATCAGAATGAAGAACGCCTGAAACCCGAGCGACAAACCGGCCTGCGCGCTGGTCGACAGGAGCCCGGCAAAGAACATGTCGACGACATTGTAGAGCGTGTTGAACAGCATGCCGATGGCGGCCGGTATGGCCAGCGTGCGGAAATGCGACGGGATCGGCCCGCGCGTCAGATCGATGTCCAGCGGCATCGCCACATCAGCACCGTGTCATGGGCGTTCGGCCTGAACGGTCAGGAAGACGAAGGTTTCTGTCAGGACATCCTCGAACCCGTGGCTCAGCTCTGCATCGAGGCTGATGCTGTCGCCAGCGGCAAGATGGAAACGCGCGTCTCCGTAGCGATAGACGGCTTCGCCTTCCAGCGCCTGAACGAACACCACGCCATTGCCGACATAGGTCGGCGGGCGGCCGGAGTCGCGGCGCAGGGTGACACGGCGTGCCTGGAACCTAAGATCCTTGCGCGCGTGGAGCGCGAGGTTGATGTATTCGTGACTGTGGTCGCCCGCGAGCCGCGTTGACCTCAGGCCTTCCCCGTGCCGGACAAGGGTGTAGTCGGTATGCGCGGTTCGCGCCTCGCTGAAGAGTGCCGCGATCGGAACTTCGAGTGCGGCGGCAAGCGCGGCCAGTGTATCGATCGAGGGAGAAACCAGACCATTCTCGATGCGGCTGACCATGGCGGCTGAGATGCCCGACAATTCGGCAAGCCGGCGCGCCGATTGCTTGCGGCTTTGACGGAGTTCGATCAGCGAGGCGCCGATTGCCTTGTCAATTTGCCGCCCCGGATCCTGGTCCTGCATCGGTTTCACGGTCAATCCTCGGCGTAATATCCCACGACGTCGCCGTCTGTCGTGACACCAAGTCCGTTCAGCAACCTGTTGGCATAGTTGAAGTATCCGACGATCTGGTTGATTTCCAGAATCTCGCCGTCCGACCAGCCCGCGCCGCGCAGCTCTGCTACGTCCGACTGTTCCATCTCTCCGGGTGAGAGCGTCAGTTTCTCTGCATAAGCCAACGCGGCCAGCTCGGCGCCGTCAAAGGCGTCTTGCGGTGCGCGCGCCGTCAACGCGGCCTCGATTGCATCGGCGCGCGTGTCGTCACCGATCAGGTGCCGCGCATTCGCCCAATGGTTGGCATAGGAGTAAGGGCATCTGTTCAGTGTCGAGACGTAGGAGCTAATCACCTCCTGAAACCACATTGGCACGGTGTTCGTTTCGTCGTGCAGGCAGGCGCGGTAAAGCACCACATGCCCCTTCATGGTGTTCGGCCGCAGCGAATGAACGCGCATGACATTGTCGACAGTGCCATGCGGTGTGCGCGCCAGTTCAAGGATTTCCGTCAAATGCGCATCGGCTTCGTCGTCGGGTATCATCCGAATCCAGGCTGACATTTAGCGATCCCCCTGTGGCGCGGTTCAAATTTTGTGCACTTGGCAGCGGTTAACGAGAATTCAATTGACGATTATTGCGCATTAAGCAACTATATTAATCAACATGCAACGCCTAGGGTGGGTGAAAAAACGTTGGCGGATCGTTCGGCGCTCATCATGATCGGGTCTGATACCCCTCGCGGAGCCGGGCGCCCATGACGCAGTCCAAGCCGATGATCGAGGTGACGAACCTCGACAAGTATTATGGCAAGTTCCAAGCGCTCAAGAATGTCAGCCTGACGGTGGATCAGGGCGAGAAGGTTGTGATCTGTGGCCCGTCGGGGTCGGGGAAATCCACGCTGATACGGTGCTTTAACGGGTTGGAGTGGCACAGTTCGGGCCGCCTCGTGATCGATGGGATCGAGGTTTACGAGGGCGCCAAGGAGATCCGCGAACTGCGCCAGGAAGTCGGGATGGTGTTTCAGCAGTTCAACCTGTTTCCACATCTGACGGTTCTTGAGAACCTAACGATTGGGCCGATGAAGGTGCGCAATATCGACAGGGCGCAGGCAGAGGAAACGGCCCGAAAATACCTGGAACGCGTTCATATCCCCGAACAGGCCGACAAGTACCCCGCACAGCTTTCGGGCGGCCAGCAGCAGCGTGTGGCGATTGCCCGTTCGCTGTGCATGGAGACGCGGATCATGCTGTTTGACGAGCCGACGTCGGCGCTGGATCCCGAGATGATCAACGAGGTGCTGGACGTGATGGTCGAGCTTGCCCAATCCGGCATGACCATGGTCGTTGTCACGCATGAGATGGGCTTTGCCCGCAAGGTCGCCGACAAGATGGTGTTCATGGAAGCCGGCCAGATCGTCGAGGTGTCGCCGCCCGACAAGTTCTTCACCAACCCGTCAAGCGAGCGCTGCCGCCTGTTCCTGGATCAGATACTGGAACATTGAGTTGAGCGATATTGGCATATCCGGGCCGATCGGCCAGCCATTGCCGAGACGCCCGTTTCTGAGACGCTTCTTTGACTCGGTGCCAATTTCGGTACTGATCTACGCTGTCATCGTCGGCCTGATCGGATATGGCGCATATACCGGCGCGCAGGGCATGGGGTATAACTGGCAGTGGTACCGCATCCCGCAATATTTCTATCGCGTTACCGACGAGGGCTTTCAGTGGGGCGAGATCCCCATCGGGCTTGTCGCAACAATCACCTTGTCGGTGACCGCGTTTCTTCTTGCCATGCTGATCGGGCTGGTCGTTGCGCTGTTGCGCCTGTCGGGCCTCGTGGTCGGGTCGGCCGTTGCCGTCGGCTTCCTGGAACTGATCCGGAATATCCCGCTTCTGGTGCTGCTATATCTCTTCTACTACGTGCTGGGGCCGGTCTTCGGCTTTGACCGCTATGTGGCCAGCATCCTGACATTGGCGGTGTTCCACTCGGCCCTGATTTCCGAGATCCTGCGCGCCGGGATCAACGCCGTGCCGACAGGGCAGTGGGAGGCGGCGAAATCCATCGGGATGTCGACATCCCAGACCTACAGGTACATCATCCTTCCGCAGTCCATTCGGTTCATGCTTCCGCCGCTGACCGGAGAAGTCGTGCACCTGATCAAATCCTCGGCGATCGTCAGCGTGATCGCCGTGGCCGAACTGACCACGCTGGGCCGGAACATCATTTCCGACACGTATATGAGTTTCGAAATCTGGTTCACCATTGCCTTGGTGTATCTGGCGGTGACCCTGATCCTGTCGATCGGCGTAAGTTTTCTGGAGAAGAAATATGCCGTCGACCAATAACCATAAAGAAATCAAGACAACATGGAGTGATAAGATGAAGCTTTCTCGCAGAATGCTGGGCGCCGCAATCGGCGCAGTCGTTGCCACCAGCATGGCCACCGCCGGCCTCGCGCAGAGCGCGACGCAGTCATTGTCCAGCGAAAGTGTGATTGAAACGATCAAGCAGGACGGCGTGATCAGGATTGGCCTGTCGCTGTTCGTGCCCTGGTCGATGCGTGACAAGAACGGTGATCTGATCGGTTTCGAGCTGGATGTGGGCCGCAAGCTGGCCGAAGATATGGGGGTTGAGGTCGAGTTTGTTCCGACCGCGTGGGACGGCATTATTCCCGCTCTCGTTGCCGGCAACTTCGATGTCATCATCTCGGGCATGTCGGTGACGGCGCAGCGCAATCTGACCGTCAACTTTACCGATCCCTACGCCTTTTCCGGTCTTGCGATCCTCGCCAACAAGGAGATGACCGCGGGCATGAGTATGGAAGACCTGAACTCTCCGGATGTGACCTTTGCCGCGCGCCGGGGCGCCACGCCCGCGGTCGTGATTGCCGAGAAGTTTCCGCAGGCCACCCTGCTTCTGTTCGACGAGGACGGTGCATCGGCACAGGAAGTTCTGAACGGCAATGCGCATGCGACGATGTCCTCTCAGCCGACGCCGAACCGCGAAGCCGGCAGAAACCCCGAAACACTCGTGGTTATGCCCGGTGAGTTGTTCGATCCGCGCGGCGAAGGCTTTGCCCTGCGCAAGGGCGATCCGGATGCCGTGAACTTCTTCAACAACTGGATCGCACAGCAGTGGCGGTCGGGCTGGCTTGAAGAGCGGCACAACTATTGGTTCGCCACGGAAGACTGGGCGGACCAGGTGTCACAGTAACCAAGACGTGTGATCCGGGGGCAGGGTGACTGCCCCCGGATCAGATGCCGGAGCTTCGCTGGTGCAGGATTTCCTGAAGAAACTCAGATGGCCGGATTACCTGATCCTGGCCGTCCTCGTGGTGTTCTTCGGGTATATCTGGGTCTCCATCGAAGGGACGCTGAACTACAAATGGCGGTGGGAGCTGATCCCGGGCTATGTCGTCGGCTGGCATACAGGCCGCGAGGAATACTTTGCCAATCTGCTTTTGCAGGGCCTGGTCGCGACAATTCGGATCAGCATCTATTCCGGCATTCTGGCGCTCATCCTTGGAACGATCCTGGGGGTGGCGCGGTGTTCGGGAAACCTGACGATCCGGATGCTGGCGCGGACCTATCTGGAGTTCCTGCGCAACGTGCCGCCGGTCGTTGTTGTCTTCATCTTCTTCTTTTTCCTGTCGCAGCAATTGATCGATGCCCTGAACCTCGAGCGTTGGGCGCGCGGGATCGCCCGGCAGGAGGACAACCAGATCTGGACGTTCTTCTTCGGCGACATGCGGCGGTTTCCCTCGCTCGTTTCGGGCGTCGTTGTTCTGGCGCTGTTCGAGAGCGCGTTCGTGGGCGAGATCGTGCGCGCCGGCATTCAGTCTGTGCCCAAGGGGCAGCGCGAGGCCGCGCGATCCATCGGCATGAGCAGCCTGCAGGAGCTTCGCTACATCGTCTTGCCGCAGGCGATGAAGAAGGTCGTACCGCCGCTGGCCAACCAGTTCATTTCCCTGATCAAGGACAGCTCGATCCTGTCACTGATTTCCGTGCAGGAGCTGACCTACAAGTCGGTCGAGCTTGTGGCGTCGTCGCGGATGATCTTCGAGGCCTGGATCACGACGGCGGCGTTCTACTTCGTGGTCTGCTTCGGACTGAGCCGGCTTTTTGCCCGACTGGAGTGACAGCCGGAGAAGGAGTAGCGCCCTGTGCCCCGGTGGTGGGGGGCCTTGCTGCCAGCGGCGCCTATAGCAGGATCTGCACCATTCCGTCTTCTATCCGTGTCTCGAAAACCCGCATAGCCCGGGTGGCGGGTGGGGCAACGGGCGACCCGTCTCGAACATCGAACGCGCCCTGATGCAGGGGGCATTCGATGACGTGACCGTCGAAATAGCCGTCGCAAAGATCCGCGCCGCCATGATTGCAAAGCGCGAGGGATGCGTAGACGCCGCTGGGCGTGTCATAAAGCGCGATCAGCCGGGTGCCGATTTCCACCCGCGTCACCCAGTTCTTTTCCAGGTCAGAGACCTCGATGGTATCGTGCCATGCCTTGGCGGCAGTCATGGCTAGGCCCTGGCGCGGTTTTCCGGCCGCAGGATCTGTCTGAGGATATCCCGGTGCGCGGCAAGGTAGCCGCCACGCTCGACATAGATGTGATCCTTCAGCTTCTCGTGCAGCCGGGGGAGCGCATGGAACGGAACCGATGCCACGTAGTGGTGTTCGGCGTGGTAGTTCATGTTCCAGCACAGGAAGGAGATCGGCCGGGAGACGATATTCGTTCGGGTGTTTTCGGACATCTGGGCCACTGTCGGGCGGCCGACATGCTCTGTCATCCGGACGAACCGCATCACCGGCTCACCGAGAAACAGCGGGATAAGCCAGTACCAGATCAGGCCCCACCAACCGGTGAGTGCCATGGCGAGAAAGACAGCCGCGTAGGCGATGAGCATGCGCCGGGCCTCCCAGAAAACGGCAGTGTGCTCGACCTTGGGAATGAAGCGCAGCTCGGCTTCGCTGAGCCTGCCCGAGGCGTGGCGAAAGAGTTCGGAAAACTTCGCGCGCCAGTAGGGGATCGCGGACAGATACCACAGGTACGCGCCCAATGTCTTTGGCAGGGGGATCATCTCCGGGTCTTCGCCGGTCTGTTGGGTGTAGGTGTGATGATCGCAGTGTTCATATCGAAAGAAGCGGTGCGGCAGGATGATGACAAGACCACAAATCTGGCCCACGAGATCGTTCAGCCAGCGGGTGCGGAACACCGTGTAGTGAACGCATTCGTGTTGCAGTGAAAAGTGGTGCACCAAGACGATGCCGTGAACGAACATCGCGGGCCAGATCAGCCAGCTGTTCCACGCCAGGGTGACGAGCGTTGTGGTTCCGGCAAGAAGCAACAGCCAGAGGGCGAGATGGCGCAGGCCGGGACCATCCGACCGTTGCATAAACGTCTTGAGGTCTTCGCGCGTCAATTTCCCTTCGGCCAAAGCCTGAGTCAGCGGTGTGACAATCGGTTTGGACATGTGTTGATTTCCAAGATCGGCCGGATGAGGGCGTGCGCCCTTCTGTGTCCGGAACCGGAGACGGGAGTGCTCCGCACCATAGCGTTCAGTCGATGAGGCGCCATTGGGGGGGAGACTACCCCGCGCGGCGGCGTTCGTTCAAGACGGATCACGCTCACACGGCGAGGGCCATTCCGATGTTTCGATCGGGATGTGCGAACAGGTTCCCGGCACAGGGGTAGCGCGCCAGGATATCGGGGCCGGTGGGAAGGCGATCGGCGAGGAAGGTGCCGTTTTCCCAGAAGGCCACGCCGTCCACGACAATCGTGGGATCGAACACGTTCCAGCTTATTTCGCCGGGCGCGTAGGCCCCGCAGGTGTGAAAGTGAAGTACGCGCGGATTGCCGAAGGCGGTGCCGCCCCAACGTTCGAAGTTGTCGCGCATGTTCCAGGGATAGGCGCATCCGGGGTGTATGCCCGCATGCCAGGAATGAACGAAGTTTCGATCTATGTTCAACGCGGTGGAGACACGGTCGTAATGCGCTTCGGCGCGGGCCACATCCACGCGGTTTCCGCTGAATCCGGACAGGCGGCCGTTCTCCATCAGGGCGAAGACGGGTGCATCAAATTCCAGCGTATAACCTTCGTAGTATTTTGACCCGGTTCCGGTGAGGAAACTCAGTGCAACCCTGCCCGAGAAGCTGTGGGCGGGGACCGGTGTGAACACCGACATCGGAAACCGTGTGACGGTGGTGTCGCCTGCAGCGCTAAGGTCCATTTTGGGGCGGCCCGTCACGTTCGTGCCCCGGGGGCAGGTGATACTTATCTCTGAAGCGGAAGCGAGGACCGTGTTCACCGCAGTTTTGAGTTCGAGAAATGCCGCGTGGTGGGCCGTCGAGAAGCCCGAGCCCAGAAGCTCGCGCGAGTGTGCGAAGCTGACGACGATCTTCTTTCCGGGCGGCATATCGGAAAACCGAAGCTGATCCCCGAGCCGTGCGAGGAACAGGACTATGTCCGCCGCCATCATGCGCTTCCTGAGATCGGGTGTCAGGTGCGGGTTGCCGGGGTCGAAGCCGACATCGATGGTGTCTACGGAAAGCCCGAGTTGCCGGGCCGCGTCGCTTACGATCCTGACGCTGTCGGCATCGAAATACCCGAACTTCGCCGGCTCGTAGGCGATCAGCAGCCGGTCTCCCGCAGCCGCATGTGCGCAGTTTACCAGCAGGTTGCGCGCGCCGCGTTCGGGCGTCTGGTGGACCATAGGCAACTCCACTTGGCTTGTTCGTTGGAGAGGTTACGATCTGTTAACGTCGTGGCCTATTGGAAATTCGGAATAGCTGCCATAAGACTCACTTATATGATCCTGAACCTGCCATACTCGGCGCTGCGGGCTTTCGAAGCGGTCGTCCGTCATTCCGGGTTCTCTCCGGCCGCCGATGAGCTCGGCATCAGCCAAAGCGCCGTCAGCCAGCATGTCCGGGCGCTGGAAGAGTGGACCGGGCGGGAGTTGCTGGTGCGTGGGGCGCGCCAATCCGCACCAACACGGGACGGCGAGCAGCTTGCCAGGGCAATCGCCGAAGGCCTGGGCGGGATTTCCGACGTCTGCAACCGGCTGCGCGAGAGGACCCGGAGCGACCGGACAATCGTGATTTCCTGCCTGCCGGGATTTGCCTTCAACTGGCTGTTCCCAAGGCTTTTGCATTTCGATCTGGCGCATCCCGATCTTTCCATTTCGATTGCGACCGATACCGGCCAGCAGCCGTTCTCCGGTGCGTCGGCCGATGTCGGCATTCGCTATGGAGTAGGGGATTTCTCGGGGCTTCAGGTGGATTTGCTTATGACCGAGCGGTTGTTTCCCGTCTGTGCGCCCGACCTGAGCCCAAGACCCGAGAGCATCGAGGACCTGGCGCAGCATACGCTTCTGGTGGACGAGAACCTTCACCACGGCAAATTTAGCCCGACGTGGGAATTCTGGGCGCGGCAATGCGGTGTTGCGCTGCCCGATACGGTTCGCACGCGACAGCTGGGCCAATCCAACATGGTCGTCCAGGCCGCCATCGAGGGGCTGGGCGTGGCATTGGGGCGTGAACCGCTGGTGATAGATGCGCTGTCCGCCGGGCGGTTGATTCGGCCGTTACCGCATATGACGGATTCGCCGCTTTCCTACTGGTTGGTGCGCCGCCCGGACGCAAAGCCCGGCCGGAAGGTCGAAGAGTTCCTGAACTGGATCAAAAGCGAGACCGCGGCGCTTCCGGATCTGCCAGCGGCCATGGGTTAACGTGATAAGCCTCACTTATATCGAGCATTATCAATCAGGCATGGTGCAAACTGTGCCCCGTGCAATAATGCGCCACGCCGACCCGCTGTCTGGAGGATAGCCAATGTACCTGAGAAACTGCTGGTATGTCGTCGCATGGAGCAAGGATATCGGCCGTGACCTGAAGGCCGAAACCTATCTGGGCGAGAAGATCGTTCTTTATCGGCAGCAGGACGGAACGCCCGTCGCGCTGGAAGACGCCTGCCCGCACAGGAAATTGCCCTTGTCGAAAGGCAATCTCAAAGGCGACCTCGTTGAGTGCGGCTATCACGGGCTGACCTTCGATTGCACGGGCAGGTGCATCGACAGCCCGACCCAGCGGGGAATGACACCCCGCCGGGCGGTCGTGCGGTCTTACCCGGTCGTCGACCGGTACCGGTTTCTCTGGATGTGGATGGGCGATCCCGCGCTCGCGGATCCCGACAAGATCTTTCCCATCGAGAATTTCGATGACGAAAGCTGGGGCAAGACCGATGGCGGGGTGATGGACATCGATTGCAACTATCTTTGGGTGTGCGACAACCTGCTTGACCCAAGCCACGTGGCCTGGGTTCACGTTTCGTCCTTCGCAGGGGCCGGGACCGATGAAGAACCCCTGAATGTCGAGAAGACCGATCGCGGCGTCGTCGTGTCCCGCTGGATCGAAAACAAACCTCCCTCGCCATACTACGCCAAGCTCGTGACCTTCGAGGGGGACTGTGACAGGCTTCAGCACTATGAAATGTGCCTGCCCGCGATCGGGTTGAACAAATCGATCTATACCCCCGTTGGCACGGGAGGGTACGGCCGGGACCCGGTGGACGACACCTTCATCAACATCAGCTACAATTTCATGACGCCGATCGATGAAGACCGAACCCGGTATTTCTGGTTCCAGCACCGGAATGGCCGACCGAATGATCCGGAGATCTCGGAATTCATGAATGACGGCGCGCGCATGGCGTTTCTGGAAGACAAGGAAGTGCTTGAGGAGGTTCATATCGGGATGAAGAATGCCGTCACCCCGCATATCGATCTGGGCCTCGATGCCGGGGCGAAGCAGTTCCGGCTGACGCTTGAGCGCGCGATTTCCGCCGAAGCCGAAGAAGGGGCGCTTGCCGCGACCGCATGAGCATATGAACGCCACCCTGCACGAAAGCCTGTCTGATCTTCCGGTTCTGGACTTTGGATCTGCCGCTTATCGAAGCGCGCCGTTCGAAACGCTTTCGGAATGGTCGCAGAACTGGAAAATCGCGCAGAGTGTGCGGGGGGTCGAGCTTCTGGATTACGATATCTGCCGCCGGGCGATCCTCGACCGGCGGTTGGGCACGGGACACCCGAAGCTTATGGACGTTCTGGGTCTGCCGGAAGGGCGGCCTCTGGATTACAAGCGAAACTCGATCTCGTACTACAACCGGGGTGACCGCAGGCGGGATCTGCGGCGGCCCGTGACCGGTCTTTTGGATGAGGGCGCGACGGAGGAGTTCCGTGCCGTCATCAGGTCGATCGTCGAGCGCGTGGTGGATGCGATCCCCACCGGACATTCGGTTGAACTGATACCGGCCCTTTGCGATCCGATCCCCTCGGCGCTTTATTGTCACTGGGTTGGTGCGCCGTTCGAGGATGCGGCTTTCGTGGCGCGGACGTCGCACACGGTGCAGCAGGTTCACAGCCGCATTCCCGAGCATACGCCGGCGATCGTGGAGGCGTTCGAGGCGCTGATCGACTATGTGGATGCGCGGATCGCGGAGGCGCGTGACAATCCGGGCGACAACCTGATCTCCAAGCTGATCCGAGCCGAAGAGGCGGGGCAGCTGAGTTCGCATGACCTGCGGAACTGGGTGATCAAGATGGCCGAGGCGAACACGGACAACTCTTCGCATCAGATCGGGATTGCGGTGATCGAACTTGCGTCGCGCCCCGATATCTGGAAGCGCCTGGGGGAAGATCCCTCGCTTGTCCCGCAGGCCGTGCGGGAGGTGATGCGGTATCATCCGCGCACCATATCGACCTCTCGCGAGGTTCTGGAGGATACGGAAATTGCGGACACGTTCCTGCCGGCGGGAACCCCTGTCTTTGCCAATATTGGGGCGACCCACTGGGATGACCGGTATTATGCCGCGCCGGACAGCTTTGACATCGATCGGCAGGAAGAGCCGCCCCATCTGAACTTCGGCGGGGGTGTGTTTTCCTGTATCGGGCGCTTTGTCATCACGGCAGAGGTCGAGGAGGTGATCCGCCTTCTTGCGAAACGCTTCCCCAACCTGTCGCTTGAGAAAACCGGTTTCTCCCATTCCCCGATGTTCACGTCGGTGACCGATTTGACGGTGCGGCTTGACCCGTAGGTGAGGGGCCGGCGCGCGCCGGCCCAGACGCTCTATGCGGCCTCGTAGATCACCGGGAAACGGCCGCCTCTGAACGCATCGCCCCTGGTCAGGGTGTCATCGTGAAGCCATTCGGTCACCTCGTCGCGAGGGTCATAGGTTGCCCCTTCGACGGCAAAGCGGATCGCATAGCCGCGCCTGCGATGGGTCGACGTGCGGTTGCCCATCGCCGAATGGACCGTCATTCCGTCGAAGGCGAGCGCGTCGCCGGGTTCCATCCTCTCGAAGTGGAAAATGTCATACTGGCTTCGGTTCGCCTCGAAATCGGGCATGTCGATGTAGTCGGGATTGTCCTTTTCGAGATAGTGTAGGAAGGCGCCCAACTGATCGGTTCTGAAAGGCCGGTACCTTGCACCCCAAGCGTGAGAGCCGCGCACGAACTCAAGCGCGCCATTGTCGGGATCCACCGGGTCCAGCGCGATCCACATCGTCATGATCGGCCCCTGGACCGGCCAGTATGGCTGGTCGGTGTGCCAGCCGGTCTGGGTTTTGGTGCCGGGTTCCTTGGCAAAGATCTGGTCATAGATCAGCGAGGTCCATGAACTGTTCGCCACTTCGGCCACGCGCCTGCCGATGTCGGATGTCAGGCAATAGTCCTGAAAGATCCCGGGGGTTTCGCGCATGTTCTTGTAGGCGAAGTACCTTTCACCTTTCTGTACCTCGGCATCGACCGCGTGGCGGAGCTTTTCCAACCACTCTTCCTGCAGGACCTGCCTGAGCAATACGACGCCGTCACGCGCGTAGGCTTCGCGCACGGACTTGATATCTGGTGTTAATGTCATCGTTCGGTTCGTCCATTCTGCCGCCCACGTTTCGACGAGCGGATGTCAGAAGGGGCGGTTTGCGCCCGGTTCATGGTGGATTCAGACAGACGTGGAGCTTCGGCAGTTCAGGATGAAACATGGCCATCCGGAGCGTGCCGACCATTTGCCGGTGAACCGGCGATGGAACTGATGTGCGCGAAGCATCATGTGCGAAAGCCTACGCTATTTTCAAGGTTCGGCCTAGAGAGGCCATCAGCGGAATTTCTGCGCCGGAGCCACAGGATCGCGCATTGACGCGGTTTCCGCATCAGTAAATAATATTACTGTCATGCAAAGATATTCGATCCTCTCGCTCGCGAAAAATGCGCTTTCGGGGCATCGCGGCTGGCAACCGGCCTGGCGCAGCCATCCCTTGAAGGATCGTTACGAGGTTATCGTCATAGGGGCAGGGGGGCACGGTCTTGCGACCGCATATTACCTGGCCAGGGAGTTCGGCATAACGGACGTGGCCGTGCTGGAACGGGGGTGGCTTGGCGGGGGCAATATCGCGCGGAACACGGTGACGATCCGCTCGAATTACCTGCGCGATGAATCGATCCCGTTCTACGTCAAGTCGGTCGCCCTTTACGAAGGCCTGACCCGGGAGCTGAACTTCAACATGATGCATTCCAAGCGCACCATGATCGATGTGGTGCAGACCTGGCCG
The DNA here is from genome assembly GCF_032586175.1 of Ovoidimarina sediminis. Lineage (NCBI taxonomy): Bacteria > Pseudomonadati > Pseudomonadota > Alphaproteobacteria > Rhodobacterales > Roseobacteraceae > Ovoidimarina > Ovoidimarina sediminis. The sequence goes on from NZ_JAWHTE010000009.1 coordinate 14,528, forward strand.
AAGCTGCGCGACCTGAGGCGGCGGCAGCTTGGCATGGACATCTATGGCTCAACCTATGAGCGGATCACGACCGAGGAGGTGCGCCGCCGGATCCCCGCGCTGACCGGGGGCGGCCCCGATGCGCGATTGCCCATCATCTGCGGCATGGTGCACACGGATGCGGGGGTGAACCGGCACGATGCGGTGGCCTGGGGCTATGCCCGCGCCGCGGATGCGCGCGGTGTTGAAATTCATCAGCAGACCCCTGTGACCGCGCTGATCCGGGGCGCCAATGGCAGGATCGCGGGCGTGGAAACCAGCCGCGGCACCGTGAAGGCCGGGAAGGTCGTCGTCGCGGTTTCGGGGCACACAACAACGTTGACCGAGACGGTCGGTCTGAAACTGCCCCTGCGCACGATGAACCTGACCGCGTTCGTGTCGGAGCCCGTCAAACCCCTCGTCGATGTCATCGTGAATTGCCCCGACAGCGGGTTCTATTTCAGCCAGTCGGACAAGGGGGAGATGGTGATCGGCGGTGCACCGGACCAGGGGCAGAGCTTTCGCCGCGACATCAAGCAGCATGTGTTCGAGGACACGGTGACGGCCATGCTTTCGCTGTTTCCGAGCTTCAAGAAGCTGAAGCTCATGCGGCAATGGGGCGGGCATCTGGACATTGCCCACGATGCCTCTCCGATCATGGATGAAACCGATGTGCCGGGCCTGTTCGTAACCGCTGGCTGGTGGGGCGGATACAAGGCGATTCCGGCCGGTGGCCTGACGCTTGCGCATCTGGTGGCCAAGGGCGTGCCGCATCCCCTGATGGCGCCGTTCACGATCAAGCGCTTTCGTCACCTGGATTTCGTAATGGAAACCGGCACCACGACGGCGCGATAGGACGGACTGGACCCATGTTGCTTATTCCCTGCCCGTTCTGTGGCGCACGCACCGAAAGCGAATTTGCCTTTGGCGGGCCTGTGAAACCGGATCGTCCCGACCCGAATGCAGTGAGCGACGAAGCCTGGGTGGAGTATGTCACGGTCGTTCCGAACCCCTATGGGCCGGTCCAGGAGCGGTGGTGGCACGTGCGCGGCTGCGGCACGTGGCTGACGATCTGGCGGGATACGCGGACCCATGAGATCGTGGAGGCCCCTGATGACGCAGGTTAACCGGCGGTCGCAGGGCGGGCGTATCGACCGGAGCCGTCCGGTGCGCTTCACCTTCAACGGCACGGGGTACGAGGGCTATGAGGGCGATACGCTGGCCTCTGCCCTTCTGGCGAACGGGGTGCGCGTGACGGCGCGCAGTTTCAAGTATCACCGGCCCCGGGGGATCGTGAGCCATGGCCCCGAGGAGCCCGCGACGCTGGTCGAACTGGACGGAGAGGATGCGTCGGGAAATCGCCCGGTTACTACGGTTCCCCTGAAAGAAGGGCTGAGTGCCCGGTCAGTCAATTGCTGGCCATCGCCGGGGTTCGATCTTGGCGGCGTCAATCAGCTGATCTCGCGGTTCATTCCCGCCGGCTTTTATTACAAGACCTTCAAGTGGCCGGACTGGCATGTTTACGAGCCATCGATCCGCCGGGCGGCCGGGCTGGCCGGGGCCCCCGCAAGACCGCCGTCTTCGGGACATTTCGAGGCGCGGCACGCCCATGCAGACGTTCTGATCGCAGGAGCAGGCCCTGCGGGATTGATGGCGGCCTTGGCCGTGGGGCGGGCGGGCAAGCGCGTGTTTCTGGCCGATGAAGGCCCCGAGGCAGGGGGCAGCCTTCTGAACCGGAACCTGACGATTGGCGGGCGGCCCGCGATGGGCTGGGTGGCAGAGGTGCTTGCCGAGTTGAGCGGGATGGAGAACGTCACCCACCTTCAGAACGCGACCGTCTGGGCCTACCGCGAACACAACCTGATGATCGTGAATGAGCGGGCGCCGGGCCGGGACAGTATTCTTGAGCGCAACTGGCGGGTGCGTGCGGGCGAGGTTGTCATCGCGACGGGGGCGACCGAACGCACGATGGTCTTTGGCGGCAATGATCGTCCGGGGGTCATGCTGGCCTCGTCCGTTCAGGCCTATGTCAATCGCTGGGGCGTGGTGCCCGGGCGCCGCGTTGTGCTTTTTGCCAACAACAACAGTGTCTACGCGGTGGCGGCCGATCTGGTCGCCGCTGACGTGGACGTCGCTGCGATTGTCGACAGCCGGGACGATGTTCCACAGGTGGCGCTGGATCTCGTGCCGGGTGTCGAAGTGCACAAGGGGGCTGTCGTCAGCGGCGTGAAAGGGCGAAAGGCGCTGCGGGCGGTAAAGGTCGAGCCCCGGACCGGAGGGGGCGGGGCGTTTATCGACTGTGATCTTCTGGGGTGCTCGGGCGGGTGGAGCCCGACTGTTCACCTCTGGTCGCAATCCCGCAGCACGCTGACGTATGACGAGGCTCTGGCAGCCTTCCTGCCCGATACTGCCGTTCAGCCTTGTCGGGCGGTTGGTGCGGCGGCGGGGGAACTGACACTGGACCGGATTGTCGAGGGGGGCGCCGATCTTCCCTATGCCATCGAGCCCCTGTGGCGGGTCGACGTGCCCGGGCAGCGCGACAAGGCCTTTCTCGATCTTCAGAACGACGTCTCTGTCAGCGATGTGCAACTGGCGCTGCGCGAGGGATATTCGAATGTCGAGCATGTCAAACGCTATACGACCGGTGGCATGGGGATCGATCAGGGAAAGACCGGCAATATCAACATCATCGGCACGGTTGCGATGGAACAGGGGGTTCCGTTGCAGGATGTCGGGACGACCACGTTTCGCTCGCCCTATACCCCGGTATCCTTCGGGGCGATCGGCGGGCTGCGCGAAGAGAGCATCCTGTTCCCCTATCGCCACACGCCCGTCACGCAGTGGAACAAGGACAACGGTGCGGTGATGTATGAGGCCGGGGCACGCTGGCGCCGCCCCGGCTATTTCCCGAAGGCGGGGGAGGGGCTGCAGGAGGTCGTCAACCGAGAGTGCCACGCGGTGCGGGACGGGGTGGGCGTCTACGACGGCTCCCCACTCGGGACGTTCGAACTCAAGGGGCGCGACGTCCCGAAATTCCTCGACTTCATTTACACGAATGTCATGTCGAGCCTGACCCCGGGGAACGGGCGCTATGGGCTTATGCTGTCTGACGACGGGCTGATCCTGGACGATGGGGTGGCGTTCCGGCTGGACGAACACCGCTGGATGGTGTCGACCTCGACGGGCCATGCCGACGCCGTGAACATGCATATAGAGGAGCTGCTTCAGACCCGTTTTCCCGACTGGCAGGTCATGATCACCACAGTGACGAGCCAGTGGAACAACGCGACCATCTGCGGCCCGAAATCCCGCGAAGTCATGGAGGCGCTCGGCACCGATATCGACCTGTCACCAGAGGCGTTTCCGTTTATGTCGTTCCGTGACGGGACCGTTGCCGGGCTTCCCGCACGGGTCGTGCGGGTCAGCTTCACCGGAGAGCTGTCTTACGAGGTCAATGTCGCGCCGCGGCACATGGCCGAGCTGTGGGACAAGGTGATGGCGGCTGGTGCGCCCCACGGGATCCTGCCCGTGGGATCGGAGTCGAGCCACGTCCTTCGGGTGGAGAAGGGATTTCTGTCGCTTGGTCACGAGGTCGACGGAACGGTCGATGCCTATGACCTCGGGATGGGCTGGATCATGTCGAGGAAGAAGCCCGACTACATGGGCAAGCGATCCGTTCTTCTGCGGCGCGACCGCGGCGGCGACCGGCGGGAACTTGTCGGGATCTTGCCAGAGGATCCCAATCGGCAGATTCCGGAAGGTTCACCGCTGACACCCGGCGGGCGCAAGGAGGCGACCGAGGGTGTTGTGACGGCCTGTGTCTGGAGTGTGATTCAGGACCGCTGGGTCGGTCTGGCGCTTCTGAAAGGCGGCCGGGCGCGGCATGGTGAGACCGCCCATGTGCGGCTGAAGGATGATGTGATCCCGGTCAAGATCACCAATCCGGTGTTCCACGATCCTGACGGCGTGCGGCTGAGGTCCTGAAATGAGATATGACGTCACCACGGAACGCCTTGGGTTGATGGCGCTTTTCGATATTCAGGGGGATCGCGCCGCGGTGGCGAAATGGGTGGGGGACGCGCTGCCGCCCTTGCCGGAACGGCCCAATACACGGAGTTCCGGAGGCGGTGCGGATGTCTTCTTCATCGGGCCGAACCACTGGATCGCCCGCGCCCCGATCGAGCGGGAGGAGGCGCTGAACGCCCGCCTCAACCCCACCGATTGTCCGGCCGATATCAGCATCGTGCGCGTGTCGGACACGCTGACCTTCTTTCGCGCGACCGGGCCCGAGGCGGCCGAGATCATGGCCATTGCCTGCCCCCTCGATCTGCACGCGTCGGTCTTCGGGGCGGAGGCTGTCACCCATACCGAGGTTTTTGGCCTCAAGGCGCTTGTCCTGCGGTGCGATGGCGGGTTCGAGTTCGCGGTAGAGCAGAGCTTCGGGGACATGGTCGAGGACTATCTGGCCCGCGCCCTTGCGTGAGGTCGGGACGGTTCCTGTCTGGACTTTCCGTGACTGGGCGGTGCCGGAGATGGAGGGGGCGTGGAATTCTGCCTACTGCGTCACGATCTGCGTGACCAAGGCGAGCATGTCGCCGCGGCGCACCATGCCCCTGGTGCCGTGGGCAAGGACATGGCCGGCTGCGGGAAACGGAATCTCGAGCGGGGGCCGCTCTGGCTCGTGGGGAAAATGCAGGTGTCCGGCGAGGTCGCGTGCGGCAACGTCCATCCCGGCCTGACAGAAGCGATCGAACAGCCCGTCGGCCGGGGCATAGACCGAATGCAGGGGGTCGGCGATCTCCACGCATCTCGTCTCGACAACGTCCGGCGGCCCGCCCGCCAGCACGCCGAGATGGCGGAGGCACCTGAGAAGCCCCGCTTCGGCCAGATCCGTGATCCCCGGATCGACGCCGCCGCCACCGCCGAGTTCCGTGGCGATCATGGGCACCCCGGCGCGGGCCGCGGCCCCGTTGACCGAACGGCTGTCGTTGTGTGGCCCGAGGGCCCAGATCAGCGGAAGCCCGAAGGCCCGGGCGAGCGCCATGTTGGCCGCGGTCAGGGCGGGATCATGGGTCTGTGTCGCGAGCGCACAAGGCTCGAAGAACGAGGCCTTCCCGCCGGAATGAAGATCGATGACGGCATCGGCCTTGGGCAGAAGTTCCGTTTCCACGTAATGCGCGAGCATCGCAGTGGGGCCGCCATCGGCATCGCCGGGAAACGCCCGGTTCAGGTTCTGTCCGTCCAAGGGGGACACCCGCGCGGATGCGGAGACGGCCGGTGCGTTCAGGGCGGGGATCAGGATGACCTGGCCATTGATTTCTGCCGGCTGCAATCTGGCCGCGAGCCGCATGATAGCTGCAGGCCCTTCGAATTCGTCACCATGGGTGCCGCCGAGGATCAGAACGGTCGGCCCCGGTGCGCCTTTCAGGCTGGTGACGGGGATCGGGTGATATCCGAGCGGAACGGAGTTGTCGGACCAGCGCAGCATCAGGTCGCCCGTCGCGCGCCCCTGTGATCCGAGGTCGATTGTGCAATGAATTCTGCTGGGTGGCTGTGAATTCGTTTCAGACATCGGGACTTGCCGCTTGTTCCGATGACTTCATATCATAATTTTTCTGGATGTGAATTGCCGCAAAATGCGCCTTGTATGATAAAACTTGAAACATGGCCGGTGAGACCGGAGGGGGCATAGCCGTGCTGCGTGTGAAACCGGGAATAGACAGGATCAAGCCGCACATGGCGGGTGGCGATGCGCCGGACCATCCGCCTCCGACTATCCTTCTGAATTCCAACGAAAGCGCGTTCGGGCCGAGCCCCGCCGCGCGGGCCGCCATGCGGGATGCCGTGAATTCGGTCGAACGATATCTGGAGCATATCGACACGGTGCTGGCCCCGCCGATCGCCGAGCGGTTCGACCTGGACGGGTCGCGGATTGCGGTGGGGCAGGGATCCGATGATTTGCTAGCGCGCCTCGCGCGCGCCTATCTTGGACCTGGTGACGAGCTTATCCGTACTGCGAATGGATATTTGAAAGTGCCGAACTACGCCTATGCCAATGGTGCAGAAGCGATATCGGTGGCTGATGACGAATTTGTTCCGGCGGTCGACCGGATGATTGGTGCGCTGACCGAGAACACCCGGATCGTCTATCTCGCCAATCCCGAGAACCCTGCAGGCACCTACCTGAGCGGGGCCGAGGTGCGCCGGCTTCACGCCGCATTGCCGGCCTCGGTTCTTCTGGTCATCGATGCAGCCTATGAGGAATACGTGGATGCGCCGGACTATGAATCGGCCGCTCCGCTGGTGGAAGAGGCGCAGAACGTCGTGATGTGCCGCACGTTTTCCAAGATCTATGGGCTGGCCGGGGCGCGTGTGGGGTGGATGTACGGCGCACCCGAGGTCGTCGATACGGCGCGCCGGATCGGGCTGACATTTCCCGTCGCCTCACCGGCCGCCGCGGCCGCGATCGCGGCCCTTGATGATGTTGACCATGTCAGGGCGGTCAGGGAGGCCAATCGCCGGGGCAGGGACTGGATCACGGCGGAGCTTACCGCGCTTGGTCTGACAGTCATCCCAAGTCAGGCGAATTTCGTCCTTGTCCAATTTCCGGATGCGGGCAAACCGGCGCGCCTGGCTGACCAGTTTCTTCGACGCAAGGGGATCGCCGTGCGGCGCTTCGCATCCCCGGCCTATGAGGATTACATCCGCATTTCGATCGGTTTTCCGCATGAGCTTCGGGCTGTCCGCGACGGGATAGCGGCATTTCTGCGCGGGACGGCGTGATGTCTGCGTCGCCGCAGCCTGAGGGCGATGCCTTCGAGGTCGCGCGCCCGTCGGGCGCGGCGATTATCAGGGCCGTCAAGGCGGCCAGGGTGCGGGAGATCGTTGCCTTGCCGGATATCGTTACCAGCGATGGGCTTTTGTGGCCGATCTCGCGGGATCCGGATTTTCGCCTGACCCGGATCTGCAAGGAGGACGAGGGCGTCAGCATCTGTGGCGCCATGTCGTTCAACGGGACCCGCGCCGTTCTGATGATGCAGCAAACGGGGCTGATGGATTCCCTGAACGCGATCCGGGCAGTGGGCGTGGATTACGAGCTTCCGGTGGTCATGATGGTTGGTTTGCAAGGCAAGGAGCCACATTTGCCCGCAGCCCGATCGGGTTCCTACGGTGTGCGGATCATCGAACCGGTGCTGTCGGCGATGGAGTTATCTTATTCCCTAGTCGAGGAGCCCGGGGACGAGGCTCATGTGACACAAGCCATCGATGACGCCTATGCAGCCTCTAGGCCGCATATCTTCCTGATCGGCCGCCCGCCGGAGGCGCCATGACCCTGCCGCGCGACGAGGCCCTGAAAGCGCTGATACCTCACGTCCGGGACGACGACATCGTCGTAGCGGTCTACCAGACCTGTTTCGACTGGCTGGTTCTGAACCCGAGGCCGCTGAACTATGTCTCGGTGGGCGCGATGGGTCAGGCGTCGTCGCACGGGCTGGGGCTTGCCCTTGCGAACCCGGACCGGCGCGTCATCGTACTGGACGGCGATGGCAGCCTCTTGATGAACCTCGGAAGTCTTGTGACCATCGCGAATGCCGGGGTTACGAACCTCTATCACTTCCTGGCCGCAAACGGCGTTTATGAGGTGAACGGGGCGCATCCCCTGCCCGGGGCGGGCCGGGCCGATTTCTCGTCCATGGCTTCGACGGCGGGGTATCGGGGGGCGCACAGATATGCGGACCTTGATCAGTTCACGCAGGCCCTGCCGCAAATCCTGGACGCTGCGGGTCCGCAATTCGTCATGATGGAAATCCATGGGGGCGAAACCTATCCACGCGACTATGACTATATCCATAGTTCTGCGGCGCGGCAGAGCTTTCGCGACGCGCTCAATCGGCGCTGATCCCTGACCTGACGATCTCCAGAAACGATTTTGCGACCGCAGACATTGGCCGGTTCCGTGACCAGAAGAGAACCGAAAGCGAGATCAGGGGCGATGAGAAGGGAACGGCATGGCAGCCCGGGATCGTCCTGAAATACTCCCGGCTCGCACCGACGACGGACACGCCGAGACCGCGCGCCACGAGGCGGCATATGGCATCGGTGGTGCGGGTTTCGTACTGCAGGCGGCGGGGGACGCCTTCGGTGTCGAAGAGCCCGTCGACCTCGAACCGGAAGCGCGACGAAGGCAGGTACGAGATGAAGCTTTCGCCCTCAAGATCCCGCGCATGTATGATCTTCCTTCGGGCAAGCGGGTGATCCGTGGGGACGACGCAACAGACATCACCGGTATGGATCGTTTCGCATTCGAATGACGGGTTGGCTGGCCTGGCCGTTGCGATCCCGAAATCGCAATTCTGCGAGACCATCCATTCGACGGCGTCGTCGCTTGGGGCAATCTCCATGCGCACCATCGAATGGGGCCGGGCGGACGCGAACTCACCGATCAGATTGGGAGCGAGTTCAAGCGATGCGCCGGGGGTGATCGCCAGATTGAGACGGGCGTGTCCGAACTTCCCGATCGCCTCAGCGGCATCCTTGATATGCTCCATCCCGCTGATGGCCTGGCGCACCTCCTCGACCAGGAGGCGCGCTTCGTCCGTTGGCACCAGGACCCTGCCCGAGCGCTGGAACAGCTGAAATCCGACGGCCGTTTCGAAATCGGAGAGCAGACGGCTTACCGCCGGTTGCGAAATGCCCAGAATTGCCGCGGCTTCCGTGACGGTGCCTGTCGAGACCACAGTCTGAAACGCATCCACTTGCCGGAAAGTAATGTTCATCGGATGTCTGTGTCTTTGTGACAGTTCACCCATCGGGAGGGCGGGGGTCGTATAGTACAATATTATGCTTCGGTGAAGTGAGGCGGGCCGCTGCTATGGAACGGGGCCGAACGCCCGGCACTCCCACGGGGCACTATCCGGTTGGGGCGAGGCCGTCATGAACTCGACCCAGCCAAGAAAGACCTTCAGAAACCCTTGGGACGGGACGAACAGGGGCGCGACACGGCCGAAACCCGCGCTAACGGAATTTGGAAGCGGATGCTGTCGGAATATGAACAGCTCCGCTCGATCCGGCCGTCGATGAGGCGCTTCGCGATTTCGTGGCGCGCCAGAAGCGGGAGATCGGGGCACGCCACGCGGCCTGACCAGGGCTGGGACATCACGCTTCATGCCCCGCACCCGCCGTGCTAGCGTGAAAGCCCTGGCGGTTTGATGAAGGAGTGCAGATGAGTGACGCCCCGGAGGTCGATCAGCAGACCGTAGATTTCGAGAGTTCCATGAGTGTCAGCGGATCTGTCGCGCTTGCGCTTCGTCATCAACGGGTCGCCGCGGGATTTGCCATTCGCGATCTGGGGCGGGCCTCGGGCGTGTCATCGGCCATGATCTCGCGGATCGAGAACGCCCAGGTTTCCCCCTCTTTGTCTACCTTGGAATCTCTCGCCCGGGCGCTTTCCGTGCCCGTGATCTCGTTCTTTCAGCACACGATCCAGACCGCGGACATGAACTTCGTCAGGGCCGGAGAAGGGCTTCAGGCGAAGCGCTTTGCCCCGGATCATGTTCACGACTACCGCATTCTGGCGAACTTTTCGGATACCGAGATGACCTTTTCTGCCGCCCGCATCACCGTGAACCGGGAGGATAATGGAACTCATCCGATGTATTTCGCGCGCGGCTATGTCTTCCTTACCCTGCTGGAAGGGGCCTGCATCTATGCCTGCGGCGATACCGAAAACGAGATGAAGCGCGGCGACTGCCTAAGCTTCAACGCCCAGCTTCGTCATGGCGTCAAATCCGTCCTCACGAAAAGCGTCACATTCGTCACCGTGACGGCCAAACCGGCCTGACGGCTCTGTCAGAGAAACTTGGCTTGAGACGGGGCAGGGTGCTGGCCGCGAATGAAAATCAGGCCGTTGATCGAAGAAGACCCGCCCAGCACCCGGCCGCGGGGCGCGTCGATCCTGCGACCGGCCACGCCTTCCCCCGGCTCTGTCCGGTAGAGGTGGCTGACGCGTGCGTTGTAGGTCGACTTGAAGTAGCCGACCGGCAGTTTCAGCCGGAACCCATGGTCACGGCCACCGGCCTCGATCACCAGAACCCTGGCGCCCGACGCACCCAGACGAGAGGACAGGAGCGATCCGGCCGAGCCAGAGCCGACGACCACGTAGTCATAGCCACCGGCGGGGCCACCATTCTTCTCCGGCATCATCATTCACGTCCAACCCAGGTGGATTACGCTAGCCATGTTTGACGGCCGGATCAATCTGCGGGCCTGCGCCGGAGCGGATGGCGCCGTGCGGTTGGGGCCCGAGGCGTTACGACAGGTGTGCCGTCGCCTCGATTTCCACCAGTGCCTCATCCTCGACGAGGCCCGCCACGACCACCATGGACATTGCGGGGAAGTGCCTGCCGAAAACCTCGCGATAGGCGGCGCCCACCTCGGCCTGCCGGGCGAGATAGTCGGATTTGTCGGTCACAAACCAGGTGAGGCGCGTGACATCGGAGACCTGGCCGCCTGCTGCCTCGACGATGACGGCGATGTTCTTCAGCGCCTGGTGCATCTGGCCGACAAAATCGTCGGAGACGAAGCGTTTGTCGCCGTCCCAGCCGATCTGGCCGCCGATATGGAGCGTGCCGTCGCGGGTCAGGACGCCGTTTGCATAGCCCTTCGCGGGCAGCCAGCCCTCCGGCTGGATGATCCGATGGGTCATGACCCGTTCTCCTTCAGTTTCGCGCGAATTGCCTCGGGCCAGGCCGTTGGCGTTCCGGACTTGTCGACATGAACGAGCGTGGCCTCCGCCTCGAAGCGGTGCGCTCCGTTGCATGTCGCGTCGATCCTGTAGCCCAGCGCCGAGCGCCCGACCCGGGTGACCGTCAGCAAGAGGCGCAGGCGATCGCCGTGGCGGCTGGGCGCGAGAAAGCGCGTCGAGATTTCGGCCGTTGGCACGCCCTCGTTCTGCAAGAGCTCTTCGAACGGCCAGCCCAGCGCCTCGTCGAAGAACTGTTCGACGCAGTCGTTGATCATCTCGAAATAACGGGGAAAGAACGCGATCCCGGCCGGGTCGCAGTGCTTGAAGAGAACCTTCTGTTCGAAGGAGAATTGCAGTGGCATGGCTTACGTCACCCGTGCGCGGATCTGGTATTTCGGAGCGCTCCAGGCCTTGGTGTCGAGCACATCCTGGAGGATTTCCGCCGCGGCGATGACATCGGCCTCGTCGATATAGAGCGGGGTGAAGCCGAAGCGCATAATGTCGGGGGCGCGGAAATCGCCGATCACGCCCCGATCGATCAGCGCCTGCATCGCGGCGTAGCCGTCAGCGAAGGCAAATGAGACCTGGCTGCCGCGCTGCGCCGCATCGCGCGGGGAGGCCAGTGTGAGGGAGGGGCAGCGCGTCTCGACCTCGGAGATGAACAGATCGCTGAGCCGGATGGAGGCGGCGCGCAGATCGCCCAGATCGACGCCGTCCCAGACCGCAAGCGCTTCCTCAAGGACCGAGAGTTGAAGAATCGGCGGGGTGCCGACCCGCAGCCGCTCGGCTGCCGGGGCGGGGCGGTAGCCGAGCTCCATCGCGAAGGGGGCATCGTGCCCCATCCAGCCCGACAGGCCCGGATCGATGCCGTCGGCGATATCTGGGCGGACATAGATGAAGGCCGGGGCGCCGGGGCCGCCGTTGAGGTACTTGTAGGTGCAGCCGACCGCGAATTCAGCGCCCGAACCCGTGATGTCGAGTTCGAGCGCGCCTGCCGAATGGGCGAGATCCCAGATCATCACCGCGCCCGCCGCATGGGCGGCCTCGGTGATGGCCGCCATGTCGTGTATCCGGCCGGTGCGGTAATCGACATGGGTGAGCATCACCACGGCCACATCCGCCGTGATCGCGGAAGCGACGTCTTCCGGGGCAGGGGTGCGCAGGACGTGCCCCTTGCCGATGGTGCCGATCAGCCCCTGCGCCATATAGAGATCGGTTGGGAAATTGCCGCTGTCGGAGAGGATCACGCGGCGGTCGGGGCGCATCTTCAGCGCCGCGTCAAGCGCTTGGTAGACCTTGATCGACAGCGTTTCGCCGGTGGCGACGGAGCCCTCGGGCGCGCCGATCAGCGCGCCGATACGGTCGCCGACCACGCGCGGCAGGTCGATCCAGCCGGCCGTGTTCCAGGCCCGGATCAACTGGCCGCCCCATTCCTGTTCGATGACGCGCGCCGCGCGGGCCGCGGCGCCTTTCGGGAGCACGCCCAGCGAGTTCCCATCGAGGTAGATCACGCCTGCGGGGATATCGAACAGGTCTTTTCTCGGCAGGCTGACGCCCATGTTACAATTCTCCTCGGACATTCCAGAGTTCGGGAAACAGCTCTACCTCGAGCATGCGGCGCAGGTATTGCACGCCAGAGGTGCCGCCCGTGCCGCGCTTGAACCCGATCACGCGTTCCACGGTGGTGACGTGGTTGAAGCGCCAGCGGCGAAAATAGTCTTCGAGATCGACCAGCTTTTCGCCGAGTTCATAGAGCGTCCAGTACCGGCCCACGTCGCGGTAGACCTCGGCCCAGGCGGCCTGGATTTCGGGCTGTGCCAGGTGGGGGCCGTCGAGGTTCGGGGCGGGCATCGCCTTGCGCGTGCCGTGCACCGTATCGAAGAGGTGCGCCACCACGTCGTCGTAGAAGCTGGGCCGGGCCAGTTCCGTCGCCAGCCAGTCATGCACTTTCGGGACATGGGCATGGGGGCGCAGCATGTTGACGTTGCGGTTGCCGAGCAGGAATTCGATCATCCGGTACTGGTAGGACTGGAACCCCGAGGAATTGCCGAGCGTCTTGCGGAAATGCGTGTAATCGGCGGGCGTCATCGTCCGAAGGACATCCCAGGCGTTGTTCAGTTGTTCGAAGATCCGGCTGACCCGCGCCAGCATCTTGAACATCGCCGCCGTTTCGCCCGCGCGCAGCGCCTGCCGCGCCGCCGTAAGCTCGTGAATCGCGAGCTTCATCCACAACTCGCTGGTCTGGTGCTGAATGATGAACAGCATCTCGTCATGGGCGGTGCTGAGCGGTGCCTGGAGTGACAGGATCCTGTCGATCCCGAGGTAGTCGCCATAGGACATGGCGCCCTCGAAAGACATTCGAGCGCCGTCGCGTTCGGGATCGAAGGGGGTTTCGGTCACGAGGGTGTCCTCAGCCTGAACCGCTGGATCTTGCCGGTCGCCGTCTTGGGCAGGGTTTCGGCGAAGACGATCGAGCGGGGATATTTATAAGGGGCGATCACCGCCTTGACGTGATCCTGCAGGCGCTTGGCCATCTCTTCGCCCGGCACCTCGCCCGCGCCGAGAACCACGTGGGCCTGGACGATCTGGCCGCGCGCCTCGTCGGCCACGCCGATCACGGCGCATTCGGCCACCGCGTCGTGTGACAGAAGCGCCGCCTCGACCTCGGGCCCGGCGATGTTGTAGCCGGCGCTGAGGATCATGTCGTCGTTCCGGGCGGCGAAGTGGAAATACCCTTCCTCATCCTGCACGAAGGTGTCGCCGGTGATGTTCCAGCCGTCCTGAACGTATTCCGCCTGCCGCTCGCCATAGAGATAGCGGCAGCCGGTGGGGCCGCGCACGGCCATGCGGCCCGGTTCGCCGCGCGGGCATTCGGCGCCGTCGGGCCTGACGACTTTGGCCTCGTAGCCCGCGACCGGCCGGCCCGTGCAGGATGGCCGGTGATCCTCGAACCGGTTGGTGACGAAGATGTGGAGGAGTTCGGTCGCGCCGATCCCGTCGAGCATCGGCTTGCCTGTCCGTTCCATCCATTCCTCGTAGACCGGACCGGGCAGCGTTTCGCCCGCCGAGACCGCCGCGCGCAGCGAGGAGAGATCGGCGCCCTCATCCATCGCGCGCATCATCGCGCGATAGGCGGTGGGGGCGGTGAAGCAGACAGTGGCGCGGTATTTCTCGATGATCTCGACCATGTTTGGGGGAGAGGCGTTTTCGAGGAGCGTGGCCGCCGCGCCGAAGCGTAGGGGAAAGACCGCGAGGCCGCCCAGCCCGAAGGTGAAGGCCAGGGGCGGGGAGCCTACGAAGACATCGTCCGGGGTGACGCCCAGCACCTCGCGCGCATAGCCGTCGGCGATGATCAGCAGGTCGCGGTGGAAATGCATGGTGCCCTTGGGATCGCCCGTCGAGCCGGAGGTGAAGCCGATCAGGGCCACGTCGTCCTGGCTGGTCGCTATCGCGTCGAAGCGCACGGGCTTTTCCAGCGCGAGCCTGTCGAGATCCGCGTCGTGGTTCGAGGTGCCGTCGAAGGCGGTGACCGATGTCAGCCCATCGCAGGCACCGGCGCAGGCCGTCATCTCCTCCATCAGGCGGCTGTCGCAGAGGGCGTGGGTGATCTGCGCCTTCTCGACGTATTTCGCGAGTTCGGCGGCGCGCAGCATCGGCATGGTGTTGACGACGACCGCGCCGGCCTTCGTTGCCGCGAGCCAGCAGGCCACCATCGCGGGGTTGTTGGCGGAGCGGATCAAGACGCGGTTGCCGGGCCTCACGCCAAGATCCTCGACCAGCACATGGGCCAGCCGGTTCGTCCAGTCCGTCAGTTCCTTGTAGGTGCGCCGCCGCCCGTTGCCGATCAGGGCCGTGTGATCGCCGAACCCCTTTGCGACCATCGCATCGGTGAGTTCGACCGCGGCGTTCAGCCGGTCGGGATAATCGAACCGGTCGAGCAAGAGATCGGGCCAGAGGTCTGCCGCAGGTAGGTTGTCGCGGGCGAACGTGTCTTCATGTGCGGAATTTCCAAGCATGTCAGATCCCTCCCATGCCGGCCTGTACCTGGCGCGCGATCACAACGCGCTGCACGTCCGAGGCGCCCTCGTAGATCCGCAGGGCGCGAATTTCGCGGTAGAGCCGTTCCACCGTTGTGCCGGACCTGACGCCGTCGCCGCCGTGCAGCTGAACGGCGGTGTCGATGATCTTTTGCGCGGCTTCGGTGGCGTGGAGTTTCGCCATGGCCGCCTCGCGGGTGACGCGGGGGGCGCCCGTGTCCTTGGCCCAGGCGGCGCGGTAGGTCAGCAGCGCCGCGGCATCGATATCGAGCGCCATGTCGGCGATGTGCCCCTGCACCATCTGAAGATCGATCAGCGGGGCGCCCTGTACGTGCCGCGTGGTGACACGCTGGAGCGCTTCGTCGAGGGCGCGGCGGGCAAAGCCCAGGGCCGCCGCCGCCACAGTCGACCGGAAGACATCGAGCACCGACATGGCGATCTTGAAGCCGTCGCCCGGCGGGCCGATCCGGGCCGAGGCCGGCACCCGGCAGTCGCTGAAGCGCAGGGTTGCGAGGGGATGGGGTGCGATGGTTTCCAGCCGTTCGGCCACCTCGAATCCGGGCAGGCCCGCGGGCAGGACAAAGGCCGACATGCCGCGCGTGCCGGGGGCTTCGCCGGTGCGGGCGAAGAGGGTGTAGACTTCGGCGATGCCGCCGTTGGAGATCCATGTCTTTTCGCCGTTCAGGACGTAGTGACCGCCGTCCGGCACGGCCGTCATGGTGTTGCTGGCAACGTCCGAGCCGGACCCCGGTTCGGTTAGCGCGAAGGCGGAAATGGCCTTGCCTGCGCGGGTCAGGGGCAGCCATTCGGATTTCTGCGCCTCCGTGCCGAAGAGCGAGATCGCCCCGGTGCCCAACCCCTGCATGGCGAAGGCGAAATCCGCGAGCCCGTCATGCCGGGCCAGGGTTTCGCGGATGAGGCACAGGCTGCGCACGTCAAGCCTGCCATCCTCGGCCCCGGAATGGGCGGCGATCCCGGCCTCGCCCAGCATCGTCACGAGCCGGCGGCAGGCCGCGTCGGTGTCGGCGTGATCTACATGGCCCAGATGATCGGCGGCCCAGGCATCGACCTCTGCGGCCAGGGCGCGATGCCGGTCTTCGAGAAACGGCCAGTCGAGAAAGTTGCGGTCCGCCATCAATCGCCCTCGAACACCGGTTTCTGTTTGGCGACGAAAGCCTCGTAAGCCCGCCGGAAATCCTGCCCCTGCATGCAGATCGCCTGGGCCTGGGCCTCGGCCTCGATGGCCTGTTCGAGCCCCATGGACCATTCCTGGGCCAGCATCGTCTTGGTCATCATGTTGGCGAAGCCCGGCCCGGCGGCGATGCGCCCGGCCAGGTCGAGCGCGGCCGCCATCAATTCAGCCTGTGGGACGAGGCGGTTGAAGAAGCCCCAGCGTTCGCCTTCCTCGCCGCTCATCGAGCGCCCGAGATAGAGCAGTTCCGCCGCGCGGCCCTGGCCGATGATCCGGGGCAGGATCGCGCAGGCGCCCATGTCGCAGCCCGCGAGGCCCACGCGGTTGAAGAGGAAGGCCACCTTCGCTTCGGGCGTGGCCACCCTGAGATCCGCCGCCATCGCGATGATGGCGCCGGCCCCCGCGCAGACCCCGTCGACCGCGGCGATCACGGGCTTGCCGCAGCCGATCATCGCCTTGACCAGATCGCCAGTCATCCGCGTGAAGGCCAGGAGTTCCTTCATGGTCATTTTCGTCAGCGGGCCGATTATGTCATGCACATCCCCGCCTGAGCTGAAATTGCCGCCGTTGGGGCCGAAAACGACTGCCCTGACCGTATCGTCGTAATGCAGATCCCGAAACCAGTCGCGCAGTTCGGCGTAGCTTTCGAAGGTCAGCGGGTTCTTGCGGTCGGGTCGGTCGAGCGCCAGGAAGGCGATCCCGTCTTCGATCCGGCATTCGAAATGGTTCACGTCGCTGCGCATGTCAGTCAGCCTTTTCGATCGCGTCAAGGAGGTGGTCGAGACGCAGGGCCATGCCCGCCACGTCATCGGCGTTGAGCCCCGCGAGGATGTCGTTGATCCAGGTCTCGTGGCGCCGGGCCTGTTCGGCGAAGACGTCTTTGCCCTTCGCTGTCAGCCGGACAAGATTGGCGCGCCGGTCACCCGGCACCGCGACGCGGAGGACGAGCCCGTCTTCGGTCAGCTTGTCGACGATGCCGGTGATGTTGCCGTTCGAGACCCTGAGGCGGCGGGAAATCTCGCTCATCTTTAGCCCGTCGGGTGCGCGCGAGAGCGCCGACATCACATCGAAGCGGGGCAGGGTGGTGCCGAGGTCGGCGCGCATCCGGCGGCGAAGTTCCTCTTCGATCAGGCCCGAGGTTTTCAGCAGCCTGAGCCAGAGCCGGAGGCGCGATTTTGACAGGGACTCTTTGCGCGCGGTATCGGCGGGTCTGGGGGTCATATCTCGCCTCCCGATATGGCCAGCGCGTGGCCGTTGACACCGCGTGCGGCTTCGGAACAAAGCCAGAGCGCCGCGCCCGCGACCTCGTCGGGCTGGATGAACCGGCGCTGCGGATTGCCCGACAGAAGGCTGGCACGTGCGGCCGCGTCCTCCATCCCCGTCTTTTCCGTGATGTTGGCGATCGAGCGTTCGAGCATAGGGGTTTCGATGAAGCCGGGGCAAAGCGCGTTGGCGGTGATGCCGCTGTCGCAGAGTTCCAGCGCGAGGGACCGGGTCAGCCCGACGACCGCGTGTTTCGCCGCCGCATAGCCCGAGGCATAGGCATAACCCTTCAACCCGGCGGTCGAGGCGACCGCGATCAGACGGCCCCAGCCCTGGGCCTTCATGTCGGGCAAGGCCGCCTGCCACGTGTTGACGACGCCGCCCAGGTTGACCGCCAGCATGTTTTGCAACTGATCATAGGCCATGCGCGAGAAAGGCACGCTCTCGGCCGCGCCCGCATTGGCCACCACGACCGACACCGGGCCGTTGAGCCCGCGCGCCTGGCGGAACGCCCCTGCCACCGCGTCGGGATCGGTCACGTCGCAGGTGATCCAGCCGATGAACCTGTGCTGCGCCGCGACCTTGCGCAGGGGCGCTTCGCGGCGGCCGGTGATGGTGACTTTCGCTCCGGCCGCGGCGAAGGCCTCCGCCATCGCACGGCCCACGCCGGTGCCGCCGCCGGTGATCACGACATGTTTTGCGTCTATGCTCATACCCGGATCGCCTCTGCTTCGCGGTCGGCCAGGCGCCAGAGCTGGTCGCGGCCGGCCAGGTAGGGCAGGGGCCAGTCGGGTGCGGCGCGGTCGCCGATGCGGGCGGCCTCGTGCAGCGTCCAGAACGGATCGGCCAGGTGGGGGCGGCCCACTGCCACGAGATCGGCCCGGCCTGCCATCAGGATCGAGTTGGCGTGGTCGGCCTCGTAGATGTTGCCGACCGCCATGGTGGCGATATTGGTTTCGTTGCGGATGCGATCGCTGAACGGGGTCTGGAACATGCGGCCATAGACAGGGCGCGCCGCGGTGCTGGTCTGGCCGGCGCTGACATCGATGATATCCGCGCTCGCGTCGTGGAAGGCCCGGGCGATGCCGACCGCCTCTTCGGGGGTTACGCCGTCTGCGCCCACCCAGTCGTTCGCCGAGATGCGCACCGACATCGGCTTGGCCTCGGGCCAGGCGGCGCGCATGGCGCGGAACACCTCGAGCGGATAGCGCATCCGGTTTTTCAGGCTGCCGCCGTAGTCGTCGCCGCGCGCATTCGACAGGGGCGAGATGAAGGAGGAGATCAGATAGCCGTGGGCGGCGTGAAGTTCGATCATGTCGAAGCCGGCGCGCATGGCCATTTCGGTCGCCGCAACGAACTGGTCGCGCACCCTGTCCATATCGGCGCGGGTCATTTCACGCGGGGTGGTGTTGCGGTCGGACCAGGGGATCGGTGAGGCCGACATGACGGGCCAGTTGCCGTCGGCAAGCGGGGCGTCCATGTCTTCCCAGCCAAGCTGGGTCGAGCCCTTTCGCCCGGAATGGCCGATCTGGCAGCAGATCTTCGCGTCGGTCTGATCGTGCACGAAGCCGGTCAGGCGCCGCCACGCCGCCTCGTGCGCCGGGTCGTAGAGGCCCGGGCACCCCGGCGTGATCCGGCCCTCGGGCGAAACGCAGGTCATTTCCGTGAAGACCAGCCCGGCGCCGCCCTTGGCGCGTTCGCCGTAGTGGACGAGGTGCCAGTCGGTGGGGCAGCCGTCTTGGGCCTTGTATTGGGCCATCGGTGACACGACGATCCGGTTCTTCAGTGTCATGTCTCTGAGGCGGAAGGGGGCGAACATGGGGGCGCGGACCGGCCCGTCTTCGGCGACGCCCGCCCGGGTTTGGAACCAGCGTTCCGCGCTTTCCAGCCAGGCGGGATCGCGCAGGCGTAGGTTCTCGTGACTGATCCGCTGCGACCGGGTGAGGAGTGAATAAGCGAATTGGACCGGGTCGAGATCGAGGTAGCGTTCGACCTGTTCGAACCATTCGAGGCTGTTTCGGGCCGCCGACTGGAGGCGGAGCACTTCCAGCCGCCGCTCCTCCTGGTAGCGTTCGAAGGCCGCCTCCATCGTGGGTTCGGAATGCAGGTAGGTCGCCAGCGAGATCGCGCTGTCGAAGGCCAGCCGCGACCCCGAGCCGATGGAGAAGTGCCCGGTCGCCGCCGCATCGCCCATCAGCACGACGTTTTCATGGTGCCAGGTTTCGCAGATCACGCGCGGGAAATTCATCCAGACGGCGGAGCCGCGCAGATGCGCGGCGTTCGACATCAGCGCATGCCCGCCCAGATGTGCCGCGAAGATCCTCCGGCAGGTCTCGACCGTCTGTTCCTTGGACATGTCCTGAAACCCCCAGCGGTCCCACGTGTCCTGCTGGCATTCGACGATGAAGGTCGCGGTGTCGTCGTCGAACTGGTAGACATGGGCCCAGACCCAGCCATGTTCAGTCTTCTCGAAGATGAAGGTGAAGGCATCGTCGAATTTCTGGTGCGTGCCCAGCCAGACGAACTTGCATTCGCGCAGATCGATGTCGGGGCGGAAACGGTCGGCGTATTCGGTTCGGACGCGCGAATTGATCCCGTCGGTCGCGACCACGAGATCGTAGTTCTTGCGATAGGCCTCGGCGCTTTCGAACTCGGTCTCGAAGCGCATGTCGACGCCAAGGTCGCGCGCGCGCTCCTGCAGCAGGATCAGCATCTTCTTGCGCCCGATCCCGGCGAAGCCGTGGCCGCCCGACACGGTGCGCACGCCGCCGTGGACCACGGCGATGTCATCCCAGTAGGCGAAGTTGTCGCGGATCGCGCGGGCGCTGACCGGATCGTTGATTTCGAGGTTTTCCAGCGCGTCGTCGGACAGCACGACGCCCCAGCCGAAGGTGTCGTTGGCGCGGTTGCGCTCGATCACCACGACCTCGTGCGAGGGGTCGCGCAGCTTCATCGAGATCGCGAAGTAGAGACCTGCCGGGCCTCCTCCGAGACAAACGACACGCATGGCTAGCCCTTTCGTCGATGCGATCCCCGGGGCGGGGCCCGGGACGATGGGAGATTAGGGGGAATTGGCATTTACTTCAAGATTGAAATATTGAAGTATTGATGATAGCTGCCGGAGGGCCCCGCGCGGACGGCCCGCGCGGACGGGATGCGCCCTGACCCCCCGGGAGGGCAGGCGAGGAGTGGAGGCGTTCCGGTGACTGATGCGAGCGGGATCGACTGGGAAGACGCCTTCGCCAACGCGGCGCATATTCCGGGGGGCGAGGGGTTTCCCGACCTGTGGCAGACAGCGGCGGAGCGGTTTCGCGGCGCGGCGGATGGCCAGATCGACATCGCTTATGGCGACGCGCCCCGTGCGCGCCTGGACCTTTTCCGGCCCTCTGGCCCGGCCCGCGGCCTTGCCGTCTTTCTGCATGGCGGGTTCTGGCTGGCCTTCGACAAATCATACTGGTCGCATCTAGCCTCAGGAGCGCTGGCCCATGGCTGGGCGGTGGCCTTGCCGAGCTATACGCTTGCGCCCGAGGCGCGTGTCGGGGAGATCGTATTGCAGGTCGGGCGGGCGGTCGCGTGTGCGGCCGGGATGATCGACGGCCCGTTCCGGCTGGCTGGGCATTCGGCGGGCGGGCACCTTGCCGCGCGGATGGTGTGCGAGGACAGCCCGCTTCCGGCCGAGATCGGCGCCCGGATCGCGCGTGTCGTATCGATCAGTGGGGTGCACGACTTGCGCCCCTTGCAGCTTCATTCGATGAACCGGACGCTGCGCCTCGATCCAGACGAGGCCGCCGCCGAAAGCCCGGTGCTGCACCGGCTGCGTCCCGGCGTTGCGGTAACCGCCTGGGTCGGCGCGGCGGAACGGCCCGAGTTCCTGCGCCAGTCCGCCCTTCTGGCAGAGGCCTGGCAGGTGCCGCTTGTGGCCGATCCGGGGCGCCACCATTTCGACGTGATCGACGGGCAGGCCGATCCGGCCCATCCCCTGTCGCACTGCCTGGCGGGAGAGTGACAATGGCGATCAGGATGACACGGGACGGCGGTGTCGCGATCGTGACGATCGACGTCCCGCCGGTGAATGCGATCAGCCAGGCCGTGCGCCGGGGCCTTCTGGAGGCGGTGGAGGCGAGCGCGGCTGATCCGGAAGTTACATCCGTCGTGCTGGCCGGTGCGCGGCTGACCTTCAGCGAGGGGGAAGACCTTTGCGACCTGGAGCATGCGCCGGACGACCCGCTTCTGGGGGAGGTGCTGCGCCGTATCGAAACCTCCGGGACGCCATGGATCGCCGCAGTTCAGGGCAAGGCCCTGGGCGCGGGGCTGGACCTGGCAATGGCCTGTCATCGCCGGATCGCCGTTTCGAGCGCGGTGCTTGGTCTTCCCGAGGTGTCGCTGGGCCTGATCCCGGGGGCAGGCGGGACCGTGCGGCTGCCCCGGCTGATCGCGCTGGACAGGGCGCTGGAGATGATCGTCACGGGCAAGCCCATGGGCGCGGAAGATGCCTGTGAGGCGGGGCTTATAGATCGCGTTGTGTCGGGCGATTTGCTGAGCGCGGCCACTGCCATGGCGCGTGAAGCCGCAGCGCCAGTTCCGACGCTTGCGCGCCCCGTCTGCCCGGAAAGCGCCCCCGGGGCGTTCGAGGATGCCGCGAAAAGGGCGGTGTCGCGGGCGAAGGGGCAGGCGGCCCCCGTGGCGGCCGTGGAGGCCCTGAGACAGGCCCGCGACCTGCCCGCTGAAGAGGCGCTGGTGCGGGAGAGACGCCTGTTCCTGGCGCTGCGCGGCGGCGAAGAGGCGCGGGCGCTTCGCCACATCAATCTGGCGGAACGCGCGACGCGGCGCATCGACCGTTTGGACGGCGTCGCGCCCCATCCCGTGAGGCATGTCGGTGTGATCGGCGGTGGCACGATGGGCGCAGGCATCGCGGCGGCCTGCCTTCTGGCGGGAGTGCCGGTGACGATGGTGGAACGCGGTGCGGATGCTGCGCGCGCAGGGCAGGGGCGGGTGCACGACATACTGGATGGCAGCCTGAAACGCGGCAAGCTGACCCCCGAGAGCCATGCCGAACGGCTGGCCGCGTTCACTGCGACCGATGAATTCGACGCCCTGGCCCCGGCCGATCTGGTTGTCGAGGCGGCGTTCGAGGACATGGCCGTCAAGCAGGAGATCTTCGCGCGGCTTGGCAGGGTGGTGCGGCCCAACGCCGTGCTGGCGACCAACACCTCCTACCTCGATGTCGGGGCCATCGCCGCGCAGACGGGTCGCCCGGGCCGGGTGATCGGCCTGCATTTCTTTGCCCCGGCCCACATCATGAAGCTTCTGGAAGTCGTCGCGCCCGACGGGCTGGACGACCGCGCCCTGGCCACCGGCGTGGCGTTCGCGAGGCGTCTGGGCAAGATCCCTGTTCTGGCCGGGGTCTGCGACGGGTTCATCGCGAACCGCCTCATGTCGGCCTATCGCCGCGAGGCGGAATACATGCTGGAGGACGGCGCCTTTCCCTGGCAGATCGACGCCGCGATGGAGGCCTATGGCTTTCCCATGGGGCTGTTCCGGGTGCAGGACCTGTCGGGCCTCGATATCTCCTGGGCCATGCGGAAGCGGCAGGCGGCCTCTCGTGACCCGGCGCAGCGCTATGTGCGGATCGGGGACCTTCTGTGCGAGGCGGGGCATTTCGGTCGAAAGACGGGCCGAGGGTACTACGCCTATGACGACGCCGGGACCGCCCGGCCCTCGCCCGAGACGGCCGCCCTGATCGAGGCGGAATCGGCGCGCAAGTGCATTGCGCGGCGCGCGTTCACGGAGGGCGAGATCATGGACCGGTTGCTGGAGGTAATGCGGACCGAAGGGCAGCGCATCCTTGCAGAGGGAATCGCGCGGAGCGCGGAAGATATCGATGTCGTGATGGTAAATGCGTTCGGCTTCCCGCGCTGGAAGGGCGGGCCGATGTTCGCCGCGGCCCGGCAGGCGGGTGGAGCGGCCTCCGGTTCAGGGCATCAACTGTAGTCGGGCGCGACCGCCCGGCCTGTCCGCGCCGACGCGACGCAGGCCAGCGCGATGGCAAGCGCGTCGCGGCCGTCCTGGGCCGTTGCCGAGGGCTGGCGGTCGGATGTGACCGCCGCGTGGAATTCGTCGAGCGCGTTGTAGAAGGACTGGTCGTAACGTTCGAGGAAGAAGTGCTTCAAGGGCTGGCGGGCCAACGTGGCGGAGCCGCCCCAGCGCAGGAGCGTGTCCTCGTGATGGTTCTGGGTCTGCACCATGCCTGCGTCACCGAACGCCTCGAGCCGTTGATCGAAGCCGTAGCTGCAGGCGCGGGAATTGTTGATGTGGACGAGCGCGCCGGAGGGCATTTTCAGCGTGGTCATCGTCATGTCGAAATCGCCTTCGGCGCCGATGGCGGGATCGAACATACAGGAGCCGGCGGCCATGACCTCGACCGGGCGTTCACCGGCGATCCAGCACAAGAGGTCGATGTCGTGAATCGTGGCATCGACGAAATAGCCGCCCGAGGCGCGCACATACTCGATCGGCGGGGGCGCGGGTTCGCGCGACCAGCTCATCAGCATGTTGAGCCGCCCGATTTCGACTGCGGCGACGGCGGCGCGGAGGGCCGCGTTGTCGGGATCGAAGCGGCGGTTGAAGCCGAGCATGAAGGGCACCGGGTGATCTTTCAGAACCCCGAGCGCCTCGTCGACGCGTTCCAACGTCTGGTCGAGCGGCTTTTCGCAGTAGATCGGCTTGCCGGCGCGGGCGGAGGCCGCGATGTATTCGACATGGGTGTCGGTCGGGGTGGCGATGACGACGGCATCGACGCGTGCATCGGAGAGCACCGAGTCGAGATCATCCATCGGGCGGCCGCCATACTGGCCGGCCGCCTTTTCGGCAGAGGAGGCGCGGGGGTTGTAGATCACTTCGAGCGACAGGCCGGGATGGGCGTTGATCTTGGGGCCATAGACATGGGCCATGCGGCCGGTGCCCATAAGGGCGATGCCGAGCGTCGTCATCAGGCGGGTTCCTTCGCATCTTCCAGGATCAGCGCCGCCGCCTTTTCGCCGATCATGATCGAGGCGGCGTTGGTATTTCCGGTCACGATGCGCGGCATGATAGAGGCATCGGCCACGCGAAGCCCGTCAATTCCGTGGACGCGGAGGCGGGGGTCGACCACCGCCGTTGCGTCGGTGCCCATCTTGCAGGTGCCGACCGGGTGCAGAAGCGAGAGGCCGCTGTCCCGGCAATAGGCGACGAGATCCTCGTCGGACTGGACCTCGGGGCCCGGAGAGATCTCGTATTCCACGCAGGAGGCCATCGGTTCGGTGGCTGCGATCCGGCGCCCGAATTTGAGCCCGGCGACGGCGGCCCGGCGGTCGGCTTCGTCGGCGAAGAAGTTGAACTGGATTTCGGGCGCGTCGGTGGGGCTCGGGCCGGTGATGCGCACGTGGCCGCGGGAGTTGGGGCGCATGTGCTCGGCAAGGATCGTGAAGCCCGAGAAGGGATGGGGCTTCAGCTGTTCGTCGGTGCACCAGGCCATGAAGGTGACCATCATGTCGGGGCGATCGATCCCGGTGCCCGAGCGGATGAAGGTGTTGGAGTAATTGCCATTATCGGCGAAGGGGCCGGTCCGCAGCACGAGGTGACGCAGAAGCTGGAGGCCGCCTTTCAGCTTGTTGTTGTAGAGGTCGTTGACCGTGGATTTGACCGTTGACCGGTATTCGGCGCCGATGCCGAAGTGATCCTGCAGGTTGTCGCCCACGCCGGGAAGGGCGTGGCGCACCTCGATCCCGTGTTCTTTCAAGAGGTCGGCGGGGCCGATGCCGGAGATCTGGAGAAGCTGGGGCGAATTGAACGTGCCGCCGGAGAGGATGATTTCATGCCGGGCGCTGGCCTTGTGGGCGCCGGAGCGATCCGTCCAGCGGACGGCGGTGGCGCGGCGGCCCTCGAGCTCGATTGCGCCGACCATTGCGTGAAGCTTAAGATCGATCTTCTTGCGGGCGGGGCCCTTGAGATAGCCCGCCGCCGTGCTCCAGCGCATGCCGCCTTTCGTCGTGGTCTGGACGTAGCCCGTGCCTTCCTGCTGCGCGCCGTTGAAATCGTCGTTGCGGGGGACGCCAAGCGCCTCCGACGCCGCGTGGAACGCCTCGCCAAGCGCGTGCTTCGTGCGGATGTCGGAGACGGCGACCGGCCCGCCGGTGCCGTGGAAGACATCCGCCCCGCGTTCCTGATCCTCGCAGGATTTGAAGTAGGGCAGCACGTCGTCCCAGCCCCAGCCGTCGCAGCCCGCCGCCTTCCAGCCGTCGAAATCCTCGGGCTGGCCACGCATGTAGATCATGCCGTTGATCGAGCCGGTGCCACCCAGCACCTTGCCGCGGGGCTGGAACAGGCGGCGGTTGTTCAGGTGCGGCTCGGGCGCGCTTTCGTAGCACCAGTTCACCTTCGGGTTGGCGTAGAGCATTGAGTAGCCGAGCGGGATGTGAATGAAGGGGTTGCGGTCGGGCCCGCCCGCTTCGAGGAGGAGGACGGAGCGGCCCGCCTCGCCCAGGCGCCCGGCAACCGCGCAGCCGGCGGATCCGGCGCCGATGACGATGTAATCGTACTCTGCTGTCGACATGACGCGGCCTCTGACCTCCCCCGCTTCTGTCCTGAAAATCTGACATGCGGCGGCTTGGCGGGAGAACCGTGCAAATATCAGATTTGGACAAAATGCGTGTGGCGGCCCTTCGGGATCGCGGATTTCGTGATAGGAGGGGGCGGGGGATAGCCGCCGGGGGAGTGCTGGAATGACGCGCGAAGAGCTTCTGCGGATCCTGACATTCGTGGATTCGAACCGCGAGATTTCCGAGAAGCGGACGCCGCTTGCCACGGTCGATCCGCGCTGGAACATCATCTCTTTCGCGATCCGTCGGCACCTGGAGGGGCGGCTTGTGACCGTGACTTCGGCGGCGAGCGCGGCCGACGTGCCCTATGGCACCGCGATGCGCCGGATCTCGGAACTGATCGACGAGGGGCTTTTGCACAAGCGCCCGAAATCCAAATCGGGGAAATCCTTTTCGCTGCACCCGACACGGAAGCTGATCGAGGAGTTCGAAAGCTTCGCGATGCAGCTGAAGGCGATGGTGGGCAATACCTTCGGCTTCACCACGGGCGATGGTGAGATCAGCGATTTCTATTTCGGCGGCTATTACATGGCGCCACGCATCCTGCCTTACCCGAGCGCCATGCGCACCGGGGTGGGGGTGGAGCGGACGATCCGCATTCTCGGCCCCATCGACCCGACATTCCGCACCCTCAGCCAATCCGAGCCGGAGCTTGGGCGACTGTGCGGAACGACGATCGAGCTTGTGACGCTGCCGCTTGACCGGCTGCACGAAGAGATCATGGCGAACGCCAAGAGCGCCGTTTCGAAATATGATCTGGTGGCCTTCGATCTGCCGTGGATCGGGCAGCTGGCGACGGAAGGGGTGATCGAGCCCCTGAACGAGATCATGCAGGAGGAGCGGTACAACCCGTCGGATTTCCACAACGCGGCCTTTCGGGGATCGTCCTGGAACAACCGGCAATACGGGTTGCCGATCCAGCCGACGGCGGAATTGCTGTTCTGCCGGTCTGATCTGTTCGCGGAAGCCGGGCTTGCCATCCCGCGCACCACCGACGAGGTGCTGTTCGCCGCGCGGGTGCTGCATCGCGCGGGGTTCGGCCTGTCGGGGATCGTGATGAATTACGGGCGGGGGACTCCGCTCGCGCATACCTTCATCCAGACGCTGGCGGATTTCGGGCAGCCGATCATCAACCTGACGCCTCTGGGCGACGAATTCGACCTGAACGACATCGCAAGCGAGAACTTTCGCCCGCAGCTTCATACCGATGCCGCACGGCGGACGGCGGAGTTTCTACTGGAGTTGCTGGAGTTCTCGCACAAGGAAAGCATGGTCTGCGACTGGGACCGACGGATCGGGATCTTTTCGAAAGGCCAGGCGGCGATGACCTATGGCTGGAGCATCCGGGCCGCGGCCTTCGAGCTTGACGAGAATTCGCCCGCCCATGGAAAGGTGCAGTACGTGCCGCACCCCCATGCAGAGGGGGCGCGGCCCGTTTCGCCCATCGGCGGCTTTTCCCTGGCGGTGCCCGCGGGGCTGGACCCGCAGCGGAAGAAGCGATCCTGGAAGGTGCTGGAATACCTGACGCGGCCCGAGATGCTGAAATGGTACGTGCTGAACGGAAACCTCACGAGCCCGCGCTTTTCGACGAGCGCGGACCCCGAGGTGCAGGCCAGCAGCACGATCATCAGCCAGGTCGACGGGATGGACCGGCGCGGGGAGTTGCAGACCTGGCCGCGCCCGCCGATCCCGGAGTTCAGCGATGTTCTGAACGTGCTGGGGGAAGAGATACACATGATGCTTCAGGGCACGCATTCGGTGGAGGTTGCCCTGGGGCAGTGCCAGAACCGGATCGACGCGATCATGCGGGAACGGGGGCGGTACTAGGGACACGCCGCAATGAATAAGGGCCGGGAGATCCCGGCCCTTTTCTTTTGCTTTTAAGTATTTACCAGGTGGGGCGTTCGAAATTGTCGACGTTTTCGGGCAGCACCTTCGGGGTTTCGATGCCCTGAAGCGTCGGCACCTCGATGCCGTTGGCGACCTTCACTGCGGTCTGGATCGCGAGGATCGCGTCATCGACCGGCGACTGTTTGTTCGAGCCCGAGTGCCAGCCGGCCTTCATCGCATCCCAGCCTTCTCCGAACTGGTTGCAGGTGACGACCTTGACGTCGCCCGGCGCTTTGCCGGCGCCCTGGAGTGCGCTGATCACGCCAAGGCCCATGCCGTCGTCGAAGGCATAGACGCCGTCGATCTGGTCACCGAACTGGGTGAGGAAGGTTTCCATCACCGTCTGCGCCTTTTCGCGGTTCCACTCCGCCGTCTGGCTGGCGAGGATGTTGATGCCGGGATAGTCGTCGGCGATCTTGTCGAGGAAGCAGTTCTTCCGCAGGATCGAGACGGTGTAGCCGGGCGTACCCTCGACCACCACGATATCGCCTTCGCCGCCGAGCGCATCGCCAAGCATCTCTGCCGATTGTTCGGCCTGCGCGCAGTCATCCGGCCCGGTGTGGCCGACGATGTAGCGGCGGCCCGCTTCGCCGATGGGCGAGTTCGAGGTGATGACGGGGATGCCGTCGCGCGCCGCGTTGCGGATCGCAGGGATCAGCGCGTTCTGAGACGTGGGCCAGACGACGAGGGCGTCGGGATTCTGCGACGCCATATCCTGGATCTGGTCGAACTGGACGGCGGGATCGCCCTGGGGATCCATAACCGTGGCCTGAATGCCGAGTTCCTGGCTGTAGGCGACGGCGGTTTCGGCATACTTCGCCTGATAGGCGTTCGAGCCGGGATAGAGCACGGTGATGCCGATCCGGGTTTCGGACAGCGGCTTCTTCAGTTCACCCCCGAGCCATTCGGGAGCGTCCTGCGCGGTGACGGCCGTTGCGCACAGGGCGGCCACCGTGGCAAGTGCCATTACTTTGGTCGAAACGGTCATTAGATCCTCCTCCAAAACGCTGCCGTTTCATTCTTGTGCCACCCCGGCTGGCAGCGTTGCGGGGCGCTCGGCCCCAAGTGTGAGTCACGGTATATCGTCAGGCAATTGCGGAAATATCCAAATCTGACGAACTGTCGGCGGGTGCTGCCACGTGCGGCGGACGGAACGCCACCGCGCCTTTGGGTGCAAAAGATTCATTTTGGATTTATCCATTGTTCATCGGCCCGACCCCGCCGCCTATCGTGGGGATCGGAGGAGGGCTTTGGCATGGAACTGACGGCTCGCAACATTTTGCGCCGCCACGGGCTGGTCATGGCGTTTCTTCTGTTTCTGGCCGTGGTCGCCCTGAATGCGGAGGCGTTTCTGACGCCGGGAAACATCCTTGACGTGCTTCGGCAGGTGTCGATCACCGGCATGATGGCGCTTGGCGTGACCTTCGTGGTTCTGACCGGGCGGCTGGATTTGTCGGTGGGATCGATGCTGACGCTGCTGACGGTGATCGTTGTCGATCAGCACAACGTCGCGGGGCCCTTTCCGGCGATCGTGATGACGATACTCGCGGGGCTGGCGATCGGGGCGGTGAACGGGCTTCTGGTGGGGTTCGCGGGGCTGAACGCGCTGATCGTGACCCTTGCGATGCTGTCGTTTTTACAAGGGCTTGTGCTTTTTTATTCAGGTGGATCGAACGTCAACGTGGCGAATGCGCAGGACACCTGGTTTGCGGTGTTCGGCCGGGGCGACTTCCTGGGGATCCCGGTGCCGGTCATCCTGTTCCTCGTGGGCGCGGTAATCGCCGGGCTGATCCTTCAGGTTACGACCTTCGGGCGGCGGATCTATGGTGTGGGCGGCAACGAGACGGCGAGCATATTCTCGGGGATCGACGCGCGGCGGACGGTGTTCTGGGCCTACGTGATCTCGGGGTTCACCACCGGGGTGGCGGCGGTGATCATGGGCAGCCGAGTGATGGGCGCGCAGAACACGATCGGGCAGGGCTATGAGCTGACGGTTCTGGCGGGCGTGATCCTTGGCGGCACCTCGCTTCTGGGCGGGTCGGGCAGCATCTGGCGGACGGTTGTGGGCATTTCGATGCTGGGCTTTATCCAGAATGGCCTTCTGCTTCTGGGCTTCCCCTATTACGTGCAGTGGCTCGTCACCTGGGCCGTCATCATCATCGCTGTCTGGATCGATCTGGCGGCGAAGCGCGGGAGGATCCTCGCATGAGCGACATCGGCGCGGCCCGAAGCGGGACGGTTGGCGGAACGGCCCTGTCCTGGCTTCTGAGAAACCATATCTGGGTGTTCCTTGCGCTGACGCTGATCGTGTTCTCGCTGTCGAGCCCCTATTTCCTGACGGTCAACAATTTCGGCAACATCCTGACCCAAGGCGCGTTCATCGGGATCCTTGCGGTGGGCATGACGCTGGTGATGATCGATGGCGAGATCGATCTGTCGGTGGGCGCGGTGCTGGCGCTGGCCTCGGCACTTGCGATCGGGTTGCAGGATCACATGGGCGTGTTGCCCGCGATCCTGCTGGCGCTTCTGTCAGGGGCGGCGCTTGGGTTTTTGAACGGGGCGCTCGTCGCCTATTCGGGGATGCATTCCTTCATCGTCACGCTGGGAGCGCTGATCGGCATTCGCGGGCTTGTCTTCGTCTATACCGGCGAGGACGCGCTGATGGTGCAGGATTTCAGCTATACCGAGCTGCCCGAGATCTACCTTGGCCCGATCTCGCTGACCGCGATCATCTTTTTCGGGCTGGCACTGTTCTTTCAGTGGGTGCTGTCGAGCACGCGGCACGGGCGCGAGACCTATGCGGTGGGCGACAATATCGAGGCGGCCCATGATGCGGGGATCAACGTCAAGCGGCACAAGATCATCAACTTCACCCTGTGCGGGACGCTGGCGGCGGTATGCGGCATCCTGCTGTCGATGCGCCTTGGCACGGCGGAGCCGAATGCCGGGCGGATCTGGGAGTTGTGGACGATCATCGCCGTGGTGCTGGGGGGCACGCGCCTGCAGGGCGGGTTCGGCAGCATGTGGATGACCATTGGCGGGGTTCTGACGCTGGCGGTGCTGAGAAACGGGCTGCGGCAGCTCAACACGCCGAATTACGTGGAACTGATGGTGATGGGGGCGGTGCTGATCCTGGCGCTGGCGCTCGACAAGGTTCTGAACCGGCGGGAGGCGGGACCATGAGCGAGGTCGTGCTGGAGGTGAGCGACATCACCAAGGCGTTTCCGGGGGTGGTGGCGCTCGACCGGGTGAGTTTCGATATCCGGGCCGGCGAGGTGCACGCGCTGGTGGGCGAGAACGGCGCGGGAAAATCGACGCTGATGAAGGTGCTTGCCGGGCTGTACCAGCCGGACGGGGGCGAGATTGTTTATCAGGGCCAGCCGACGAAAGTGGCCGGGCCGCTTGATGCGCGGCAGAAGGGGATTTTGCTGATCCACCAGGAGCTTTCGCTGTCGCCCGAACTGTCTGTGGCAGAGAACATCTATCTGGGGGCCTGGCCCTGTAACCGGTTCGGTGTGCTGAAGAAGCGGGAGCTTTACAGCAACGCGACGCGGGCACTGGAGGCCCTGGGCTGCGGGTTCGGGCCGCATGCGCGCGTGGGCACCCTGTCGGTTGCGATGCAGCAGATGGTCGAGATCGCGCGGGCAGAGGCCTTCAGCGCCAACGTGGTGATCTTCGACGAGCCCACCGCATCCCTGACCGATACCGAGCGGGATCAGCTGTTCCACACGATCCGGGGGCTGAAGAAGCGGGGCGTGGGGATCGTCTATATCTCGCACAAGATGGACGAGATCTTCGACATCACCGACCGGATCACCGTGCTGCGGGACGGGCAGGTGCAGGGGACGGTCGACACCAGGGACACCGATCTGAACCGGATCACGCGGATGATGATCGGGCGCACGCTGGACACCTATTTCGTGAAGGCGAAGCCCGAGTTCGGGGCCGAGGTTCTGCGTGTCGAGGGGCTGAGCCGGGCGGGGCTGTTCGAGGATGTCTCCTTCTCGGTGCGGGAAGGCGAGGTGCTAGGCCTTTACGGTCTCGTGGGTGCGGGCCGGTCGGAGGTTGTCGAGACGGTGTTCGGCGTCAGGAAGGCCGATCGCGGCACGCTGTGGTGGAAGGGGGCGGAGATCGATCTGCCCACCCCGCGCAAGGCGATTGACATGGGCATGGCGCTGGTGCCGGAGAGCCGGAAGGAGCAGGGGCTTGTCCTGCTGATGGGGGGGCGGGAGAACACGTCGTTGCCGCATCTGAAGCTGTTTTCCGAAGTGTCGGTGATGAACCGGGCCCGGGAGATGGGGGTGTTCGAGAAATACCGCTCGGCCCTGTCGATCAAGACGACAGGCCCCGACCAGGCCGTGTCGCAGCTTTCGGGCGGGAACCAGCAGAAGTTCGTTCTGGCCAAGTGGCTGTGCGCCGATCCGAAGCTTATCATCCTCGACGAACCGACGCGGGGGATCGACGTGGGATCGAAATCGGCGATCCACGAGCTGATCGCGGAACTGGCCGAGCGGGGGCTGGCGGTGATCGTTATCTCGTCGGAAATGCCCGAGGTGCTGGGGGTCAGCCACCGGGTGCTGGCGATGTCGGAAGGCGAGGTGGTGGCGGAGTTCGAGGGCGATGCGCTGACCGAAGAAAACCTGATCGACGCGGTATCCCATCACCGGCAGGACGTGGCGGCGGAGTAGGGCGCGATGGTGGACATATCTCAGAGTGTGCGCGTAGGGATCGGCCTGATCGGCACGGGGTTCATGGGCCGCTGTCACGCGAATGCCTTCGGATCGGTGGCCGGGTTGTTCGACCTGCCCGGTGAGCCGGTGAAGGCGATGCTGGCGGATGTGACAGAGGCGGCGGCGGAAGCCGGCGCGGCGGCGCTTGGGTTCGAGCGGTGGACGGCGGACTGGCAGGCGCTGATCGACGACGCGGCCGTCGATATCGTGGCGATCACCGCGCCCAATGTGCTGCACGAGCCGATGGCGATGGCTGCGATTGCCGCCGGGAAGACCGTTTATTGCGAAAAGCCGCTGTCGACCACCGCGGCTTCTGCCCTGCGGATGATGGAGGCGGCAGAGGCGGCGGGGGTTGTGACTTCGGTCGGGTTCAACTTTCTGCGCAACCCGATGATCGCGCTGGCCCGCGAGATCGTGACGTCGGGCGAGATCGGCGAGATAACGGGCTTTCGCGGGCGGCACGCGGAAAACTACATGGCAGATCCGGCGGCGCCCCATTCGTTCCGCACGGATCCGCAGGGCGGGGGGGCGGTGGCCGATATCGGAAGCCACATCATCGCCATGGCGCGCTATCTTGTGGGGCCGATTGCCGAAGTGAGCGCCGATTGCGTGACGCTATACCCCGAGCGGCCCGCGGGGCCGGGCGCGGAGGAGATGCGCCGGGTGGAGGTGGACGACATGACCCACGCGCTGATCCGGTTCGCGGGTGGCGTGGGGGGCAGCATCGAGGCGAACTGGGCCGCGACGGGGCGGACGATGGACCTGTCGTTCGAGATCACGGGCACGAAGGGCGCGGTGGCCTTCACGCAGGAAAGGATGAACGAGCTTCTGCTTTATGCGGGTTCCGGCGCGCGGGCAGGATACCGGCGGATCGAGGCGGGCCCCTCCCACCCGCCCTATGGCAGGTTCTGCCCGGCGCCGGGGCATCATCTGGGGTTCAACGACCTTAAGGTGATCGAGGTGGCCGACCTGATCGGGTCGCATGTGGAGGGCGGCCGGTGCATGCCCGATTTCCGCGAGGCGCTGGCCGTTCAGGAGACGGTGGAGGCGATGCAGACCTCGTCGCAAGAACGGTGCTGGGTGACGGTACCGGGGCTGGGGCGTTAGCGCCCGAGCCAGCCGCCGTCGACCGCGAGAGTTGCGCCGTGGATCGCAGAGGCCGCGTCGCTGGCCAGGAAGGCGACCGGGGCGGCGATCTCCTCGGGCGTGAGCCAGCGGCCAAGGGGCACGCGCGCCATGAGCGCGGCTTCGCGGGTTGTGTCGGCCTGGAGCGCGGCGGTGTTGTCGGTTGCGACATAGCCCGGCGCCACCGCGTTCACGTTGATGCCATGCGCCGCCCATTCATTGGCGAAGGCCTGGGTCAGCTGGGTGATTGCGCCCTTGCTGGCAGCATAGCCCGGAACCGTGACGCCGCCCTGATAGGACAGGACCGAAGCCAGGTTGATGACCTTGCCGCCGCCGCGGCCGAGCATTCGGCGGCCGAATTCGCGCGTGAGCAGGAATACCGCGTCGAGATTGACGGCCATGACCGTATCCCAATCCTCGAGGCTGTGGGATGCCGCAGGCTCGCGCCGGATCAGCCCGGCGTTGTTGACAAGGATGTCGATTTCGGTGCCGTCGGCGTCGAGCCGGGCGATCATGCGCTCGATCTGTGCACGGTCGGAGAGATCGCAGGAGAGCGGGCGGAAGGTGCCGCCCGCTTTCTCGATCTCTGCGCCGAGCCCGGTGTCGTTCTCTTCGATCGAGGTGCCGATCCCGATCACCGACGCGCCGCAATCGGCAAGCGCCTTCGCGATGGCGCGGCCGATGCCGCGGCTGGCGCCGGTGACGAGGGCGGTCTTGCCGGAAAGATCGATCACAGGCGCGGCCATGTCAGAGATCGGTGATCGTGCCGAGGGCGCGTTCCGCCGTGAAGGCGATGGTTTCCGACAGCGTCGGGTGAGCGTGGACGGTGAGGGCGATGTCTTCGAGCGTCGCCCCCATCTCGATCGCCAGGCCGCATTCAGCGAGGAGTTCACCCGCGTTCCTGCCCACGATCGTCGCGCCGAGAACGCGGTGGGTTTCGGGGCAGTAGACGAGTTTCGTCAGCCCGTCGCCGCCGCCCGAGGAGAGGTTGCGGCCGCTGGCGGCCCAGGGAAAGCTTGCGGTCTTGTAAGAGACGCCGGCTTCCTTCGCGCGGGCCGGGGTGAGCCCGACCCAGGCGAGTTCGGGGCTCGTGTAGGCAACGGAGGGAATGAGATCGGTATCGAGCGCGGCCTCGTGGCCCGAAGCAACCTCTGCCGCGACATGGCCCTGATGGGTGGCGCGGTGGGCCAGCATCGGGTTGCCGGTGACGTCGCCGATGGCGAAGACCGACGGGTTCGCGGTGCGGCAGGTGGCGTCCACCGGGATGATGCCACGATCGGTGACCTCGACACCCGCCTTGTCCGCCCCGATCCGGTCGCCATTGGCACGGCGGCCCACGGCCTGAATGACGGCATCGGCCTTGATCTCGCCCGTGAAATCGCCTTCGCAGGTGAGCGAAAGGGCTGCTTTCGTCGCCTTGATCTGGGCGACCTTCGTTTCGGTGTGGATGGCGACGCCCTGATCCTCGAGCGCCGTGCGCAGGATGGCCGCGGCTTCGGCATCCGCCCCGGCGGCGATCTGGTCGAGGAGTTCGATCACGGTGACGGCGGAGCCGAGGGCGGCATAGACCGTGGCCATTTCGAGCCCGATGATGCCGCCGCCGACGATGGCGAGGCGCTTTGGCACCTCGCGTAGTTCGAGCGCGGCCGTCGAATCCCAGATCCTGTCATCCTCGGGCCAGCCCGGAAGCCGGATCGGTTCGGACCCGACCGCGATCACCGCCTGATCGAACGTCCAGCCCGTGCCGTCGATATCGAGGCTGTTTTCGCCGGTGAAGGTGGCAGCGCCTTTTACGACGGTCACCTTGCGGCGTTTTGCGAGGCCCTGAAGCCCGCCCGTGAGCTGCTCCACAATTCCGTTCTTTTTGGCGCGGAGCGCGTCGAGATCGATCCTGGGCTTGCCGAGCGCGATGCCCCAGTCGGACATGTGGCCCGCCTCGCGGATCACCTCGGCGGCATGAAGCAGGGCCTTCGAGGGGATACAGCCTTCGTTCAGGCAAACCCCGCCCAGCGTGGCGCGGGGATCGGCGAGAACGACTTTGCGGCCCAGATCGGCGGCGCGGAAGGCGGCGGCATAACCGCCGGGGCCCGCCCCGATGACAATGAGGTCGGCATGGGTATCGGACATGGGCGGCCTCAGACCAGCATGCGGCGCGGATCGGCGAGGAGCGCCGCGAGAAAGCTTGTGAACCGTGCCGCGTCTGCGCCGTTGATCACGCGGTGATCGTAACTCAGATCGAGCGGCACCATGGGGACGGGTTTTGGCGTATGACCCTCCCAGACCGTGACGGTTTCGGTGCGGGTGAGCCCGAGAATCGCCAGTTCGGGCGGGTTGACGATGGGGGTGAAGCCGATGCCGCCGATGCCGCCGAGGTTCGAGATGCTCATCGATGCGCCGCCCATTTCGTCGGGCCCGATCTTGCGGGCCTGGGCGCGGCTGGCGAGATCGGTGATCTCGGAAGCGATCTGCCAGAGGCCTTTCTCATCGGCATTGCGGATCACGGGAACCATCAGGCCATGGGCCGTATCGACGGCGATGCCGATATGCACGTAGTGCTTCAGGATCAGCGTCTTGCCGTCCGCCGACAGGGAGGCGTTGAAGCGGGGGAATTCGCGAAGCGCGCGGGCGAGTGCCTTCACATGGCAGGCAAGGGCTGTGAGCTTGACGCCGCGGGCCTGGGCCTCGGGCTTCAGTTCCGCCCTGAGCGCTTCGATCGCGCGCACATCGGCGCGGTCGTGATGGGTGACCTGCGGGATCAGCGCGTTGGCCGCCGCGAGGTTGCCAGCGGCGATCTGGGCGAAGCGGCTCATCGGTTCTTCGGTGACTGGCCCGTACTGCGCGTGGTCGACCTCCCAGTAAGAGGTGTTGTCCGCAGGGGCGGGGCCGGAGCGGCCGCCGTTGAGATCTTCGCGCGCAAGGCTCGTGCGGCCGAGCTTCTTCGCGAGATCGTCGAGATCGATGCCCTTTTCGCGGGCCAGTGCCCGGACGGAGGGCGGTGCGATGACGTCTGACATGAGTGCGCCCTACCAGCTTGAAGAGATGTACTGAGTTTCCATGAATTCGAGCATGCCCTCATGCCCGCCTTCGCGCCCGAGGCCCGATTGCTTGGTGCCGCCGAAGGGCGCCGCCGGATCGCTGACGAGACCGCGGTTAAGCCCGACCATGCCGTAATCGAGCCGTTCGCAGACCTGGAGCGCGCGCTTGAAGTCTTCGGAGAAGACATAGGCGACGAGGCCATATTCGGTGTCGTTGGCGCGGTGGATCACGTCTTCCTGATCGGTGAAGGTCTGGATCGCGGCGACGGGGCCGAAAATCTCGTCATGGACGCAATCGGCGGTTTCGGGGACGTTCGAGAGGACGGTGGGCGGGTAGAAGTAGCCCTTGCCTTCGGGGACGGTGCCGCCGCATTCGAGCTTGGCACCCTTGGACACCGCGTCTTCCACGAATTCGGCGACCTTGTCGCGGGTGCTGGCGTTGACGAGCGGGCCGACATCGACGCTTGGATCGGTGCCGTCGCCGATCTTGAGGGCGGACATGGCGTCGGTCAGGCGCTTGGTGAAGGCCTCGGCCACGGCTTCGTGCACGTAGATACGGTTGGCCGCCGTGCAGGCCTCGCCCAGGTTGCGCATCTTGGCAAGCATCGCGCCTTCGACGGCCACGTCGAGATCGGCATCCTCGAAGACGAGAAGGGGGGCATTCCCGCCAAGTTCCATTGCCGGTTTCAGAACCTGATCCGCGGCGGATTTCAGGAGCGTGCGGCCGACGCCGGTGGAGCCGGTGAAGGACACGACGCGGACGCGGGGATCGTGCATCAGGTGATCGACGAGGGGCCCCGTCCGCTTCGACGGCAGGACGTTGACGAGGCCCGGGGGCACGCCCGCCTCTTCGAGAAGCGGCATGAGCGCGAGCATCGTCAGCGGGGTTTCGGAGGCCGGTTTGATGATGACGGCGCAGCCCGCCGCAAGAGCGGGTGCGATCTTCCGGGTGCCCATGGCGGCGGGGTAGTTCCAGGGTGTGACGAGAACGGCGAGGCCCGCGGGCTTGTGCTGGACCATGATGCGGGCGCCCGAGGCCGGGGCGCGGGTGATGAGCCCGTCGGCGCGCACCGCCTCTTCCGCGAACCAGCGGAAGAATTCGGCGGCATAGGTGGCCTCGCCCATCGCGTCGGCGCGGGCCTTGCCGTTCTCGAGCGTGATGAGATGGGCGAAATTTTCAAGCCGCGCCGTCATCAGTTCCCACGCCTTGCGCAGAACCTCGGAGCGTTCGCGGGGCGTGCGCTTCGCCCAGTCGGCCATGGCTGTCTCGGCGGCGTCGAGGGCGGCGTCAGCGTCGGAAATCTCGGCGGAGGCGACGGAGGCGATCACGGTTTCCGTCGCCGGGTTGATCACGTCGAAGCGGGTGCCATCGGCACTGGGGCGGAAACTGCCGCCAATATAGAGATCGGCGGGAAGCGTGTCGAATTTCGGTTCGTGGGCGGTCATATCGGTAATCCTTCGGTCAGAGCAGGGCGCGGAGCGGTTGCTCCAGCCGGCCGGCGACATCGGAGAGAAGCGAGACGGCGGCGGGGGCGGAGAGTTGGCCTGCCGCGCATTCGAGTGTGATAGTAACGCCCGCGCCGTTTCGCGTGAGAGTGAGGGTGGGCGCCTCTTCGGCCCCGAGGGTGAGCGCGGTGAGGCGCGTAAGGCGCAGGTCGCGGAGGATGAGATCGGGCGTGCCCTCCTCGGCCTCGGAGACCGCGCCAAGGGCCGCGCCCCGTGGGACGGTGAAGAGGCGGCGTCGGCCTGGCGCTTCGTGCGCGACAAGCACCGTGTCGCGATCAAGGCAGCCGCCGGCGAGGCCGGCGAGAAGCACTGAGGGATCGCCGAGGCCTGCCTGTGCCGCTGCCCAATCGCAGAATTCCGCAAACGCCTCGCCCGGAACCTCGGCGGTAAGATGACGGGCGGCGGGGCCGCCTGCCTGCGCTTCCGCCGGTGTTTCTGCGGGGAGCGCCTTCAGCGCTTCGAGATCCTTGACGTGGAACGGCTGGGGATGACCGGCGGCGGCGAGGCGCGCAAGGTCGAGCCCCTGCTCCAGCGCGAGGCGGCGGGCCTTGGGCGAGGCGAGGATGCGGTCTGTGGACGACGCATCGGCCTTGACCGGGGCAGGAGTGGCGCGCGGCGCGGGGGCCGCCGCCGGTTCCCTGGATGGCGCCTCGGCCTTTGGTGCCGGAGCGGGCGCGCCCGAGGCCGCGCTGCGCGTGACCGGGTTTTCCGGAGGCTCGGCACTTATGATCGCGATGGTCTGGCCGGTCGGCACGTCTTCGCCCGCTTCGGCCAGCCGCGCGGCGAGATAGCCGTCGACGCCTGCGGGCACTTCCATCGTACTTTTGTCGGTTTCCACCTCGAAGAGCGGGTCGTCGGCGCCGACCTTGCCGCCCGGCTCCACAAGCCATGCCACCAGAAGACCGCTGTCTTGGGCCATGCCCAGGGTGGGCATTATGACGGGCTTGCCGTCGGGAAGCGCTTCCGTCCCGCCGCTGTCGGGGGCAGGGGCCCCGGCTTCCGTTTCAGGTTCGGAACTCGCGTCGTCGGTACTGTCGGAGATGCGCGCGATCGTCTTGCCGACAGCGACCTCGTCACCTTCCTTGGCGGTGACGCCGCCGAGAAAGCCCGAGCCCTGGGCCTCGACCTCCATCGTGGCCTTGTCGGTTTCGACCTCGAACAGCACATCGCCCTCGGCGACCGGATCGCCGGGCTTCTTGTGCCACGCGACGATGACGCCGGTTTCCTGCGCCATGCCGAGGGCCGGCATGATGACGTCAAGCGGCATGGATCAACTCTCCGGCACAGAGCATGCGGGCCTTTTCGGCGACGCCTTCGGGGGTCGGCACCGTCAGATCCTCGAGCGCGGGCGAGAAGGGCACGGGGACGTCCATCGCGCCCATGCGGAAGACCGGAGCGTCCAGGTGGTAGAAGGCTTTCTCGTTGATCCGGCTTGCGATTTCGCTGGTAACGCCGAAGCTTTGATGGCCTTCGTCGACGACGATCACGCGGCTTGTCTTGCGGGCGGAGGCGAGGAGGGTTTCCTCGTCCAGCGGCACGATGGTGCGTGGGTCGATGACCTCGGCGCTGATGTTTTGGCCCGCGAGGATCTCGGCAGCCTTTTCGCAGACCTGCACCATGGACGAGGTGCCGATGAGCGTGATGTCGGTGCCTTCGCGCTTCACGTTCGCTTCGCCGAAGGGGATCAGGAATTCTTCCTCGGGCACCGGGGCCTTTTCCTGGTACATCAGCTTGTCTTCGAAGATCACCACGGGGTTGTCGTCACGGATCGCGGTTTTCAGAAGCCCCTTGGCTTCGTAGGCCGATGACGGCAGCGCGACCTTGAGGCCCGGGATATGGGCGACAAGCGCGTGGAGCGATTGCGAGTGCTGCGCGGCGGAGCGTCGGGTGGCGCCGAGATTGGTGCGCAGGACCAGCGGAACCTTGAGCTTGCCGCCTGACATGTAATGGGTCTTTGCTGCCTGGTTGCAGAGCTGATCCATGATGAGGAAGATGAAATCTCCGAACATAAGATCGACCACGGGCCGGGCGCCCGTCATCGCGGCGCCGACCGCGATGCCCATGAAGCCGGGTTCGGCAATGGGCGTGTCGATCACGCGGTCGGTCCCGAATTCCTCGACAAGGCCAGAGAGCACCTTGAAGGGGGTGCCGGCCTCGGCCACGTCCTCCCCAATGATGAAAACGGTCTCGTCGCGGCGCATTTCTTCGGCCAGCGCCTCGTTCACGGCCTGTGACAGGGTAATGTCGCGCATCGTCATATCTCCTCAGGCGCAGGCATGCTTGACGTCGGTGAAGACGTGCATGTCCACTTCGCCGGCATCCGGGTAGGGCGCGTTCAGCGCGTATTCGACCGCGGCTTCGGCGTCGGAACGGATCTCTTCATTCATCGCCTCGATTTCCTCTTCCGAGGCGAGGCCCTGTTCCACGAGCCAGCCGCGCATGCGGATGATCGGGTCGCGGTTCGACTTCCAGTCGCTCTCTTCATCCTTCGAGCGGTAATACTCGCGGTTGATGTCGCCCACGTGGTGCCCGTGGTAGCGGTAAGTCATCAGTTCGACGAAGAACGGGCCCTCGCCTTTCCGCGCGCGGGCAACGAGTTTCTGTGTGAGGTCGTTCACCGCGAGCACATCCTGCCCGTCGACCTGGTGCGCCTCGATCCCGAAGGCTTCGGCGCGGGCGGTGATGGAGCCGGCGGCGATTTCCTCGGTCTTGGTGTATTCGGAATAGCCGTTGTTCTCGCAGGCATAGATGATCGGCAGGTTCCAGAGCGCGGCCATATTCATGACCTCGTACATCAGGCCCTGCGCGGTTGCGCCGTCGCCGAAGAAGCACACGGTGACGTCATCCTTGCCCTGGAGTTTCGCGCGCAGCGCCGAGCCGGTGGCAATGCCCATGGAGCCGCCGACGATGGCGTTGGCGCCAAGGTTGCCGTGGCTCTGGTCGGCGATGTGCATCGATCCACCCTTGCCGCGGCAATAGCCTTCGGCCTTGCCCAGAAGTTCGCAGAACATTTCCTTGAACTCGGCCCCCTTGGCCACGCAATGGCCGTGGCCGCGGTGGGTTGAGGTGATGCGGTCGTCATCGGTCAGCGCTTCGCAGATGCCGACCGCGACGGCTTCTTCGCCGGAATACATGTGTGTCAGCCCCGGCATCTTGGCCGAGAGGTAGAGCTGGTTTGCGTTGTCCTCGAAGGTGCGGATGCGCACCATCTGGCGGTACATACGCATGTAGTCTTCGGCGTTTGATTTCTTCTTTGCGGGGCTCATGGATACAGGCTCTTGCGAAAAGCGCCCGGACCCGAGGGCCCGGGCAGTTTCAGGGAGATTAGTAGCGGTTCGCGATCGGAAGCTCTTCGGCGGGGAAGAGCGAGATGACCTCGACGCCGGTATCGGTGACGACGACCTCTTCCTCGATCCGCGCGGCGGAGTAGCCGTCGGCGGCCGGGCAGTAGGTTTCCAGCGCGAAGACCATGCCCGTCTGGATTTCCATCGGGTGATCGAGGCTGACCGCGCGGCTGATGATCGG
Organism: Ovoidimarina sediminis; assembly: GCF_032586175.1. Classification (NCBI taxonomy): domain Bacteria; kingdom Pseudomonadati; phylum Pseudomonadota; class Alphaproteobacteria; order Rhodobacterales; family Roseobacteraceae; genus Ovoidimarina; species Ovoidimarina sediminis. The sequence continues at coordinate 56,229 of NZ_JAWHTE010000009.1, forward strand.
GCGCTCGTGGAGCGCCAGGCCCAGCCCGTGGCCGAACTGGAGGCCGAAGGCGGAATCCTCGTCAGGGAAGCCGAACTCTTCAGCCTTGGGCCAGGCCTGGGCGACGACATCCGTCGAGACGCCGGGCCGGATCAGGTCGATCGAGGCATCGATCCACTCCCGCGCCTTGGTGTAGGCATCGCGCTGTGCCGACGTGGCGCGGCCGATATTGAACGTGCGGTAATAGCAGGTTCTATATCCTTGATAGGACTGGAGAATATCGAAGAACGCCTGATCGCCGGGGCGGAAGTAGCGGTCAGTGAAGTTGTGCGGATGCGGGTTGCAGCGCTCGCCCGAGATCGCGTTGATCGCCTCGACGTCGTCGGAGCCCATTTCGTAGAGCATCTTGTTCGAGAGCGCGACGATGTCGTTTTCGCGGACGCCCGGCTTCAGCTCTTCGTAGATCATGTGGTAGACGCCATCGACCATCGAAGCGGCCTGGGTGAGGAGCTGGATCTCGTCCCAGTTCTTGATCTCGCGGGCGGCGAGCATGATCTGCTGGCCGTCGACGACGTTCAGGCCTTCTTCCTTCAGCGCATGGAACATCGCGGTTTCGGCATAGTCGACGCCCACGGGCATGTCGGCCATGCCGGCATCGCGGATCAGGCCCGCGATTTCCTTGGCGTATTTACGCATCAGGCCGAATTCGGGCGGGATGGTGCCGCGCATCCCGACGACGCCCGCGCGGCAATGTTCGGGCTCAAGCCAGTCGGAGAACTTCTTGTGGTGCATCGCGGCAGAGCCGAAATCCCAGACATAGGGGCTGTCGTCGCCGGTCAGCAGGCAGAAGCGGCACATCTTGTCGCGTTCCCATTCACCGATCTTGGTGGCGGAGACGTAGCGGATGTTGTTGACGTCGAAGAGCAGGAGCGTGCCCGCGTTCGAGTTCTTCAGCGCCTGGCGGGTGCGGCTGAGCCGGTAGCGGCGCAGGCGATCGTGATCGATACGACGCTCGAAATCCACCGAGGTGTGGCCCCAGGCGGGCAGGCGGCCTTCCCAGCGCCAGTTGGGTTCGAGATCCTGGGGTGTGAGGACGTTGGGCGTCAAAGCCTGGTTCTGAATGTTCATTGTGTTGCTCCTTTCGGGAAGCAGGGCGCGGTCCGGCCCGCGCACGGATGACAAGCGCGGGCGCAGCCCGACGCAGGGATGGGGAGGGTGCCGGCCAGGTGGCCGGTGCCGATCACTGGATGCACCAGCCGCCGTCGATGTGGATCATCTGGCCGGTCATGTAGTCGCTGTCGGAACTGGCGAGGAACGCCGCTGTGCCCTGCACGTCCTTAGGATAGGAGACACGCTTGATCTGGAGGGCGTCGCGGACGATATCCTCATACGCCTGACCTTCCTTTTCCTTGAAGCCGATATCGACGAGATCCTTGTCGAGCTGTTCCCAGAGCGGAGTGACGACGACGCCTGGCGCGTAGCCGTTGACGGTGATGTTGTGTTCCGACAGCGCGATCGCACCGCAATGGGTCAGCGCAAGGCAGCCGTATTTCGAGGTGCAGTACACCGTGACGTCCACGAGCGGCTTGCGGGAGGCGATGGAGCCCACGTTGATCAGCTTGTAGGGGTAGTCGCGCTTGCCCTGGGCGATCATCTGCTTGGCAGTTTCCTGCATGCCGAGCCACATCGCCTTGGTGTTCACGTTCATGATGAGGTCCCAGTTGTCCTCGTCGATGTCCATGAAGAAGCGCGGCTTGTTGAGGCCCGCGTTGAAGAGGCCCACGTTGATTTCGCCGAAAGCATCGACGGTGGCGGCGACGGCGGCGGCGTTATCCTCGCGCTTGGTGACATCCATCTTGACCGCGATCGCCTTGCCGTTGCCGGCGGCGTTGATGTCGTCGGCCACCGCCTGCGCCTCGTCGAGGTTCAGATCGCCCAGGCAGACATTCGCGCCCTGTTCGGCGAAATGGCGGGCGTTCGCCTCGCCCATGCCGCGGGCGGCGCCGGTGATCAGAATATTTTTACCTTTCAGGCGGTTCGGGTCCATAGTCTTTCCTCCTCGTGTCACGGGTATTCCGCTAATTTTCTATCAGGGCGTCGGCCCGTTCCTGGGCCTTGCGCAGCGCGTCGCGCGGGCTGACGATGCCGCGCAGCATGTCGTGAAATTCCTCGCCGCAGATCTGGATGATGCCGGAGATCTCGGGGATCGGCGGGCGCGGCCAGAACTGCAACTCGTCACGCCAGGACATTCCGTCCACCGCCTCGAAGATCGGGGAGGCGCGGCGCACCTCGGGATCGGCGGCGACGGAGTAGCGCGGGTTGGTGCGGCTGCCGTTCTGGACGTAAAGCTTCTGCGCTTCGGGCGAGGTGAAGACGATGAGCGCCTCGACCGCCGCGGGGATGCGTTCCTTGGGCAGGTTGGCGGGGATGCCCATGACGTAACCTCCGACCGGCGCGATCGGGTTGGCGCCGGGGCCCGCGGGGTGGGGCAGATAGCCCGTCTGGCCGCAGGCGGGCGAGGTTTCGTCGAGTTCGAAATAGGGGGCGAGGAGCGTGTACCCGTAGGTCATCGCGATACGCCCCGCCGCGTAGGGGCGGATGCGCTCGTACCACGACATCGAGAGGATATCGGGCGGTGAGTATTTCAGGAGTTCGAGCAGGAATTCCGCGGCGCGGAGCCCCGCCTCGTTGTCGATTGTCGGGCGGTAGTCGCCGCTGGCGAGGTGTTCGGTTTCGAAGCCGCCCGCGATTTCCGGCAGATCAAGCACCGGCTGGCCGAAATCGGCCATGGTCATCAGAACGGTGTGGCCGAGTGCGGTGCCGCGTGCCGCGTTCCAGGCGAAGCCGTAGCTGCCACGGCGCGGATCATGCAGCACCTTGGCGGCTTCGAGAAGCGCTTCGGTCGTGACAGGCGGCTGGAGGCCGGCGGCCGCGAAGAGATCTTTCCGGTAGAACAGGAGTTCCGGCGTTGTCTGGGCCGGGACGCCGTAGGCGCGCCCGCCCCAATGCGCTGCCTTCCAGCCAGCTGTGTGGAAATCCGCCGGATCGAGGCGCGCGATATCCATCGCCTGTTCGAGCGCCATCAACACGTTGTTTTGCGCGAATTCGCCGATCCAGGGCAGATCGACGGCGATGATATCGTAGCGGCTGGCGGAGCGGGCGGCGTTGCGCCGCGCTTCTTCGCGCAGCCGGTCGATCGAGAACGCGCGCTGGTTGATGTGGCAGCCGATCGCCTGTTCGAACTGGCGCTTGAGGTTGTCCATCACCATGAAGGTCGGGTCGCCATGGACGAGCACGCGCACGCCGCCTGGCGCCTTAAGCGGTTCTGGGCGGATCGGTAGGGGCGGGATCGACTGTGCGGCGGAGTAGCTTCCGCCGAAGTAATAGTCTTTCGTGTCCGGGGCCTTGGCGTTTCCGGCGAAGCGATCTTCAGCCAGACGACGGATGCGGCCACAGAGCTGTGTCCATTGCGAAAGAAGCTTGTCGCTGGGGTGCATCGAGAAGCTTTTTCCCGTCCGCGTGCGCGGACGCTGCTCGATGAGACCGGCCTCGACCATCTCTTTCAGGCGCCGGGTGGCGGTAGCGTAGGGCACGCGACTGGCGCCGATCAAGGAGGTGGGCGTCACGATTCGCGCCTCGAAATGACCGAGCAGGAGGTGCATCGCCATACGGAGGTGAGGATTGGGGGCGGCCTGTTCCGACCCGTCTTCCAACTCGTCGCTCAGATCTTCGAGAAAGGACAGGATATCAAGCATTTCGGTCTTCGCCTGGGGCGAGACCGGGTTTGCGATACTATGTCCTCCCATCATGCTCATCGAACTCTTTCGATCGTGCGTTTTCGTATCGGACCGCTGCGATGCAGAATTGTCGGATCTGGATAAATAGCGCTTGTTCATGACGGCCTTCCCATCGAAAATGTTCAAAACGGCATCCACCTGACATGGTAGAATTATCCAAAATGGATATTACATTATCCGAAATGGATAAATAGACAGCAACTCGGATGTGAGAGATTCGGCAAAGTTCGACGCAGTCGTTCGAGTTCGAGTGACACGCGTCCGAACGGGGCGCTTCGGAACAATAACTGTAGCACGGGATAATCCGGGAGGAGACCCTGATGAAACTTCGCAACGCTTTTGTGGCGACAACGGCAACCGCCGCACTGACCTTTGGCGGCGCTGCCTTTGCCGACACTTTCAAGATTGGCATCACCCAGAACAACGTGGGCGTCGACAGCTATCAGACGACCTATGAAAAAGCCTTCATCGAGGCCGCGGACGGCAATGACGGCGTGGAGACCGTCGTGCTTGATGCCGGCGGCGACGTGGCCCGCCAGATCGCCCAGATGGAAGATCTGATCCAGCAGGAAGTTGATGCCATCATCATCTGGCCGACCAATGGGGAAGCGGTGATCCCTGCTGTTCGCAAGGCGCATCAGGCCGGCATTCCGGTGATTGTCACGAACTCGAACATCGCCGAGCAGGGCTTTGATTTCGTGAAATCTTTCTCGGGACCGGACAACATCACTCAGGGCCAGCGCTCGGCCGAGATCATGTGCGACAAGTTCAAGGAAATGGGCATCGAGAACGAGGCCCAGATCGTGCACATCACCGGCCAGCCCGGCTACACCACCGCGATCGAGCGGGCGCAGGGCTTTGACGAGCGTCTGCCCGAGGTTTGCCCGAACGTGACGACGCTGGAAACCCAGCCGGGTGACTGGAACCGCGAGAAATCGCAGAAGGTCATGGAAGCATTCCTCGTGAAGTATGACGACATCGACGGCGTCTATGCGGGTGACGACAACATGGGCGTCGGCGCGCTGAACGCCGCGAAGGCCGCGGGCCGCGACGGCATCATCTTCGTGGGCGCCACGAACTTTGCCGTGGGCTACGAGGCAATGGCTGCCGGGGATTATTGGGGCTCGATCTACCAGTCGCCGGTCGACGATGCGAAGGCCGCGCTTCAAACCGCGATCGACGTGCTTGAAGGCAAGGACGTGCCGTTCCTGAACTACTTCGACACGCCGAAGATCACCCAGGACAACATGGGCGACTTCACGAAGCCGGTCTTCTAAGACCCGCTTTTTGCAAGAAAAGATCCGCGCGGGGCCGCATTCCGGCCTCGCGCACCGTACGGGACGCGAATGGGAGGTTGCGTCATGGGCCGAGTATCTGGCCGTTCCTGCATAGTGACCGGCGCGGCGCGCGGTATTGGCCGTGCCATCGGAGACGCCCTTGTGGCAGAAGGCGCCGATGTCTGTTTTGCCGACATCAATGGCGCGCAGGCTGCTGAAGCCGCCAAGGCCGCGAAGGCGCGGGCAGAGGGGCAGGGCGCGAAAGTCACCCATGCCGCCGTAGACGTCACCGATCGCGCGCAGGTCAGGGATATGATCGCGCATACCGTGGACGCCTTCGGCAAGCTGGACGTGAAGTTCAACAATGCCGGCGTGAACAAGCCTCTGAATTTCCTTGATGTGACTGAGGAGAACTGGAATTTCATCATGGGCGTGAACGGGCTTGGCTGCCTCATCGGAATGCAGGAAGCCGCGCGCCAGATGATCGCTCAGGGCACGGGCGGAAAGATCATCAATACCGCCTCGATCGCAAGCCGGCAGGGGTTCGACAATGTGGCGCCTTATTGCGCCTCGAAATGGGCCGTCGTGTCGCTGACGCAATCGGGCGCGCGCGACCTGGCGAAGCACGATATCACCGTCACGGGGTTTGCCCCCGGGGTCGTGGCCACCGAGATGTGGGAAGAGGTCGACCGCGACCTCATGGAAATCGGCGCGTCCGAGCGCCCGGGGCAGGCGATGGAGGAGTTTTCCTCGGAGATCCTGAAAGGCCGCGTGGCGCGGCCCGAGGATATTACCGGGACGACGACGTTCCTTGCCTCGAAAGACAGCGACTACATGACGGGGCAGATCGTCATGATCGACGGAGGCATGACGCTGGTCTGACACCGGACCGGCGCGAGGGAGGACGGAAATGGCTGACGCCGCGAACAAGGACGTGACGAAGGAACGGGGCGCCGGCGGGCTGTCGGGCGCGAAAATTGGCGCGTTCCTGGCCCGGAACGGAATTCTGGTGGCCTTTGCCGTCTTCATGATTGGTTTCACGCTGGCCAACAGCCGGTTCCTCGACCCCGACAACGTGATGGGGGTGATCCGGTCGTCGGCGATCCTGGGCGTGATGGCGCTTGGGGTGACCTTCGTCGTGATCTCGGGCAACCTCGATCTTTCCGTCGGCTCGATGATGAGTTTCTCGACCATCGTGGTGCTGGACCTGCACGACAAGATCGGGCCGACGCTGGCGATCCCCGCGATGTTCGCGATGACGCTGTGTCTTGGCGCGTTCATCGGGTTCCTGGTGGGGTACCTGAAGCTGAATTCCCTGATCGTGACGCTTGGCATGCTGTCGGCGATCCACGGGCTGACGCTGACCTATTCGGGCGGCAAGAACATGGATATCGCCGACAAGGAGGGCACCTGGTTCGCCGTCTTCGGGCAGGGCGATGCGCTTGGCGTCCCGGTCCCGATCCTGCTTTTCGTGGCGCTGGCGGCGCTTCTGGGGATCGTGCTGGCGAAAACGCCCTTCGGGCGCAAAGTCTACGCCGTGGGCGGCAACGGGACGGCGGCGACCTTCTCGGGCATTCGCCGCGCCCGCGTCGTCTTCATGTGCTACGTGATGAGCGCGTTCTGCGTGGCGACGGCGGGACTTATCCAGGCCAGCCGGTCGCTCGGCAGCCAGAACACCGTGGGCCAGGGGCTGGAGCTTGAGGTGCTGGCCGCGATCATTCTTGGCGGCGCGTCGCTTCTTGGCGGGTCGGGCACGATCTTCAAGACGGTGATCGGGGTTCTGATCCTCGGCTTCATTCAGAACGGCCTTCTGCTGATGGGCCTTCAGTTCTACGCCCAGTACGTCGTGACATGGGTGATCATCATTCTGGCCGTCTGGCTTGATATCGCGGCCAAGCGTGGCCGGCTTCTGTCGCCAATCGCTTAAGGGAGAACGACCAATGGCACCCGGCACGGTTTCGACCTTCCTGAAAAGCGGCGCGATCTGGGGTTTTGTCGTCCTCGAACTGATCTTCTTCTCTACGGTGGGAGAGATGTTCGCGGTCACCGACAAGGCGTTTATGGACGCGGGCAACATGCTGCTTCTCTTCAAGCAGTCGGCCCCCATCGGGATCATTGCGATGGGAATGACCATCGTCATGATCAACGGCAATATCGACCTGTCGGTGGGGGCGACATATGCGTTGGCGGCGATCGTGCTTCTCGACAGCATGACATGGCCGATCTTCGCGGGCCTCGGCGACTGGGTGATCCCGGTGGCCTGGGCGCTGGCGCTGCTCACGGGCACGATCCTTGGTGCGATCAACGGGTTCATCGTCTGGAAGACGGGGGTGGATGCGTTCATCGTGACGCTGGGCGCGATGCTGGGCTATCGTGGCCTTGTCTTCATGTACAATGGCGAGCAGCCGACGAGCCACCTGAACTGGACGCTCGTCGATTTTGCCGAGGCGCAATTTTTGGGGCTGCACACGCCCACGTGGTTCCTCTTGGCGGTGACGCTTCTGATCTGGCTTCTGATGACGAAGACGGTGCATGGGCGGAACGCCTATGCGATCGGCGACAACCGGGATGCTGCGGTGAATGCCGGGATCCGGGTGGGCCCGCACATGATGATCAACTTCATGATCATCGGGTTTCTGGCGGCGCTTTCGGCGGTGGTGTTCTATTCCGAAAGCGGTTCGGTCAACCCCAATGACGGGGAGCTTTACGAGTTGTGGATCATTACCGCCGTGGTTCTGGGGGGCACGAAGCTGACCGGCGGCGCGGGTTCTGTCATCTCCACCTTCGGCGGGGTGCTGGCGATCCAGCTTCTCAGGAAGGGACTGGCGCATATGGGGGCCGATACCTCGACTGTGAACCTCGTGATCGGTCTGATCCTGATCGCCGTGCTGTTCCTCGACCGGCAGCTTAACGTGAAGGGCAAGGAGGCCTTGAAGATATGACCGACCAGACCCCGGTTCTGCGCCTCGAAGACATCGTGAAGACCTTTCCGGGCGTGCGCGCGCTGGATGGGGTGACCTTCAGCGTCCTTCCCGGCGAGGTTCATGCCCTGATGGGAGAGAACGGCGCAGGCAAATCGACCTTGATGAAGGTGCTGGGCGGGATCTACCAGCCCGATGAAGGCCAGATCCTGATCGGTGAAACCCCGGTCGTGATGACCACGCCGCTTGAGGCGAAGGCCAAGGGTATCATCTTCATCCACCAGGAACTGAGCCTCGCGACGGAACTGAGCGTGGCGGAGAATATCTGGCTGGGCGAACTGCCGCGCAAGAGCTTTGGCCGGGTCGACTGGACCAAGCTTTATTCCGAGACGGATGCGATCCTGGAAAAGCTGCGTGTTGGGTTCAACGCGAAGACGCGGGTGGGGGATCTGTCGATCGCCAACCAGCAGATGGTGGAGATCGCACGGGCGCTGACCCATGAGGCGAGGGCGGTGATCTTCGACGAGCCCACCGCCTCGCTCACCGACGCCGAGAAGGTCGTGCTGTTCGACGTGATCGAGGATCTTCAGAAGGAAGGTGTGGGGATTATCTATATCTCGCACCGGATGGAAGAGATCTTCCGCATCACCGACCGGATCAGCGTGCTGAGGGACGGGCAGTATCGCGGGACGCTGAACACCGCAGAGACGAACGAGGACGAGATCACCCAGCTGATGATCGGCCGAAGCCTCGATCTGAGCAGGAATGCAAGCCGTCACGAGCTGGGCGGCGTGGCGCTTGAAGTGCGCGGTCTGTCCTGTGGTGATCTGTACCGGGATGTGAATTTCGAGGTGCGGCGCGGCGAGGTTGTGGGGTTCTACGGCCTTGTGGGCGCAGGGCGAACGGAGATCGCGGAGACGCTGTTCGGACTGCGCGATCCGACAGCGGGGCAGATCCTTCTCGATGGCGAGGAGGTGCGCATTCATTCGCCCGCCGACGCGATCGCACGGGGGATCAGCCTTGTACCCGAAGACCGTAAGGGGCAGGGGCTGGTTCTCGGCATGAACTGCCGGGACAACATGACCCTGCCGCAGGTCGATGACCTGACTGCCGGTCCGTTCGTGGCCGAAGGGTCGGAAGTGGCGATCTTCGACCAGTATCGTGACAAGCTTGATATCCGGACGCCGGGCTGGCGGCAGGTGGTGGGGAACCTTTCGGGCGGGAACCAGCAGAAGATCGTGATCGGCAAATGGCTGTCGATGCACCCCAGTGTCCTCATCGTGGACGAACCGACCCGCGGGATCGACGTGGGGTCGAAATCTGAGATCCACAACCTTATTCGCGATCTTGCGGCGCAAGGTTATGCGGTGATCGTGATCTCGTCGGAGATGCCCGAGGTGCTTCACGTCTCGGACCGGATCGTCGCGATGTATAGCGGCGAGGTGATCCGGACCTTCACGTCGGAAGAGGTGACGGAAGACAACCTGATCCAGGCGATTTCGGGCATTCGCGTCGACAGCGCCGCATGAGCCGGGTCGGCTTCGCCGGCCTTGGCCGGATGGGCGCGCCGATGGCGCGGAACATCCGCCGGGCGGGCCACGAGCTTGTTCTGTGGAACCGGACGGCGGCGCGGGCTGAGGCGCTGGCGGGGGAGATCGGCTGCGGTGTGGCAGAGAGCCCGCGCGCACTGGCGTCCGAGGCGGATATCGTCGTGACGATGCTGGCGGACGATCCGTCGTCAGTGGCCGTGCATAACGGTCCTGAGGGGCTTTTCGCGGGGACGCGGGCGAAGACCTTCGTAGAGATGGGGACGATGAGCCCTGCCCATATCGCCGCGCTCTGTTACGCGGCGCCGGAGGGTGCAGTTGTGATAGATGCGCCCGTTTCAGGCTCCACCCCTGCCGCGGAGGCTGCGACGCTTCTGATCATGGCGGGATGCACGGAAGAGGCGGCTGAGACCGCGCACCCCGTTCTCGACACGATGGGGCGGAAGACCGTGTTTCTGGGAACGCCCGGAGCAGGAGCCGTGATGAAGCTTGCCGTGAACTCACTGATCCACGGGCTTAACCAGACGCTGGCGGAGGCGGTGACCTTGGCGGAGGCTGCGGGGATTGCGCCCGAGGCTGCGTTCGATGTGATTGAGGCGAGTGCGGCGGGGGCGCCGATGATTGGCTATCGCAGGCCGCTTTACCTCGACGAGGCGGCACATGAGGTGACCTTCACGGTGGCGCTGGCGAGGAAGGATATGGAGATCACGGCGGCCCTTGCGGAGGCACTGGGCACCGCGATGCCGCAAGGGCGGGTGACGCTTGAAACCCTGGGCAAGGCCGAAGCGCAGGGCTACGGCGCGCGCGACATGGCCGCGATGCTGAATTTCATGAGAGAGGGCAAGGAATGAAAGCTGCGCTGTTCGTCGGAGGCTGGGAAGGGCATCGCCCGACCTTGTTCAGTGATTGGTACGAGGCGCTTCTGAAGGAGAACGGGTTCAGCGTAGACATCTATGACACGCTTGAGCCGCTTGAGACGCCCGAGGCGCTGGCCGACGTGGATCTGATCACGCCGATCTGGTCGTCGGCCCGGTCGGGCCACCGCGAGGAATTCGGCAACATGACGAAACCGCAGGAGGACGGGCTTCTGAAGCTTGTCGGCGACGGCTGCGGCATCGCCGGGTGGCACGGGCATATGGGCGATGCGTTCCGCGACCGGCCGACCTATCACTTCCTGATCGGCGGGCAATTCGTGGCGCATCCGCCGGGTTGGCCGGACAACCTTCAGCCGGAAGAGGATTACGTCGATTACGATGTGACGATCTGCCGACCCGACCATCCGCTGGTGCAGGGGATCCGGTCGTTTCGCCTGAAGTCGGAGCAGTATTACATGCTGGTCGACCCGTCGAACGAGGTGCTGGCGACGACCACGTTTTCCGGAGATCACCTTTGGTGGATCGAGGGCACCGTAATCCCCGTCGTCTGGACCCGGCGGTGGGATCGGGGGCGGGTGTTCTATTGTTCGATCGGGCATGAGTTGGATGACCTGAAACTCCCGCAGGTCACTGAGATGATCCAGCGCGGGGCGCTTTGGGCGGCGGAGGGCCGGACGGCCTGACCCGTTATCGGTAAGCGCGTTGCCCGCGACGTAAGGGGCCAGCGTTCAGGAGCCTGCGAGGCGGCTTTCGAGGAGTTCGCCCTGCTCTTCGAGGAGCGGGTAGGCGATCATCGCGAAGGACGTGTTGATCATCTTCAGCGCGCGCAGGAGTTCAAGGTGGATCGCGCTTGTCTCGATCGACTCGGTCAGCCCCTGGCGGAGGCGCGTGAGGTGGGTGCGTTCGAGGTTCTGTTCCATTTCGCGGATCTTTTCCTTCTGCTCCACCAGTTCGCGGGCGAGGCCCACATCCTCCGACATCAGCACCGCGATGCCGTGCTGTGCGTTGCGCAGGACGCTGTCGTGGAAATCGGAGAGCTCGCGCTGGCCCTCGGTGGAGAAGCTGAGTTTTTCGGCGTCCTTGCGGCGGGCCAGGTCGACCATCTTGCGGACGATCACGTCGCCGGCGGATTCGAGATTGACGGCGACACCGGAGAGGGCGAAGGCGCGGCTGCCGGTATCTTCCTCGGGGTCGCTGCTTCGGATGCCGGAGAGATAGACTCTGAGGTTCAGGGACATGCGGGCGATATCTGCCATGTCGCCGCGCAGCCGCTGGGCCGTTGGGTCGTTGAAGGTTTCAAACAGCGCCATTGCCTCGCGCAGCATGACCTCGATACGGTTGCCCATTTCGACGAGCTCGCGCTGCGCACAGGCAAAGGCGCGCGCGGGCTGGTTCTGGACGCTGGTATCTAGCGCGGATCGTGCGGTCGTTGGGGCGGCGTCTTTCGCCGGATCGGGAAGCAGCCGCTCGACCAGCCACATAAGCGGCCGGATCAGGGGCAGTCCGGCGACGAGCAGCACGAGATTGAAACCGAGGTGAAGGTTCAGGGCCTGCTGGGCCTCCGTGCCGCCGGGCACGAGGCTATCTGGGCCCGCGATTTCCAGAAGGGCCAGCGCGAGCGCGGCGCCGCCGCCCCGCAGGATCGCATTCGTCCAGACCACGCGCCGCACCGGGTTGCCCGCCTTCAGGGTCAGCATGACAGCGATCATCGCGCCGCCCAGATTGGCGCCGAGGATCATGGCGAAGGCCGCTTCGAGGGGTAAGAGCCCCTGTTGGGCGAGGGTGGCAAACAAGAGCACTGCGGCAACGCTGGAATGGACCAAGAGCGCGAAGACCGCCGCGATCACGAAGGCCGTCACGGTATCGCCCGCCAGGTAGACCATCGCAGCCTGCGCGCCGCCGCCGGCGAGCGGCGCGCTCGCCTCGCGGATAAGGTCGAGCGACAGGAAGATAAGCGCAAGGCCGATCAGGATGCGCCCGACCTGGCGCAGCGAGCGGCGCCCGCTGCGCAGGAAGATCAGGACACCGGCAAGCAGAAGGAGCGGTGTCAGGAGAGCGATCCGGGAGTTCAGGATCTGTACGACAATAGCAGATCCCAGATCTGCGCCCAGGATGATCGCGAGGCCGGTGACGGCGCCGATCGCCCCGGCAGACATGAACCCCGCCAGAAGCATGGCAACGGCTGTCGAGCTTTGCATCAGGATGGCAGCGGCCGCACCGGTTGCCGCCGCGCTCATGCGGTTCGATGTCGAGCGTCGGAGCCAGCGCCGGAGATGCGCACCGAAGGCCCGTTCGAACCCCGTACGGACAAGACGGACCGCCCAGATCAGCAGCGCCGCTGCGGCGGCCATGTTCAAGGGGATGAGAAGCGGCGAGCTTTCCATCCAGTCAGCCTGTCATATGGGGCGCGACACTCAAGGGGGCCGCGGCCTGTGCCGGTCCTGCCGTGCGGTTTATGTCCCGCCTGCCGGTCCCGTTCGCCCTGTGTCCAGAACTTTTATGCATCTAGGCTTCTGAATCCTCCGCATTCTGGTCTGGCAGCGCGCGAATTCGGGCCGCCGCCTGTTCTGCCGTCAGATCGCGCTGGGGTTCAGCCAAAAGCTCGTATCCCACGAGGAACTTTCGCACGGTCGCCGATCTGAGGAGCGGCGGGTAGAAATGCGCGTGAAGCTGCCAGTGTGCGGTATCGTCCTGTGCCGGCGGCGCGCCATGCCAGCCCATGGAATAGGGAAACTCCGTATCGAAGAGCGCGTCATAACGCTTGCAGAGGCGTTTCAGGATGTCCGCGAGCGTGTCGCGTTCCCCCGTGTCGAGATCCGAAAGACGGGGGCAGTGTCGTCGCGGCAGAAGCAGCGTCTCGAAGGGCCAGACCGCCCAGTAGGGCACGACGGCGATCCAGTCGCGGTTTTCAAGAACGATGCGGATCTGCTGGGCGCATTCTTCCTGCCCGTAGGTGACAAGCATGTTCGTGCCTGCTTCCGTCAGAAAGGCGCGTTGGGTGCGGTCTTCGCGCGCCACCTCGCTCGGGATGAAATCGGAGGCCCATATCTGCCCATGGGGGTGGGGGTTCGACGACCCCATCATCGCGCCCTTGTTCTCGAAGATCGCGACCCAGGCGTAGGTGCGGGCCAGATCCTCGTATTCCCGGATCCAGACATCCACGACCTTGCGGATCTCCTGCACGGGCAGAGCCGGGAGGGTCTGGTCGTGGCGTTCGGAAAAGCAGATAACCCGCGAGGTTCCGCAGGCGGATTGCGAGCGGAAGAGGGGCGAGCGCGCGTCTTCCGCGGGCGCGGTGTCCTTCAGGAGCGCCGGGAAATCGTTCTCGAAGACCAAGGGCCCGCTGTAATCGGGGTTCACCGCACCATTGGCCCGCTGATTGCCGGCGCAGAGGTAACAGGCCGGGTCGTGCCGGGGGCGCGGTTCGGTCACTGGAGTTTCGGACTGGCCTTGCCAGGGCCTGCGGCTTCGATGCGGAGAAACCAGCACCCAATCCCCGCGCAGGGGATCGAAACGGCGGTGAGGATGCTCCTCAAAGTTCATTTCGCGGTCTTTCGAGATCCACCAGATGCCTGTTCATGGCAACGGAGCCGCCAGTTCGGCGATGCGGTGGCCAAGAATTTCCGTCCCAGCCGCGATCAGCCGACCCTGCCGCATATCCGGCGTGTAGGGCATTTCGCCATCGACCCTGGCCCAGCCCCCGGCCTCTTCCAGCAGCAGGTTGCCCGCGGCGTGATCCCAGGGTTTCAGCCCGTAGGAGCGCAGGAAGTCGACATTGCCAGAGGCGACGGCCCGGTATTCGTGGCAGGAGCACCGGATATCGCGGATCTGGAATGCTGCACCGAAGCCGCGCCGCACTATTTCGCGAGTCTCGTCGTCGTAATCGTCCAGGGTCACGAAGCCGCTGGCGCTGCTGACGGCTTCCGTGGTGCGCGTGTGGACCGGCAGGCGCGTGCCGTCCTGCCGGCGGAACCAGGCCCCTTCGCCGCGTAATGCGAACATCCAGTCGTCCATGACCGGATCGTAGAGCAGGCCGAAGATCGTTTCGCCGCGATGGACCACGGCTAGTATCGTGCCGAAGACGGCAAGGCCCGAGACGTAGTTGCCCGTCCCGTCGATCGGATCGACGATGACGCAGGTCTCGCTCGAGCCTATCGCGTCGAGGAGGTGCGGACTGGCCGAGACGGCTTCTTCCCCAACGATTGCGGCCTCAGGCAGAATGCGGGCGATTCCGTCGCCGATGGCCAGTTCGGCAGCGCGATCCGCGATGGTGACGAGATCCTTCGGCCCCGACTTGGTTTCGATATCGTCCGCTGCGAGGCTGCGGAAACGGGGCATGATCAGTTCGGCGCCCGTCTTGCGCACCACCTCGATTAGATCATCGATCTGCCGCGCGGAGGGGATCACGGTGCGAGCGCCCGGACCCGCTGAGGCGTCACAACGTGGCGGCCGCCCGGTGCGATGTCATGGATGTCATAGAAATCCTGAAAGGTGGTCGGACGGATCGGCAGGTCGCCGAACGGCAGGGCGGAATCGTGGGGGGCGATCATGCTGCCCGCCACGAAGCAGGCGATCCTGCCTTCGCGCGCAGTGTAGGGGCGGTGCACATGGCCGGCGAGGGTGATCACCTCTTCCTGCGCGGCGTTCGCGATGTCGAGAAACCTTTCGCGCCCTTCAAGACGGCAGAAGCCATCGAACTGGTCCAGGCCAAGCAGGAGGGGCGGGTGATGCATGACGACGACCAGCCGGTTGCCGTCATCGCGCGCCACCTCGGTTTCGAAGAGTGCGAGCCCGGCTTCGTCTAGCCGGCCCTGGGTTACCCTCTCTATGCAGGTGTCGAGGCCCAGAAAGCGAACGCCTTCAACCTCGATGACTCGGTTGGTGAGATTCCATTCGGCGAATACCGGGGAAGCCTCGCTGTAGGCGTGGAAGCCCCGGGGGCCGTCATGGTTGCCGGGAATGGCGAAGATCGGCAGGGCGATTTCGCGGAACAGAGCCTCGAACTCTGCGAACGCCCGGGGTTCTGCCCGGTCTGTCAGGTCGCCGGAGACGACCACGAGATCGAGCGCGTCGGATATGGCCGCCAGATCCTCTGCGACGGCCCGCGCGACATGCAGGGGGTCGAGGGGTTCCCCGGACGCGGACACACCCTTCAGCCCGAGATGGAAATCCGTGACATGGGCGAGCCTCATCGGTTCACCCCAGACCTGTCATGTGGCGCGACGGATGTGCTCACTTGATCCCCGCCCTCATGAAGTTTGCGACGAATTGCCTTTGGAAGATCAGGAAGGCGATGATCAGCGGCGCCGTCGTCATTAGTGTGGCGGCGTTGACAAGCGACCATTCGATGCCGCTTTCGACCGTGGCGAAGACGCTGAGGCCGACGGTTACAGGGCGCACCTCGGGCGAGTTGGTCACGATCAGCGGCCAGAGGAAGTTGTTCCAGTGAAAGCTGATCGAAACGAGCCCGTAGGCCAGGTAGACCGGGCGTGCGAGGGGGACATAGACCGTCCAGAGGATGCGCCATGGCCCGGCCCCTTCCATCTGCGCCGCCTCGTCGAGCGATTTCGGCACGGTCAGGAAGGTCTGACGCAGGAGGAAGATCCCGAAGGCCGATGTGAGATAGGGCAGGGCGATGCCGATGATCGTGTCGGTCAGGCCGATGGTCGACAGCGTCAGGTAGTTTTCGACGATCAGGATCTCGGGCGAAATGAGGAGCTGAACCATCACGAGGCTGAAGAGGAACCCTGCCCAGCGGAACCGGTAGCGGACGAAGGCATAGGCGACCAGCGTACAGAGGATCAGGTTCGCGATCAGCACCGTGACAATCAGGATGACGGTGTTCAGGAAATAAAGCGCGAAGGGGGCGGCCTGCCAGGCCTCGGTGAAGTTCGACAGGGTGAGGGGCGCGTTCCAGACGAAGTTTGCCGAGTATTTCTCAGGGTGGAAGGCCGTCCACACGGAATAGAGGAACGGAAGACCCCAGACGGCGGCGAGAACGAAGGCCACCGTGGCGAAGGCGATCCGGTTCAGACCGTCGCTCATTGGTAATGCGCCTTTCTGTTGAGAACCCAGAACTGGAGGGCCGCGAGGATCCCGAGGATCACAACCATCAGCACGGTGAGCGTTGCGCCATAGGCGAAGTCGCGGAATCCGAAGGTGACTTCGTAGATGTAGTAGAGCAGGAGCGAGCTTGAGTTGTTTGGCCCGCCCCGCGTCATGACGACGATATGGTCGACCAGACGGAATGCGTTGATGAGCGCGTTGACGGCGACGAAGATAGTCGTCGGCCTGAGAAGCGGCAGCACGACGTCGAAGAAGATCCGAACCGACCCCGCGCCTTCGAGGCGGGCGGCGTCCTTCAGGTTGGTCGGGATCGATTGCAGCGCTGCGAGATAGAAGATCATGAAGAGCCCGGCCTCTTTCCAGACCGCCACAATCATCATCGACAGAAGCGAGGTGTCCGTGCTGCCGAGGAAGTTGATCGAGGGGAGGCCGACGGCGTTCAGAAGTTGCGAGGCAAGCCCGATCCCGGGAGCGTAGAAGAAGAGCCAGATATTAGCCACGGCGACCATAGGCAGCATCGTCGGGAGGAAAAAGGACAGGCGCATCAGGCCGGTAGCCGGCAGCTTCGAATTCACGAGAAGCGCCATGCCGATGGCCAGGGCGATGGCGAGGGGGACCGTGCCGATCGCGTAGATAAAGCTGTTGATCAGCACATGCATCAGCTTGTCGTCTTCGAGAAGCGTTTCGTAGTTCCGCAGGCCGACGAAACGGGACGGGCGGAACGAGGTGCCGTTGTTCCAGAAGGAATTCAGAAGGGCCTTCAGCGCCGGGTAATGGGTGAAGGCCACCAGAAGCGAACAGGGAAGCACGAGGAGGATGAACCCCATCCCGTATGACAAGCGCATGTTCATGTTTCAGCTCACCCGTTTCTTCCTGCCGGGATGTCTGCGCGCCATGGCTGGCACGGCGCGCAGTTTCTTAGATTGTCGCTCAGCGGTATTCGCCGAGGATGTCGTCCGCCTTTTCCTGGGCTTCGGCCAGGGCGGCAGCCGGGTCCGCCTGTCCGGTGATCACACCTTCGATCGCGTCGACGAGGAACTGTGTCACCCGGGCCCGCTGGAAGGTTGCGAATTCGCGGTAGGCATGGGGCATCTGATCGAGGGCGACCAGGGCCTGGGGCAGCCGCTCGGCATAGGCCTGCATTTCAGGCGTTTCCCAGGCCGCCTGACTGGGCGCGACATAGCCCGTCGCCATGCTCCAGATCGCCTGGTTTTCGGGCGTCGTCATGAAGCGCACGAAATCCAGGGCCGCGTCGCGCTCTTCGTCGGTTATATCCTTGAAGATGTAGAAGTTGCCGCCGCCCACGGGCGCTCCCGGTCCGTCGCCGCCGGGCAGGAAGCCCACGCCCCAGTCGAATTCCGCGTTCTCGTTGATGAAGGCGAGGTTGCCGGTCGACGTCCAGATCGAGGCGGCCTGGCCTTCGAGGAAGGCTTTCGGCGTGTCGCCCCAGGTAATGCCGCCGGGGGCCATGACCTCTTCTTCCGCGAGGCGCAGCATGAATTCGAGCGAGGCCTTCGCGGCTTCGGTGTCGAAGCGCGCTTCGGTGCCGGTATCGGTGGACAGGCCATCGCCCTTCGACTTGACGAGGCCGCCAAAGAGCCAGGCGCCCGCGAGGCCGAGGTTCGGTATGCGCGTGCCCCACTGGGTCACGTTTCCGTTGTCGTCCTTTATGGTGAGCTTCTTGCCCATCTCGACCATTTCATCCCAGGTCGCGGGCGTGACTTCGGGGTCGAGACCCGCGGCGCGCCAGGCATCCTTGTTGTAGTAGAAGACCGGCGTCGAGCGCTGGAACGGGATCGAATAGGTTTTGCCGTCGAACTGCGTATCGACCATGAACCCGTCGTAGAAGCTGTCGATCCAGGCCTTGTCGGCATCCGAGGTGGCGATGTCCGAGATCGGCAGGATCACGTCTTCCTCGATCAGCGTGAAGATGTCGATCGCGAGCAGAACCGCCACCTGCGGCGGGTCGCCCGCTTGTGCGGCTGTCAGGGCCTTGGTGGTGGTTTCCTCGTAGTTGCCGGCATAGACCGCTTTCACTGTGTGCTGCGGGTTCTGCGCGGCCCAGGCATTTGTCAGCTGCTCGATCGTCGCCACCGCCGGGGCGTTCACGCCAACGGGAAAGTAGAACTCGAGGTCGGCCGCCTGTGCCGGGGCGTTGAAAGCCAGCGCGGCCCCCATCGCCAGCGGCAGCGCCCTGTTCAATCCGGTTTTCATGTCGTCTCCTCCTTGTTGTCGCCGCTTCCGGCGGTGTTTTCGTGCGGGATCAAAGCGTGAAGGTCATGCGCGACCCGTCCGATTTTGAAAAAAGGTGTGTGGCGGGGCTGTGCCAGCCTGCGGTGATCTCGGCCCCTTCCTCGGGCGCGCCGTCGCCGGAATGCGCCACCACGAAGCGGGCGCCCGACGGGGTGACCAGATGCAGCAGGAACACTTTTCCTTCGTATTCGATGCTTTCGACGTGCGCCGAAACGGTGAATTCCGCCCCGTCCGCACCGACTGTCAGGCTTTCGGGGCGGACGCCGAACAGGATGTCGCCGGACGTGGCGTTCCCGGCAGGCGCCAGCGTTGCAGGGGCCTGAACATCCCGCGCCTCCAGCAGGTTCATGGGGGGCGTTCCGATGAATCCTGCGGCGAAGGTGTTGGCGGGGCGATCGTAAAGCTGCTGCGGCGTTCCCACCTGGCTGACCTCGCCCGCGTTCATCAGGACGACCTTGTCGGACATCGACAGCGCCTCGCTCTGGTCGTGGGTGACGTAGACAACGGTGATGCCCAGCTTCTTGTTGAGAGAGCGGATCTCGCTTCGGATTTCGACCCGGAGCTTGGCATCGAGGTTCGAGAGCGGTTCGTCCATCAGGACGAGTGGCCGGTCGGAGACGAGGACACGGGCCAGGGCCACGCGCTGTTGCTGGCCGCCCGAAAGCTGGGCCGGTTTCCGGTCGAGCAACTGGCCGAGGGCCATGAGATCCGCGACACGGCTGATCGCCTTTTCCTTTTCGGGCCGCGGCACCTTCCGCACCGTGAGCCCGTAAGAGATGTTTTCGGCGATCGTCATATGCGGGAAGAGCGCGTAGTTCTGAAACACCATTCCGATGTTCCGCTCTGCCGCCGGGATGCGGGCGACATCCTTGCCGCCGATTAGGATCTGGCCGCCGCTGACTTCGTCGAGCCCGGAGACAAGGCGCAGGATTGTGCTTTTGCCGCAGCCCGAAGGGCCGAGCAGGGTGAGGAAGCCGCCCGGGTCGATCGAGAAGTTGACGTCTCGCAGGACTTCGACATCGCCCCAGCTTTTCCGGAGGTTCACGACCTCGAGGGATACGCCGGCGGCACTCATGCGATCACCAGGGAGACACCCGCGCGCTCCAGCCGCCGGCGGCTTTCGCCGTCGGCGCCGTCGTCGGTGATCACGCATTCGATGCTGTCGAAGGAGGCGGTGCGGATGAACCCGGCCGCGCCGAACTTCGCGTGGTGGGCGACCACCATGTTGCGGCGCGATGCGGCGACGACCTCGGCCTGGATCTGGCTGTAGCCTTCGTCGCTGATCGAGATCGATCGGTGGTCGAGATCGATGGAAGAGCAACAAAGGAAAGAGATGTCGAAGGATAGGGTGCGGATCGCCGAGATGGCGAGGCGCCCGCCGAAGGAGTCGTTCACACCGATATAGGCGCCTCCGACGAGGTAGAAGTTGCGGATGCCCTGATCGCGCAGCAGGGATGCGATCCTCAGGCAGGAGGTGATGTAGCGGCAGCCGGGCCGACGATGCGCGTTTTCGGCGACGGCCTGCGCCGTCGTGCCCGCATCGAGGAACACGATCTCGTCGCCGGAAAGCAGTTCGATCGCAGCGCGGCCGATCCGGCGCTTTTCCTCTGCGCCGACCAGCATGCGCTCGTCATTCGGAAGGTCGACGAAGACGCTGGCGTTGTTGACGACACCGCCGTGAGTTCGCGTGACCGCGCCGGTTTCACCCAGTTCGCGCAGATCGCGCCTGATGGTGGCTTCGGAGACCCCGAGTTCCTGGGACAGCTCCGTGACGGCGACGGATCCGCGCCCTTCGACGAGATCGACGATCTTTCGGCGGCGGGCTGCGCCCAGACGAAAACTCTCCGTCACTGCGCGGGATTGAATTTATTTGCAGTCATCTTCAGCGCCCCTCCTCCCAAATGAACAAGTTCATGCATAAACGCGCAAAAAAGATCAGTCAAGCGACATCCGGCCCGGCCGGGTCTTGCGGCGGTTCGGCGATCTACCCAGAGCCGGAGCAGGGCGACGCGCCTTCACGCAACTTGTCGCCGGCGCGGATGGCGCCGCCGGTCGCCTATGCGGACGGGCTGCGTCCGCCCGGGGTGAGGAGGGGTGATTGCGCGAGGCGGGCGGTGCCGACGGGGCCCGGTTGCCGTTGCGCAAGGGAATGTCTGAAACTTCTTGTGATGTGTTTGCGAGGCTCATAGCGTGGCGGCTATCGATATTGCGGGAAACGCCGGACGCGGGAATACGCGCCTGAATTCAAACAACCGCACACCAACGGAGGGAAATACTCATGAAACGCATTCTGGCTGCGACGGCCTGCGCATTGGCGCTTACGGCCGGTGCCGCGTCGGCACAGACGCTTGTCTATTGTTCGGAAGCGTCGCCTGAAGGCTTTGATGCCGCGCTTTACACATCCGGCACGACGTTCGACGCGTCGTCGCACACGGTCTACAACCAGCTCGTCGAATTCGTCACCGGCACGACCGAGGTGCGGCCGGGCCTCGCCGAAAGCTGGGAGGTTTCCGATGACGGCCTGACCTACACCTTCAAGCTTCGCCCCGGCGTGAAGTTCCATTCGAACGACGTCTTCACGCCTTCGCGTGATTTCAATGCCGAGGACGTGGTTCACAGCTTCATGCGCCAAATCGAGACCGAGGGCACCTGGGAATACTTCCAGGGCATGGGCATGCCCGATCTGCTTGAAAGCGTGACCGCGGTCGACGACCTGACGGTGGAAATCAAGCTGACAAAGCCCGAAGCGCCGTTCATTGCGAACCTCGCGATGGATTTCGCCTCGATCGTGTCCAAGGAATATGCCGACGCGATGGCCGCCGCGGGCACGCCCGAGAACGTGAACCAGAAGCCGATCGGCACCGGCCCGTTCGCCTTCGTCAACTATCAGACCGACGCGGTGATCCGTTACGCCAAGAACGAGGATTACTGGGAAGAGGGACTTCCGAAGGTCGACAACCTGATCTTCGCGATCACGCCGGATGCCAGCGTGCGTTACCAGCGGCTTCAGGCCGGCGAGTGCCACGTGATGCCCTATCCGGCACCGGCCGACATCCAGGCGATGAAAGACGACCCGAACATCAACGTGATGGAGCAGGAAGGCCTGAACGTGGGCTACCTTGCCTACAACACGACGGTTGCACCCTTCGACAATGCCAATGTCCGAAAGGCGCTGAACATGGCGATCGACAAGAACGCGATCATCGACGTGGTGTTCCAGGGCTCCGGCCAGGTTGCCAAGAACCCGATCCCGCCGACCATGTGGTCTTACAACGACGCAATCCAGGACGATCCCTATGATCCGGAAGCGGCGAAGGCGCTGCTGGCCGCGGAAGGGATCGAGAACCTTTCCATGAAGGTCTGGGCGATGCCTGTGCAGCGCCCGTATAACCCGAACGCGCGGCGCATGGCCGAACTGATCCAGGAAGACTTCGCCGAAGTCGGAGTGGACGTGGAAATCGTCTCTTACGAATGGGGCGAGTATCTGTCGCGCTCGCGCGCACTGGATCGCGACGGGGCCATCCTTCTGGGCTGGACCGGCGACAACGGCGACCCGGACAACTTCCTTGCCGTGCTTCTGGGCTGTGAAGGCCGCGAGAACTCGAACCGGGCGCAGTGGTGCCACCAGCCGTTCGAGGATTTGATCCAGAAGGCGAAGGTTACGTCGGATGTGGCCGAGCGGACGAAGCTTTACGAAGAGGCCCAGGTCGTCTTCAAGGAGCAGGCGCCCTGGGCGACCATCGCGCATTCAGTTGTGTTCATGCCGATGCGTCCCGAAGTGAAGGGATATGTGGTGCACCCGCTGGGGGGCCACATCTTCGACGAAGTCACCGTCGAATAAGAACCGGATCGGGCGGGGCCATGGCGCCCCGCCCGTTTCCTTTGGGATGAGGGATATCTACACGGATTTTCGCGATCTTGCGCGGCGCCTTGATGTCGACGCGGTCGCGCTTGTGCCGGGGCCGAATTTCACCCGGCTGATGGGGAAGTCGTTTCACACCAATGAACGCCCGCTCGTTCTGGTGATCCCCGCCGAGGGGGCGGTTGCCGCGGTGGTGCCGAACCTTGAGCTTGGATCCTGGGCGCTTCTCAACTTCGAAGGCGAGGTCTTCGACTGGCGTGACCAGTCCGGGTATTCGGAGGCCTTCGCCGCCCTTGCCGCCCACCTGCCGCTGTCATCCGTTGCGGTTGAAGGGCAGGTCATGCGGGTATTCGTGCATCACGCGCTGGCCGCAGCCTATCTGGGGCTTAGGATCGTGGATGGGGAGAAGGCGATTTCCGCGCTTCGGCTTTGCAAGACCGATGCAGAGATCGCGGCGCTCGAGCGCGCGATCGGGATTTCCGAGGCCGCGCTCGAGGATGTGCTTCAATCGGTGCACGTGGGGCAGACCGAGAAAGAGGTGGAAGGCCGCCTGATCCAGGCGCTTTTTGCGCACGGAGCCGAAGGGCTGGCCTTCGGGCCGATCGTTGCGGCGGGCGACAATTCGGCCCGGCCGCATGCCTTGGCCCGGCACGATTACAAGGTGCAGGCGGGCGATGCGTTCCTGTTTGATTTCGGGGCCATGTGGGGCGGTCTTTGTGCGGACATCACGCGCACCGTCTTTGTCGGCGACCCGTCACGCGAGGCGGAAGACGTCTATGCGACGGTGCTGGCGGCCAACGAGGCCGGGCATGCGGCCACCCGACCGGGCGCATCTGCGCATGACGTGGACGACGCTGTAATCTCGGTTCTGGAGGCCTCGCCCTTTGCCGACCGGATCCGCACCAAGACCGGCCATGGCCTTGGCCGCGAGGTGCACGAGGCGCCCTACATCATGCGCGGAAACCACGAGATCCTGACCCCGCGCATGGTGTTCACTAATGAGCCGGGGCTTTACCAGATCGGGAATTTCGGCGTTCGGATCGAGGATGACATTCTGGTGACCGAAGGCGGCTCGCGAAGCCTGACGACATTTTCCAAGGATTTGAGGGTGGTGGGCTGATGCTGAGATTCGTGCTGTCGCGGCTTCTAACATTTGTGCCGACGTTTCTTGGGGTCACGCTGATCTCCTTCGCCTTCATCCGTGTGCTGCCGGGCGACCCGATTATCGTGATGGCGGGCGAACGGGGGCTGAGCGATGAGCGGTATCAGGAACTGACCCGCCAGTTCGGTTTCGACCGGCCGTTGTGGCAGCAGTTCTGGGATTACCTGACCGGTGTGCTGCAAGGGGATCTTGGCAACAGTTTCGTCACCAACCGGCCGGTGTGGGACCAGTTCTTCACACTTTTCCCGGCAACGCTCGAGCTGTCTCTCTGCGCGATCATCTTCGCCACGGCGATCGGCATTCCGGCGGGGGTGATCGCGGCGGTCTATCGCGGCAAGTTCTTCGACCGGCTTCTGATGTCGAGCGCGCTTGTGGGCTATTCCATGCCGATTTTCTGGTGGGCTCTGCTTCTGATCATCGTCTTTTCCGGCAATCTCGGCTGGACGCCGGTCTCCGGCCGGATCGCGTTGCTATATTTTTTCGATGATGTGACCGGCTTTATGCTGATCGACTCGCTTCTGTCGGGGCAGGAGGGCGCGTTCTCCAGCTCCGTGCAGCATCTAATCCTGCCAACGATCGTGCTGGGCACGATCCCGCTTGCGGTGATTGCGAGGCAGACTCGGTCTGCCATGCTCGAAGTGCTTGGCGAAGACTACATCCGCACCGCTCGCGCGAAAGGGCTGAGCCCGGGGCGTGTGAACGGGCTTCACGCTCTGCGCAACGCACTGATCCCCGTGGTGACGGTGATCGGCCTCTCCGTCGGTACGCTTCTGGCCGGCGCGATCCTGACCGAGACGATCTTTTCCTGGCCCGGGATCGGGAAATGGATGGTCGATTCCATCTTCCGCCGGGATTACCCGGTGGTGCAGGGGGGGCTGTTGCTGACTGCGCTGATCGTGATGATCGTGAACCTGACCGTTGATCTGCTGTACGGCCTGATCAACCCGAAGATCAGGAGCCGCTGATGGCCGCGTTGCAGACAGCCACGTCCAGCCGCCCGGGCCGTTTCGAGGAATTCTGGACCTATTTCCGCGAGAACCGCGGGGCGGTGATCGGGCTGTGGGTGTTCCTGGCCTTCTTCGTCATCGCGATCTTCGCACCGCTTCTTGCGCCCTACGATCCGAGCGCCCAGTTCCGTGACGCGACGCTTCAGCCGCCGGTCTGGCAGGAGGGCGGAACCTGGGCCTATCCGCTGGGTACGGACGCGCTTGGGCGCGATATGCTGTCGCGCCTGATCCACGGCGCGCGGTTTTCCTTCTTCGTGGGCGTCGTCGTGGTCGTCGTCGCCGCATCGGGCGGCATCCTGATCGGGCTGATTGCCGGTTTCGCGCCGAAATGGCTCGACACCATCATCATGCGCCTGATGGATATCATCCTGGCTTTCCCGTCGCTTCTTCTGGCGCTGGTGCTGGTGGCGATCCTCGGGCCCTCGCTGATCAACGCGATGATCGCGATTGCGCTGGTATTGCAGCCGCATTACGTGCGGCTGACGCGGGCTTCGGTATTGAACGAGCGGACGAAGGATTACGTGATTTCGGCCCGGGTGGCGGGGGCGAAATGGCCGCGCCTGATGTTTGTCACGGTCCTGCCGAACTGCCTTGCGCCGATCATCGTGCAGGCGGCGTTGTCATTCTCCACCGCTATCCTAGATGCCGCCGCCCTGGGCTTTCTCGGGATGGGCGCACAGCCGCCCACGCCGGAATGGGGCACGATGCTGGCCGATGCGCGAGAATTCCTGCTGCGGGCGTGGTGGGTGGTGACGCTTCCCGGCCTGTGCATCCTGGTGACGGTGCTTGCCATCAACCTGATGGGCGACGGGCTTCGCGATGCGCTCGACCCCAAGCTCAGGAGGAGCTGAGAGATGGCGCTTCTGACCGTGCGCAACCTGTCCGTGAAGTTCCAGACCGCCGGCGGTGCCTTGCGGGCCGTGGACGGGGTGGATGTGAGCGTCGACAAAGGCGAGATCCTTGCCGTCGTCGGCGAAAGCGGATCGGGCAAATCCGTCGCGATGCTCGCGGTCATGGGGCTTCTGCCGTGGACCGCGGAGATCACGGCGGACGAGATGACCTTCGACGGGATCGACCTGAAGACCATCGATGCCAAGCGGCGGCGCAAGATCATCGGCAAGGATATCTCGATGATCTTTCAGGAGCCGATGTCTTCGCTCAATCCCTGCTTCACGGTGGGCATGCAGATCCGCGAGGCGCTGCGGCAGCACACCGATCTTTCGAAGGCAGAACGGCAGGATCGCGCGCTGGAACTCTTCAAACAGGTCGGCATACCCGATCCGGAGCGGCGTTTGCGCGCCTTTCCCCATCAGCTTTCGGGAGGCATGAACCAGCGGGTGATGATCGCGATGGCGATCGCGTGCCGGCCCCGCCTTCTGATCGCGGATGAGCCCACGACGGCGCTTGATGTGACGATCCAGGCGCAGATCCTCGATCTTCTGACGAGCCTGCAGGAGGACACCGGCATGGCGCTGATCCTCATCACCCACGACATGGGTGTGGTGGCGGAGACGGCGCATCGTGTGTCGGTGCAATATGCCGGGCAGCGAGTGGAAAACCAGCCGGTCGGTGCGCTGTTCGAAACGCCGCACCATCCCTATACGGCGGCGCTTCTTGCGGCGCTGCCGGAACGGGCGACGGAGCGGCGCCTCCCGACGATCCCCGGGGTTGTGCCGGGCCTTCACGACCGGCCGGAGGGCTGCCTGTTTTCACCGCGCTGCAGATTCGCCGATCACAGGTGCCGCAGCGTGCCGCCGTCGGAACAGCCGGCCACTCTGGGCGCGGCGCGCTGCCATTACCCGCTGTCGGCACCTGTCAGGGAGGATGCCTTATGAACGCCCCGGTTATCACCGCCACCGGCCTGGGACGGGACTACGAGGTTGGCGGCACGATGTTCGCGAAGCCCAAGATCGTGCGGGCCGTGGCAGAGGCATCGTTCACCATCGCGGCGGGCAAGACGCTGGCGATCGTGGGGGAATCGGGCTGCGGCAAATCCACGCTCGCGCGCATGGTGACGATGATCGAGGAGCCTACCCGGGGCAGCCTGACCATCGGTGGGACGGATGTCGTGCCGGAGCGCTGGAGCGACCTGCGCACCGATGTTCAGATCGTGTTTCAGGATCCCTATGGCTCGCTCAACCTTCGCCAGCGCGTGGGTGCGATCCTCGAAGAACCGCTGAAGATCAACAGGCCCGAAATGCCGGCTGAGGAGCGCAAGGAAAAGGCGCTTGAGATGATCCGCTTTGTGGGGCTGCGCGAGGAGCATTACGACCGCTACCCGCACATGTTTTCGGGCGGGCAGCGCCAGCGCATCGCCGTGGCACGCGCGATCATGCTTGAGCCGAAGCTTCTGGTGCTGGACGAGCCGGTTTCGGCGCTAGACCTTTCTATCCAGAGCCAGATCCTGAACCTTCTCATGGATTTGCAGGAGCGTCTTAACCTGGCCTACCTGTTCATCTCGCACGATCTGTCGGTAGTTCGCCATGTGGCCGATGACGTGGCGGTCATGTACCTGGGCCGGGTCGTCGAGACGGGCACGAAGGAAGAGGTGTTCGCGGCGCCGAAGCACCCCTATTCGGTGGCGCTTCTGTCCGCGACGCCGAATGCCGACCCGAAGGCGGAGCGTCACAGGATCCGGCTGGGGGGCGAAATCCCCTCGCCGCTGAACATCCCCGACGGGTGCCCCTTCGCGCCGCGCTGCTGGAAGGCCAAGGATATCTGCCGAAGCGACCTGCCGGATCTGGCCGGGAACGGCCATCGCGCGGCCTGCCATTTCCCCGAAAACTAGCGCAGGCGCCCCTGCTATCGGGCCGGCCCGGGCTCCGCCCCCGGTTCGGGCCGCAGGAAGCCGACCGCAGCGCCCGACACGGCAACCATCACCGCGGCGGTCCCAAGCATCAGGGGCAGGCCGCCCAGCTGATAGGTGAGGCCAGACAGAAGCGTGCCGAGAAGCCGCCCCGCGGCGTTCGCCATGTAGTAGAAACCCACATCCATCGTCACCCGCTCTGATTTCGTGAAGGCGAGGATCAGGTAGGAATGGAGCGAGGAGTTGATAGCGAAGACGCAGCCGAAGGCGAGAAGCCCCAGAACGAGCGTGAGGGTCAGCCAGCCCGCCGGCGCCGGGGAGAGAAGCGATGCTAGGGTGAGGAGGGCAGGGATGAGGGCGAGCCCGAGGCACCATGCACGTGCGGCGCGGATCAGATCGGCATCCGTCCTCTGACTGGCGCGCAGGAGGTGCGGGGCATAGGCCTGCACGGCGCCGTAGAGAATGATCCAGAGCGCCATGAATGTACCGATCATGAAGAAGGCTGCGCGGTTGCCCGCCTCGCTGCCATCGGACAGCACCGCGTAGAAATAGATCGGGATGCCCACGACGAACCACACATCCCGCGCGCCGAACAGGAACACGCGCGCCGCCGAAAGCCAGTTCACGTTGGGCGACTTGGAAAAGACGTCGGAGAATCTGGCGTCTTTCCGTCCCTTCGGCAGGCCCGAGGGCATGAAGAGCAATACCGCAACCAGGATCAGACCGAGAACCGTGGCCATGCCAAGCACGGCACCGGTAAATCCGAGCGTTCCCAGCAACGCGGCGCCAAGGAGGAACCCGAGCCCCTTGACGGCATTCTTCGAGCCGGTCAGCAGGGCGACCCAGCGGAACAGCCCGCCGTCTTCCGAGGGGGCCAGAAGCTTCACCGCGGATTTCGACGACATCTTGGCGAGGTCCTTTGCCACCCCGCTCGCCCCCTGCACGACCATGACATAGGCAACAGACAGGCCGACGGCCCAGGCCGGATCAAGCAGCGCCAGTGTAAGCAGCGCCACCACCTGAAGGCCGAGGCCGGCATAGAGCGTCGTGGTCAGCCCGAACCTTGCCGCGATCCAGCCCGCGCAAAGGTTGGTGACCATGCCGGCCACCTCGTAGAGCAGGAAGAGATAGGCAAGCTGGACCGGCGAGAAGCCTAGGGTGTGGAAATGGAGGAGGACCAGCATCCTCAGCGCGCCGTCCGTCAGCATGAAGGCCCAGTAGGCCGCCGTCACGGCGATATAGGCCGAAAGGCCCTCCGGCCGCGCGGCGGGCGCCGTCACACCGTCGCCCCGACCATGAGCGCCACGTCGACAAGCCGGTGGGCATATCCCATCTCGTTGTCGTACCACGCGTAGATCTTCACCTGCGTCCCGTTTACCACCATCGTCGAGGGCGCGTCGACGATGCCCGACCGCGGATCGTTCGTGTAATCCGTCGAGACGAGAGGGCGAGCCTCAAAACCGAGGATGCCGTTCAGGGGGCCCTCGGCTGCGGCTTTCAAAAGGGTGTTCACCTCTTCGACGCTCGTCTCCCGCTCCACCTCGAACACGCAATCCGTCAGCGAGGCGTTGAGGAGCGGCACGCGCACCGCATGGCCATTCAGCCGCCCCTTCAGTTCCGGATAGATGAGCGTGATCGCCGTCGCGCTGCCCGTCGTCGTGGGGATCAGCGAATTCAGCGCGGATCGCGCTCGCCGCAGATCCTTCGACGGGCGATCTACGATGGTCTGCGTGTTCGTGACGTCGTGGATCGTGGTGATCGAGCCGTGGCGGATGCCGAGATTTTCATGGATGACCTTCACGATCGGCGCGAGGCAGTTCGTCGTGCAACTCGCCGCCGTGACGATGCGGTGCCGGCCGGGTTCATAGATGTCGTGGTTCACGCCGTAGACGATGTTGGCCGCGTCCCCGTCCTTCACCGGTGCGGAAACGACCACCTTTCCGACGCCTGCTTCGAAATAGGGCGCCAGCGCGGTTTCGGACTTGAAGACACCGGTGCAGTCGATCACCACATCCACCCCGTCTAGCGGAAGGTCGGTGATGCTGCGCGTTCCGATGAAGGGAAGCCGGGTGCCGTCGATGATGACGCTTTGGGTGTCAT
Organism: Ovoidimarina sediminis; assembly: GCF_032586175.1. Classification (NCBI taxonomy): domain Bacteria; kingdom Pseudomonadati; phylum Pseudomonadota; class Alphaproteobacteria; order Rhodobacterales; family Roseobacteraceae; genus Ovoidimarina; species Ovoidimarina sediminis. The sequence continues at coordinate 85,881 of NZ_JAWHTE010000009.1, forward strand.
GGGAGATGGCCGCATTCCACCGGCCATGCACGGTATCGAATTCGAGAAGATGGGCGTGCATCGCGGTGTCGCCCACCGCGTCGTTGACCCAGGCGATTTCGGCGCCGCACTCCAAAAGCGGCTTCAGCGCCAGCTTGCCGATGCGGCCGAGGCCGTTGAGGGCGTAAACGGTCACGGGAATGATCCTCTTCCGGAGTGAGCAGGGTCATGAATGGCGCGCCAGCGTGCCAGGCAAGAGAGTGCAAGGGTGGGTCGGGAGGGCAAACCAGTGGTTCGCACTCGGGGGGATCGGCACGAGCATTCCCGATCGGGAGCGCCGTTCTGCTCATGCGCTGCGGGCCGGGGCCGTGTTATGCGCCCTCCGCTAGCCCAGCGCATATCCCGCGCCGCGCACGGTTCTTACGGGATCCGTGCCTCCGTCGCGGCAGAGCGCCTTGCGCAGCCGGCCGATATGAACGTCGACCGTCCGCGTATCCACGTAGATGTCACGCCCCCAGACGCGATCGAGAAGTTGTTCGCGCGACCAGACGCGGCCCGGCTTTTCCATCAGCGTGGCCAGAAGGCGGAACTCCGTAGGTCCAAGTTTCAGCTCGCGGCCGTTACGCTTGACGCGATGGGTGCCTGCGTCGAGCACGATATCCTCGAATTCAAGCATTTCCCCGACGGTGGAGGGGCGTGCGCGCCGCAGCTGGGTGCGGACACGTGCCATGAGTTCGATCACGGAGTAGGGCTTGACCACATAGTCGTCGGCCCCGATTTCGAGCCCGCGCACACGGTCGGCCTCTTCGCCGCGCGCGGTCAGCATGATGATTGGGGTGCCCCTGGTCTTGGGGCTGGATTTCAGCCGCCGGCACAGCTCGATTCCCGAGACCCCGGGCAGCATCCAGTCGAGGACGACGACATCGGGCTGCGCCTCTTCGAAGACCAGAAGTGCGTCGTCCCCGGAATCGGCCATGACAACCTCGAACCCTTCCGCTTCGAGGTTGTAGACCAGAACCTCGCGCTGCGCCGCTTCATCTTCTACCACGAGAACGCAGGGTTGCGCCGCCGACATTGCCGTTACCTCCCGCCAATGACCGTTTGGGATGTTCGGTCATGCTTGGGGCGGGCATCGTCAGGGAACGAGCCCGTCACGAGGTAGATCACCTGTTCGGCGATCGAAGTCACGTGATCGCCGATCCGTTCGATGTTCTTCGCGATGAAATGCAGGTGCATGCACGGCGTGATATGGCGCGGATCCTCCATCATATGGGTCAGGAGTTCGCGGAACAGCGCAGTGTACATCTGGTCGACCTCCTCATCCCGCAGGATGACCTGTTCGGCCAGTTCGACATTGCGCTGCGTGTAGGCATCGAGCGCGTCGCTCAACATCATCTGAACGTCGCGCGACATGCGCCGGAGCGCGGTGGCCGATCCGTTGACTGCCGGTGTTTCGGCGAGGACCGTGACGCGCTTGGCGATGTTCTTGGCGTAATCCCCGCAGCGTTCGAGGTTGGCGCCGATCTTGATCACCGTAAGCACGGTTCTGAGATCGGATGCCGTGGGCGCGCGCAGGGCGATCACGCGCGCGGCTTCCTCGTTCACCTGTTCCTCGAGACGGTCGATGGCCTTGTCGCCCGCCCTGATCCGTTCGGCGAGCTCCACATCGCGGTCGACAAGGGCCTTGGCACTGTTCAGGATCGCGGTCTCCGCCAGACCGCCCATCTTCATCATCAGGGCCTGGATCGCTTCGAGATCGCGATCGAAGGCAGACGCGATGTGCTGTTCTTCCATGGCGCGCTCCTTACCCGATCCGTCCGGTGATGTAACTCTCGGTGCGGCTGTCTTCGGGGTTGGTGAAGATCTGTCCCGTCTCGCCGTATTCGACGAGATGGCCAAGGTGGAAAAATGCCGTTTTCTGGCTGACGCGCGCGGCCTGCTGCATCGAGTGCGTGACGATGATGACGGAGTAGTTTTTCCGCAGCTCGTCGATCAGCTCCTCGACCTGGGCCGTCGCGATCGGATCGAGGGCCGAGCAGGGTTCGTCCATCAGAAGAACCTCGGGCTCCGTCGCCACCGCACGCGCGATGCACAGGCGCTGCTGCTGCCCGCCCGAGAGGCCCGTGCCGGGTTCGTGCAGCCGGTCTTTCACCTCGTTCCAGATCGCCCCGCGGCGCAGGGATCGTTCGACGATCTCGTCGAGATCCGCCTTGTTCTTCGCAAGTCCGTGGATCCGTGGGCCGTAGGCGATGTTGTCGTAGATCGATTTCGGAAACGGGTTCGGCTTCTGAAACACCATTCCGACCTTCGCCCTCAGTTGCACCGGGTCCACCTTCGGGTCGTAGACATCCTCGTTGTCCAGGTAGATGTCGCCGGTCACCCGGCAGATTTCGATCGTGTCGTTCATTCGGTTGAGGCATCGCAGGAAGGTGGATTTCCCGCAGCCGGAGGGGCCGATGAAGGCCGTTACGGTCTTGTCCTCGATATCCACCGACACGTCCTTGATCGCATGCGCATCGCCGTAATAGACGTTCACGCCCTTTGCGTGGAACTTGATCTCATTCATCCCTGTCGTCCGATCAATGATCCGCATGTCGTTCATGGGCGTTGTCCTTCCTACCAGCGCCGCTCGAAGCGACGGCGGAGGATGATGGCGATGGCGTTCATCGCGAAAAGGAAGAGAAGCAGAACGATGATCGCCCCCGAGGCGCGCTCGACGAAGGCAGGATCGGCGCGCTGCGTCCAGTTGTAGACCTGCACGGGAAGGGCGGAGGCCGGATCGAAGAAGCCATCGGGGATCCCGGCGGGATATTCGCGTACGAAGGCGACCATGCCGATCAGCAGAAGCGGCGCGGTCTCTCCCAATGCCTGTGCGAGCCCGATGATCGTTCCGGTCAGGATGCCGGGCATGGCGAGCGGCAGCACATGGTGGAACACTGTCTGCATCTTCGACGCCCCGACGCCCAGCGCAGCTTCCCGAATGCTTGGCGGTACCGCCTTCAGCGAGGCGCGTGTTGCGATGATGATCGTGGGCAGCGTCATCAGCGTCAGCACCAGCCCGCCCACGATGGGGGCCGATTGCGGCAGGCCGGCGAAGTTGATGAAGATCGCGAGCCCGAGGATGCCGAACACGATCGACGGCACGGCGGCGAGGTTCGAGATATTCACTTCGATCAGATCGGTGAACCGGTTCTTCGGCGCGAACTCCTCAAGATAGATCGAGGCCGCCACACCGATGGGCAACGCCAGGACCAGCACGACGATCATCATGTAGAGGCTGCCGAGGATCGCGACGCCCAGCCCCGACACCTCGGGCCGGTTTTCGGAGGCGTCCGGCCAGGTGATGAACTTCAGGTTGAAGCGGGTTTCAAGCACCCCGGCCTCCTTCAGCGCATCCGCAAGCAGAAGCTGTTCGGGCGAGACGTTGCTGTCGCGCTCCGCGCTCTCCATGGTGACCCGGTCCTTGTAGTAGCCGTCGATCCGGCTGGCCGCGACGAATTCGAATGTCCGGGTTTCCCCGACCACATCGGGATTGGCGAGAACGAAGTTCCGCATCTGCGCTGCGGCTTCCTTCGAGATCAGGCTGTCTGGCTTCGACAGCCCCTCGATCTCGATCCCGTTTTTCGCGATGGCCTGTTCCATCGCCGCCTTGATCAAGGGCGCATAGCCGAAGGTGGACACCTTCGCCATCTCCTCGGGGTCGCGGTTGCCGGTCTTGTCGAGCTTCGATTCTTCCAGTGTCACGTCGAGCGTGATGAAGGTTTGCATGAAGGCGCTCGCCCCGTTCCGGACAATAGATGTCAGAAGGAACACGAGCATGAGCACCGCGATCCCGACGGCGATCATGCCGTAGATCTTGAAGCGGGCCTCCGCCGCGTTGCGCTTCCTGGTGCGCGCGTCGAGTTCGAAGAGCGATGACTTGCGGGGGCAGGCGGGCGTGGCTTCGCCAATCGATGCGTCGGTCATTCGTACTGCTCCCGGTAGCGGCGCACGATCCATAGGGCGAGAACGTTGAGCCCGAGGGTGATGACGAAAAGCGTGAGGCCCAGCGCGAAGGCCACCTGCGTCTCGGGGCTTGCGAAATCGGTGTCGCCGGTCAGCTGGCTTACGATCTTTACCGTTACGGTTGTCATCGCCTCGAACGGATTCACGATTTCGCCGAGGCCCCGCTGAAACTGTGCCGCTGCGGCGCCCGCGCCGAGAACGACGATCATTGTTTCGCCGATCGCTCGGCTTGCGGCCAGGAGCACCGCGCCAACGATGCCCGGGAGCGCTGCGGGGATGATCACCTGCCTTATGGTTTCGGATTTGGTTGCCCCGAGGCCGTAGGAGCCGTCGCGCATCGCCTGGGGCACCGCGTTGATGATGTCATCGGACAGCGAGCTGACGAAGGGGATCAGCATGATCCCCATCACCAGACCGGCCGTCATTACGCTTGACGAACTGTCGCCAAGCCCGAGGGGCTGGGCGAAATAATCGCGCAGCATCGGGCCGATGGTGATCAGGGCGAAGAGACCGTAGACGATCGTCGGAATGCCGGCCAGCACCTCGATCGTGGGTTTCGCGACCGAGCGGACGCGCTGCGAGGCGTATTCGCTGAGGTAGATCGCTGCGAAAAGCCCGATCGGCACGGCGAAGAGAAGGGCGATGAACGAAATATATAGCGTGCCCCAGAGAAGCGGCAGGATTGCGAGGTCGGAGTTCCCGCGGAAATCCGGAGCCCAGTTGGTGCCGAAGAAGAATTCCTGCCACGGGTAGGCGGCAAAGAAATTCCGCGTCTCGAACAGCATGGACAGGACGATACCGAGGGTCGTCAAAATGGCGATAGAAGCGGCGCAGATCAGGACAAGCAGGATCCCGCGTTCGACGGTGTTGCGAGCACGGAAATCCTTGTCGGTCAGCATGTAGGACACGGCGAAGCCGCCGATCGCGACAAGAAGAACCACGACCCACATCGCGCGCGAGGCCGTCGTGGACAGATCGCGGTAGCGTTGTGCCGCACTCAGGACCGAGGGATTGACGTTCGACCCCAGTGCAATCCCCACCTCGGCAAGCCGGTCGCGGACATTCGTGGTTTCGGCGCGCATGTCGCGGATTTCGGCCCCGGTCGCGCGGCCTTCCTGAACGAGAAGGTCGAAGCCTTCGGCAACCCGGCGCACATCGCTCATCACCAGGCTGCGGGAGGATCCTTCGGTGATCGCGGTGTCGGGGAGCAAGGTGGAGACCCGGCCATCGACAAAGACGGGCTGCGCAATGAGCCAGAGCGCAAGGAGGCCGAGCGCCGGCGTCAGAACGGTGAGTGCGACGTTGTAGCCGTAATAGGAGGGCAGGGAGTGAAGCCCCCGGGAATCACCCCCGGCAGAGGCCAGCGCGCGGGAGCGCCCCATGACATAGCCTAGGACGGCCAGGGCAAAGAGGATGAGCAGGAGCCAGGAAAGCGGCATGGGGAGCCCGGATCGAGAGTTGAAAAGTGACTGGAGAGGGCGGTGGACCGCCCCCTCCGGCGAGAGGCGGGAGAGGCTTTAGGAACCCGAGCCCATGGTTTCTTCGTTTTCGACCATCATCTGGGTCTGCGTCAGTTCGGGATCGGACACGAGGCCGTATTCGGCAAGCGGCCCGTCGGGGCCGGCGATCTCGTCGGCGACGAAGAACTGCGCATATTCCTTCAGGCCCGGGATCACGCCGATATGTGCACCCTTGATGTAAAAGTAGAGCGGACGCGACACCGGGTATTCCCCGCTGGAGATGGTTTCGGTCGACGGGCTGACTCCGCCCATCGTCGCGACTTTCAGCTTGTCCTGGTTGTTCTCGTAGAAGGCGAGGCCGAAGACGCCGACGCCCGAGGGGTTCGCGTCGATGCGTGCAAGCGTTTCGGTGTAATCGCCGTCGATGTCGACCGAACGCCCATCGGTGCGGACCGACATGCAGGTATCTTCCGCCGCATCCTCGTCCTTGCCCATGCCGGTCATGGCTTCCAACGCGCCGGAGGCTTCACAGCCCGCCAGTAGAACCTTCTCTTCGAAGACTTCGCGGGTGCCGTGCTTGGTGCCGGGGATGAAGGCCTGGATCTCGACATCCGGTAGCGCCGCGTCGATTTCCGACCAGTTGGCGTAGGGGTTGGCGACAAGGGCGCCGTCGACCACGACTTCGGCGGCCATCGCCTTGTACCATTGGTCGGGGGTGAACTCGGTGAAGGCCGGTCCGTCGATCTGGCTGGCGAAGACGATCCCGTCATACCCGATGCGCACTTCGATGATGTCGGTTACGCCGGCTTCGGCGCAGGCCTTGATCTCTCTTTCGCGGATCGCGCGGGAGGCGTTCGCGATGTCGATGGTGTTCTCGCCCACGCCTTCGCAGAACCGCTTCAGGCCGGCCGAGGAGCCGCCCGATTCGACGACGGGCGTCGGGAAGTCGAAGTTTTCCCCGAACGCTTCGGCCACGATGGACGCGTAGGGAAGAACGGTTGAGGAGCCGGCGATTTGAACCTGGTCGCGGGCCGTGGCAGCCGTTGCAGAAACAGCAATGATCGCCAGAGCGGAGGCGGTCAGCTTTGCGTTCAGCATGAGAAGAATCTCCTGAGTGTCAGACGAGACGCACAACGCGCCCCTTGCGGAGAGCGCTACGCCCCTCGTGAGACACGTTGGTAACAGTTTTGTAACAGTTTTATGAATTTGGCCGCCCTTCGCGTACCGGGCGTTTCGCTAACGGCGCGTAATGTCAAAGCGGGCGACCTGGCTGGCCCGCTGGATCACTGACCGCGCCGTTCGGGGTTGTGCTTAGCCCGCAAGCTCCGCGCACAACGCATCCGTCGTCACCTGGCGGCAGTAGCCCTTGATGGCGTTGATCGAGGCGGCCTGGCGTTCCCCGGTATAGGTCATGCAGGCGTCGGTCACCTGGGTGACCAAGTATCCCAGATCGCAGGCGTCGCGGATCGCGCTTTCCACGCACTGATCGGTGACGAGCCCGGTGATCACCAGTTGGCGCACCCCGAGGTTGCGCAGGACATAATCGATATGCGTCGAGACGAAGACGGAGGACGAGGATTTGGGCAGCACGATCTCGTCCCCCACGGGCGCGATCTCGTCCACGACTTTCCCATCCCATGATCCCTTGGGCACGTTGAAGCCGGTTATCTTGTAATCGAGCGACCGGTCGCGACCATCGAGGGTCAGGCTTTCGATCGTTGTGAACATCACCTCGACCCCTGCGGTGCGGCATACCTCCTGAAGCCGGCTGATGTTCGGGATGGTTTCGGACCAGACACGTTCGAAGAACGCACCATACTTCTCTTCGAATTCGGCGTCGGACAGGTGGGCGAACTCGGCCCCGTCGCGCTTGGCGCTAAAGTTCTGAACGTCCACGATGAGGAGGGCTGACTGGTCGGGAACGAGGGGCACGTCGCGTGTCAGGGTCACGGGGAGGTCTCCGGCATGGAAAGGAACAGGTCGGCCAGCCAGTCGCCCCACAGGGCCTGTCCTTCTGGCGAGGCGATCAGGTCGTTGCGGATCTCGATGAGCGCATGGAGCACGCCGCGGGGTTCGGCCACGCGTGGTATGAACCAGTCGGTCTCGTCGTCGATCTGGTAGGGTTCGTTTACGGCGACCGTCAGATCCGGGTTCGCCAAGCGAAACCGTTCCGCAAGCTCCGATGCGCCACTGTCAGGCTGCCGGGCGCAGAAGCCGATATGCCAGGGTCGATCGCGGCCATTCATCGTTGGTGTGAAGCTGTGGATGGAGTAGGCGGCGCGGATCCCCGGATCGGCGGCGGCCGCGCTGCAGGCACCTGCAAACGGCTCGAAGATCTCGGCGACGCGTGCAGACTTGTCGTCGTCGGACAGCCCGAGGTTTCCGGGGATTGTCGTGCCGTCGCTTGTGCCAGGAATGGAGCCTGTGCCGAGCGGCGGGCGGTTGCAGTCGATCACGAGCCGACTGTAGCGCTGGAGGACAAGCCGTGCGCCGACGGCGGATGCCAGACGGCGCGCAACCGGTTCGGCACCAATGTCCCATGCAATGTGCCTGTCCATCTCGCGGGGCGATAGCCCGAGGTCGCCCAGGGCTTGCGGAACCGCCCGTCCGGCGTGTTCGCAAACGAAGAGAAGGGATGACGGACGTGCCGGCGCGATATCTTCGACCGGGGCTGGATCCGCACCAGGATCGAGAAGCCTTTTTGTCAGCCGATCCGTCTGCTGCATTCCGCCTCCGCCGGTTTCGCGAGCATAATGGCCCTCGCGGACTTACTGAAAGAAGAAAATCATTCGAAGGCGTTTGGCAAGAGTTGACATGGAATTTTCATGCGCCGTACGCTCGTCTCATGACAGAAACCACTCTCGACCCGCCAAGAGTGCGCGAAGCGATGGAGGCAAGCTCGGACAGCCTGACGCCGAGCGAGCGCCAGTTGCGTTCGGTCATCCTTGCCGATTATCCCTTCGCGGCCCTGGGACCGATCCAGGAGCTTGCGGACCGCGCGAACGTGTCGGCGCCCTCGATTTCGCGCTTCGTCAGCAAGCTGGGGTATCGGGGGTTCCAGGAGTTTCAGCAGAGCTTGCTGAGCGAATTGAAGGATTCGCAATCCTCGCCGATCGAATTGCGCCGTACACCTGCCGGCCCCGCATCTCACCGGCTGACGGATTACGTGACCCGCGCCATGGCGCTGACCCGCGATCTTGCCGTTCGGATGCCCCCCGATCAGTTCGACCGGATCTGCACCATGCTGGGCGATCCCAAGCGGCGGGTTTTCATGCTGGGCGGCCGGATGAGTGATGCGATTGCGGAATTCTTCCTGCGCCATCTGCGCCAGATTCGGTCGGATGTGTTTCACGTTCCGCCCGACCCCGAGGCATGGCCGGAATACCTGCTTCGGATGAAGCCGCGGGATGTCGTCGTCCTGTTCGATTTCCGGCGCTACGACGCGAAGCTTGCCGAATTCGCGGCTGCGGGCCGGGTGCGCAAGGCGCAGACCATCATCATCACCGATCCATGGATCACGCCTGCAGCCAAGGGGGCCACGGAACTCGTTACGGTGCCGATAGATTCCGGTACGCTCTGGGACAGTTACGTGCCTGCCTTCGCACTGGTCGAAGCCTTGCTGGTGCCGCTGGCCGAACGGGACTGGGATGCCACGCGAACCCGGATCGAGGCGTGGGACACGCTGAGGGGCCGCACGCCCGGGGAGGCACGGCCATGAGTGACGACAACCGTCTTGTCTTCGTGGGAGCCACTGATCTTGCCGGTCTGCTGCGGGGAAAGTCGTTTCCCGCATCCGAGCGGACCTCCCGGATGCGGAAAGGCGTCGGCTGGACGCCGACGAACGTTCAGATCAACTGTTTCAATACCATTGCGGAAACGCCCTTTGGGGCGTTGGGCGACCTGGCCCTCGTTCCTGATCCCGAGGCGCGCTTGACGCTTGCTGCGGAGGGCGAGGCACCGGCGCTCGACGTGATGCTGGGTGATATCCTCTATCTCGATGGTCAGCCATGGGAATTCTGCACCCGGTCGCACCTGAAGCGCGCGCTCTCCACCCTGCGCGGTAAGGCGGAGCTTGAGGTCTTCGGGGCCTTCGAGCACGAATTCATGCTGCGCGACGCGGTGCCGGTTCCGGGCGATTCCTATTCGTTCCGCGGGTTTCGCTCGGCGCAGGCCTGGGCCGAGCCTCTGATTGCGGCGCTGCGGCATGCAGGGATCGCGCCGGATACGTTCATGAAGGAATACGGCGCGCGGCAATACGAGGTGACGTGCGGCCCCACAATGGGCGTGGCGGTGGCCGATCAGGCGGCGCTGCTTCGGATGCTCGTGCAGGACATCACCGGGCGCTTCGGGCACCAGTCGAGTTTCGCGCCGATCCTCGATCCGTCGGATGTGGGCAACGGCGTGCACATCCACCTGAGCCTTCGCGATACCGACGGGCACCCTGTGACCCATGATGCTGACGACCCCCATGGCCTGAGCGAACCGGCGCGGTACTTCATCGGCGGGATCCTCGCCCATCTCGATCAGATCCTTGCCCTTCTGGCGCCCTCCGAGATCAGCTACCTGCGGCTAACCCCGCATCGCTGGAGCGCGGCCTTCAACAACCTCGGCTTTCGCGACAGGGAGGCGGCGGTGCGGATCTGTCCCGTGTCGAACCTCGATCCGGCGAAGGTTGCGGCACAGTACAATTTCGAAGTCCGGGCCTGCGATGCCGCGGCAAGCCCGCACCTTGCGCTTGCAGCTCTGATCTTTGCCGGAGCAGCGGGTGTTCGGGACAGGATCGGGCCGCCCGGCGTCACGGAAGATGACCTGTCGCTCTGGCCCGAAGACCGGCTTCACGCGGCCGGTATGATCCGGCTGCCCCAATCGCTGTCCGAGGCCCTTGAAGCCTTCGAGGCGTCGGATGCGGTGCGCGGCTGGTTCGGGGCGGATTTCGTCAAGGTTTATGCCGATCACAAGCGATCGGAACTTAAGGTTCTTGAGGGCCTGGACACGGCGGAGAAATGCGCCCGCTACGGCGAGGTCTATTGATGCTGCGCGTCGAGGGCGTTTCGAAGCGTTTCGGTGGCGTCCAGGCAGTGGACGGCGTCTCCTTCACGGTGGCCGATTCCGAGATCCATGGGCTGATCGGGCCAAACGGGGCGGGAAAGACCACGATGATCAACCTGATCTCGGGGTTTCTCAGGCCCTCCAGCGGCCGCATTCTTCTGGGCGATCGCGAGATCCAAAACCTGGCCCCTGAAGTGGTCGCCCGGTCCGGCATCGCGCGCACCTTCCAGAACCTGCGGCTGTTTCCGAACCTTAGTGTGCGGCGCAACATCGAAGTGGCGGAAAGCCATGCCCGCGACGGCGGCGATCCCGCGCTGGTCGGTGACGCGATCGAACGCTTCGGGCTTGGCCCCGTGCTGAGCCTTGCGCCCGATGCGCTGTCCTACGGCCATATGCGGCGGCTAGAGATCATCCGGGCGCTGGCGCTGCGCCCCCAGATTCTGCTGCTGGACGAGCCGGCGGCGGGCATGAACCCCGAGGAAACGGAAGAACTCTTCCGGAACTTGCTGTGGCTTCGCGAACGCCATCCCTGCGCGATCCTTCTGATCGACCACGATCTCAAATTCATCATGTCGGCGTCCGAGATGCTGACGGTCATGAGCATGGGCAGGCTCCTGGCCTCGGGCCTGCCACAGGACGTCACCAGAAACGAAGAGGTCATCCGTGCCTATCTCGGGCACGGGGAAACTGTCTGACAAGAGAGGAAAACACATGAGAACCTTGCTGACCCACTGCGCGCTGGGCGCGCTGGCTGCCGGGCTTGCCGCGGTGCCCGCGCTGGCCCAGGACACCGTGAAGATCGGCTTCGCCGTGCCGCTGACCGGGGATTTCGCGCCTTATAACGAGGTGGACGGTGCCCGCTGCATGGCCGAAATGATCAACCGCGACGGGGGCATCGGCGGCCGCCAGATCGAGCTGATGGTGCAGGATACCGGTGCTGACACGCAGGCCGCGATTTCTGCTGTGGAACGGTTTCTCGGCGACAACCCAGTGGCCATCGGGACGATTCCGTTTTCGGATACGATGATTCCCGTGGCGCAGATCGCGGGCGCGCAGGGCGTTTCCATCGTTCAGGCTCAGTCCACCCAGGTGGAGATGCATACGGGCGTCGTCGACAACTTCCTGACGAACGTGGCGCCCGATCCATATACCGCCACGGCTGCGGCGAACTTTGCCCTGGCGCAAGGCGTCAAGAACGTTGTGATCTTCACCTCCGACGAAGGGGGTTCCTGGTCGGCCCGGACGCCCGAATGGTTCGCCGAAGTGATCGAGGCAGGCGGCGGCACGCTTCAGGCGACGCTGAACTATACTGGTGGGACCACGGACTGGAGCCCGCAGATCGCCGAGCTTCGTGCGCTCGATCCGGCACCCGACGCCATCTACATCTCCTGGGGCGTGCCCGATATCGCGGTTCTGATCCGCCAGGTGCGTGCGGCCGGTCTCGACGCCTGGGTCGTGGGGTCGGACGGCTTCGACGATCCGTCGCTTGACGCGCTGGCGGGCGAGGACGCCTCGCTTCTCGACCGGGTTTTCTTCGGCACGCTCGCGCCCTCTCAGGGTGGCAGCAAGATCGACGCGTTCCAGCAGGCCTGCGCCGAGATCGGTATGGAAGTGAACGGCCTTTTCCCGGCGCTCGGCGCGGATACGATCCAGATCGTGGCCTACGGCATCGAAGCCGCAGGATCGACCGATCCCGCGGCGGTACGCGACGCGATACGTGCGGCCGATGCGATCCCGGTGATGTCGGTGGAGTCAATCTCGTTCAAGGACACGACAAGCTACGCCCTGCGCGAGATCCCGGTGATCGGGTTTGAGAACGGGGAGCGGAAGCTTCTGAGCCTCGAAGTGCCCGACAACGTGCCCGCCTGGCCGTAAACCAGCAGAAACGCCGCGCCCCCGGATGATCCCGGGGGCGTGCCAGTCTTTAAACGGGGGTAGCCGTTCCGTGCTCGAAATCAACGGGTTGAAGGTTTACCACGGGCCGATCGAGGCAGTTCATGGCATCGACCTTGCGGTGGCCGAAGGCACCTGCGTGGCGCTTCTGGGCCCGAACGGGGCCGGAAAAACCTCGACACTGTCGGCCATCACCGGGACGGCGCGCGCGACGGGCACGATCCGGCTCGCGGGCCGTGATCTAGGTGCGCTCGACATCGAGGACAGGTTCCGGGCGGGCATCTCCATCGCGCCTGAGGGGCGGCGGATCTTTTCGAACCTCTCGGTCTTCGAGAACCTGCGCATGGGCGCCGCGACCCGCACCGACGGCGATGTCACGGGGGACATCGAAGACTGGCTGACGCGGTTCCCGATCCTGGGAGAACGGCGCGGGCAAAGCGCCGGGACGCTTTCGGGCGGTGAACAGCAGATGCTGACGATCGCGCGGGCGCTTCTCAGCCGCCCGCGCATCCTTCTTCTCGACGAACCCTCGCTTGGCCTTGCGCCGAAGATCATCGGCCAGGTCTTTGACCTGATTGAAGACCTTCGCCGCGACGGCATGACGATCCTTCTGGTCGAACAGAACGCCGGCGCCGCGATCGAGGTGGCTGACCATGTTTACGTCATGGTCAACGGCCTCGTGACGCGCCAGGGCCCGGCACGCGAGTTCGGGGACGGATCGGGGCTAATGGATGAACTGACCGGAGTGCACGGCTGATGGACTATGCCATACAGCAGCTTCTGAATGCGCTGTCCTTCGGGGCGGAATACGCGCTGATCGCGGTGGGGCTTGCCATCGTCTTCTCGATCATGGGGCTTGTGAACTTCGCACATGGCGAGGTGATCGCCTTCGGCGGCTATTCCATGGCCGTGGTGGGCACGATCCTCACCGGTAACCCGCTTGTGCTTATGGCCGGGGTGCTGATTGCCTGCGTGGCGGTGTCGCTGCTTCTCGAACGGGTTGCGTTCCGGACGGTGCGGAACGCCGATATCACGACCGGGCTTCTGACGGCCTTCGGGGTCAGTATCATTCTTCAGAACCTCTACCTTCTTCTGGGGTCTCCCCGCCCGATTTCGGCCACCCAGTTCATCTTCCTCGATCGCACCCTGATGCTTGGGCCGATCCACGTCTCGTCGCTTCAAATCTACGAGACGGTGACGACCATCGCGGCGATCCTTTTCCTGACGCTCTTCCTGAAGCGCAGCCATCTTGGCATCGCCATGCGCGCGGCCTCCCGCGATTTCCAGATGGTCCGGCTTTGCGGTATCCGTGCGAACCGGGTTGTTGCCACCGCCTTCGCGATCTCTGGGCTTCTGGCGGGGCTGGCCTGCATCTTCATCATGGCGCGCCGGGGCAGCGTCACGCCCCATATGGGCTTCGACCCGGTGCTGACAGCATTCATCGCCTGCGTTTTGGGGGGCTTCGGCAGCCTGCCGGGCGCGGTGCTGGGCGGGTTCATCCTGGGATTTCTGGAAGTTGGCGTTCTCGTCCTTCTTCCGCAGACGGCGGGCGGGCTTGCCCAGGCGGCGGTGTTCCTCGTTGTGGCGCTTCTTCTGTTCTGGCGCCCCGACGGCATCCTGACCCCGGCGGCGGAAAAGGGTGACAAGCTGTGACCGGCGTGTTCCTGAACACCGATCAGAAGCGCGGGCTTATCGGCTCGACCCTGCTGGCGATCCTGATCCTTCTGATCGTGGGGGCCTACGCGCTCTGGGGAGAAAGCTACCAGGCCCGCATCCTCTACGCGACCTTCGTCAACCTGATCGTCGTGATCGGTCTTCAGACCTTCATGGGCAACGGCAATTACGCCACCTTCAGCCACGCGGCTTTCATGGGGATCGCGGCCTATGCCGCGGCGATTTGCGTCACGCCGGCGGCGATGAAGGCGGTGTCGCTGCCGGACGCGCCCTGGGGCCTCAACGCCTTCGAGATGCACCCGATTTCGGCGGCCTTCGTCGCGCTTGCCATCACCGGGGCGATCGGGGCGCTGACCGGGCTTTTCATGTCGCGGCTGACAAACGTGTCGATTACCATCGTCTCCATCGCGATCCTGGTGATCGTGCATTCGATTTTCCTGCACCGGACCGACATCTTCAAAGGCAACCAGGCGCTGTTCGGCATTCCGCGTGTGTTCGGGCTGGGCCATGTCACGGCGCTTGTGATCCTCGCCATCGTCGCGGCACGGCTGTTCCGGGAAAGCCGGCTGGGCCTCAGGCTTCGCGCTGTGGCCGATGACGAGGTGGGCGCGCGTGCCATGGGCGTCAACGTTGTCCGCGCCCGGCTCGTTGCCTGGATCGTCTCGACCCTGTTCTTCGCGACGGCTGGGATCGCCTATGCGTTCTATCTCGGTACGATTTCGGCGCGCCCGTTCTATTTCAACTACGTCTTCCTCACCGTTGCGATGCTGATCCTCGGGGGTTTGCGCAGCGTCACGGGCGCCGTGTTCGGAACGCTTCTTATTTCCCTCGGCCTCGAAATCATTCGCTGGCTGGAAACCGGGCCCACCCTTGTCGGCGTCAAACTGCCCGAGATGCTGGGGCTTTCGGGCCTGCTTCTTGGTATCGTCATCGTGGGCGTGATGGCCTTCCGGCCGCACGGCCTGATGGGGAATCGCGAGATCGAGGACCTGGTGTTCCGGCGCCGCAAGACCATGGAGACCTCCAAATGACCTGCACACATACGATCCACAAGCACGACCATCATCTGGGCTGGGACAATACCTTCGAGCCTGTCCTGTCGGTCAAACCGGGCGACACGCTGGCGGTGGAAACGATCGATGCCTCGGGCGGCCAGCTTAGCCCGGAAAGCGGGCTGGAGGATCTGGAAGCGCTCGATTTCGGGCAGGTGAACCCGGTGACGGGCCCGATCTTCGTCGAAGGCGCCGAACCGGGTGATGCGGTGGCAGTGACCTTCCGCAAGTTCCACCCTTCGGGCTGGGGCTGGACGGCGAACATTCCGGGCTTCGGCCTTCTGGCGGATGAATTCCCCGACCCGGCACTTCATATCTGGAGTTACGACACCGGCGCAACGACGCCCGCTGCTTACGGCCCCGGCGGGCGCGTGCCCCTGAAGCCCTTCGTGGGAACGATCGGGCTGGCACTGGCCGAGGCGGGCCATCACAGCGTCGTTCCACCCCGGCGGGTGGGTGGCAACCTCGACATCCGCGACAATGCGGCGGGCACCACGCTTTTCCTGCCGGTGGAGGTTGCAGGCGGGCTGCTTTCCCTCGGCGACACGCATGCAGCACAAGGCGACGGCGAGATCTGCGGCACGGCCATCGAAAGCCCCATGGACGTGGAATTCGAGATCGACCTGGTGAAGGGTGCGAATTTCGCCTTCCCGAGATTCGAAACCTCGGGGCCCGTGACCTCGCATCTGGACAAGAAGGGTTACTGGGTCACAACGGGGATCGGGCCCGACCTGATGCAAGCGGCGAAGGACGCCGTGCGCGGCACGGTGGAGCGGGTGGCCCGCGAAACGGGCATGTCGGCGGTGGAGGCCTATATGCTGGCCTCCGTCGCGGGCGACCTTCGGATCTCCGAGATCGTGGACATGCCGAACTGGACGGTGAGCTTTTATTTCCCGAAAGTGGTGCTGGAGTAGCGGGCGGGGCGTTCAGCCGTCCATGAAGGGCTGAAGCGCCGTCTCTCCGAGGATGGCTTCCAGCCGCCGCAGCAGGAAATCCGCGTCGGTCTCTGAAAACACCAGGGGGGGACGGATCTTCAGCACGTTGTCGTGGGGCCCGTCCGATCCGATCAGTACGCGGTTCTCGCGAAGCCGGTTGACGATATAGGCCGCGGCCTCGGTCGCGGGTGAGCCGTCAGGGCGTGCCAGATCCACCCCGAGAAACAGGCCCATGCCCCGCACGTCCGCGAGAAGCGGATAGCGTGCGGCGAGCGCCGAAAGCCCGTTAAGCATCCGGGCGCCCACACGCTCCACTTGCCGGGGCAGGTCCTCGTCCCTGAGAACATCCAGCACAGCAAGCGCCGCGGCGCAGGACACCGACGACCCCCCGAAGGTCGAGAAGAATTCCATACGGCTCGCAAAGGCATCGGCGATCTCGCGCGTCGTCACCACGACCCCCATGGGGTGCCCGTTTGCGACGGGCTTGCCCAAGACGACGATATCGGGCCGTGCGCCCTGCTGGGCGAAGCCCCAAGGGGTTTGCCCAAGCCGCCAGAGCCCGGTCTGCACCTCATCCGCGATGCAGATCCCGCCGACTGCGCGTACGTGATCGTAAACCGCCTTCAGGTAGCCTGCCGGGGGGATGACCTGGCCCGCGACGCTTGGAAACGGCTCCGAGATGAAGGCCGAAACCCTGCGACCCAAGCCTTCGGCCTCGCGGATCACGCGCGCCACGTCATCGGCATAGCGCGGCCCCGGATCGTCGTTGCCCGGAAGCGCCCCGCGCAGGGGGTCGGGCACCTCGGCCACGTGCACATGGTCGGGTCGGCCCGTCCCGTCCGGGCCGCCAAATTTGTACTCGCTGATCTCGATCGCCGCGCGCGTGATCCCGTGATATCCGGCGCGAGAGACGATTACCTCCGTCCCGCCCGAGGCAGCCGCCGCAAGTCGCAGGGCAAGGTCGTTGGCCTCGCTGCCGGAATTGACGCAGAACACGACGTCGAGCCCCTCGGGCATCAGCGCGGTGATCGCTTCGGCATAGTCCGCCCAGATCGGCTGAAGATACCGCGTGTTGGTGTTTACCAGGGCCATCTGCCGCGCGATGGCCGCCACCACGTGCGAATGGGCGTGGCCCACATGGGGCACGTTGTTATAGGCGTCGAGGTAGGTGCGCCCCCGGTCGTCGTATAGCAGCGTGCCGCGTCCGCGCAGGATCGGCAGCGGCTTGGCATAGGAAAGTTTGAGGTTTCGCGTGCTGTGGCGCCGCCGCCGCGCCGCCTCGGCCTCGTGATCGAGGCGCGGGGCAGTGACCGTGGCGGGATCAAGGCTCAGAAGCCGCGCCGGATTTGGATGCAGCGCGCGGGCCGTTTCCTCCATTCCCGCCGCGTAGACACCGGCAAAGGGCGCGTCCGCCTGGTCCGGGTGCCCGAGCTGAAGATGAAGATGGGGCGGCCAGCCGCCGTTCTCCTCTGCCGTTCCGAGGCGTGCGAACACCGTTCCCGCGTCCACCGACGCGCCGGGCGCAAGACCGGCGATCGAGGCAGGCGCGAGGTGCCCATAAAGCGCGGCGAACCGCGCCCCGCCCGCCTCATGTTCGAGGATCACGCAACCCCCATAGCCCTGGGCGGCGTCCTCGCGTCCCGCATAGCGCACCACGCCCGCGATCGGGGCGGCGACGGCGGTGCCCGCGGGCAGAAATACGTCGAGCCCCATGTGAAGGGTTCTGCGGCCCTCCGCCGGATGCGAACCCGCGCGAAAGAGCGGCGCGGTGTAGATCAGCCGGGGTTCGGCCCAGCGGCCCAGAACCGGCGCCTCTCCGAACGTTGCGGGGTCGAGGGCACCCGTCTCCGGATCGCCCGGTGCATCGCGGCCGGTGACCGAAAGATCGGCCACGCGCGCCCCCGCAAGATCGGTTTCCAACATCGGGCAGATCAGCGCGCTGTCGAGCGCCCGGGCCGCGCGTGCCATGCAGGGCGCAGGGTCTAGCCCCGCGGCATGTCGCAAGGTCGCGGTGATCGCGGTCGCATCCTGGTCACGCGCCCAGTCGAGAAGCCGCCAGGCGGGACGTTCCGATACCGTCACGTAAGGATCATCCGGCTTCAGCCGCTTTTCCCGTGCGGCGTTCACGACGCTTACGCCAAGCCGCATGAGAACGAGGGGCCAGAGCGCATCGGCCTCCTCCTCTCTCAGGGGGCGCACGCTGCAAAAGCCGCGCACAAGCGCGGTGACCTGAGCCAGCGGCCGGTCTGTATCGAGCGCGGCATAGGCCCCGGCAATGGCAAGATCGCACAGAACGGGCGCGCGGATCGCGTCGCCAAAATCGATTACCCCGGTCAGCGCGGCACCGTTCAGATCCACGCGGGCCAGCAGGTTGTGGTCGTTGAGATCGTTGTGGATCGCCTGTGCGGGCAGCCGTTCGAGAAGCGGAAGGTGCCGCGCGGTGAAGGCGTCGAGAAGCCCGGTGATCTGCGCCCGTCGTGCACCGTCGTTTATCAGGCCGATCTCGTCTCTGATCCAATCCGCACGGCGCAGATCCCATTTCAGCGGACGGTCGAGGGCAGGGTGATCGAACCCGGCAAGATCCTCGGCCATGTGCGCGGTCACCCGCCCGAGATCCGCCGCGACGCTTTCAAGCCTCGGACGGATATTCGCCACGGTTGTTCCGTCGAGCCGCTTGATGGCCCAGACAAGCCGGGCCGCTCCGGTTTCGTCGGCCGTCTCCAGAAGCTCACGCCCGTCTTTCGCGGCGACGACCTCAGGAACGGGGCAGTTCCCGGACCGCGACAGATGGGCGTGAAGCGCGGCCTGAAGCTCCACCAGCGCGCGATCGCAACCGGGACGCATGACCTTGAGAACGAGGCCGTCGTCCGGGGCCAGAAAGTTCAGATCCAGTTCACCGGGCAGGGCAGCGATGCGCCCGGAAATACCCCAGGTGTCGCGGAAGAACTTTTGCCAGTACTCGGTCATCTCGCCCCCGGTGAGAGGTGTCTTCGAGAAGACGCTAGTCGTTGGGGCAAGGGGGTGCGAGGGCAAATCGAGGGCCGGGCCGCGGGAAAGCAGCCCGGCCCTCGTTTCAAAGCTGGTTGATCGGGATCTTGAGGTAGGACACGCCGTTATCCTCCGCCGGCGGCATCTCGCCCGCGCGAATGTTGACCTGCACGGAGGGGAGAATCAGCGTCGGCATCTCGAGGGTGGCATCCCGCGCCTCGCGCATGGTGACGAATTCGTCCTCGGTCTTGCCGCCGCCGACGTGGACGTTCTGGGCCTTTTCCTCGGCCACCGTCGTTTCCCACTTATATTCGTCGCGGCCTGGCGCCTTGTAGTCGTGGCACATATACAGCGTGGTATCGTCCGGCAGTGCGAGGATCTTCTGGATCGAGCGGTACATTTGCCGGGCATCGCCGCCCGGGAAATCCGCCCGCGCCGTACCGAAATCCGGCATGAAAAGCGTGTCGCCGACAAATGCCGCGCCATCGGTGACATAGGTCATGCAGGCGGGCGTGTGACCGGGGGTATGCATGGCGCGCAGGGTCAGCCCGCCGATCCTGAACTCTTCGCCATCCTTCAGAAGATGTTCGAACTGGCGGCCATCGGTCTGAAAGCCCTTCTCGACATTGAAGAGCTTGGCGAAGACATTCTGCACCTCGGTGATGTGAGAGCCGATGGCCGTCGTGCCGCCGAGCGCCTTCTGAATATAGGGCGCGGCACTCAGGTGATCGGCGTGCGCGTGGGTTTCGAGCAGCCATTCGACCTTGAGGCCTCGTTCCTTCACATAGGCGATGATCGCATCGGCTGAGGTGGTGTCGGTCCGCCCTGACTTGGGATCGTAATCGAGCACCGAGTCGATCACGGCGCAGCTTTGGCCTTCGGGATCCTTCACCACATAGGAGACGGTGAAGGTGGCTTCGTCGAAGAATGCTTTGACGTCGGGTTTCATGATCAAGCTCCTTGCCTCGATTTCATCTCAGTAGCGTTTGCTGCGCGTCCCGGGTTGACCGGCCGCAAGGCCCTATCCGGATCTGACCCCGCAGCATCTTACTCTTGACGATATGGGTATACATTCCTACATGCGCAAGTATGAATATGAATGACATGCAATCTGCTGCAGACGAGGTCTGCGATCTGATGACGCTTCTGTCGAACCGAAGCCGCCTGATCATTCTTTGCCTGCTGACCGAAGGGGAGAAATCCGTGGGCCAGCTCGCGCGGGAGATCGGGGCACGGGATACAGCGGTGTCGCAACAACTGGCCGTGCTCAGACGCGAAAGGATCGTGAAGGCCCGGCGCGATGGGCAGACGATGTTCTACCGCATCGTCGACCCCAACGTCGCCGAGGTGCTGAACTTTCTCTACGCGAAATACTGCGGTGCGACCGGCAAACCCTTGAAGGACAACCAGACATGAAACTTGAAAGCATCGACCCGAAGACGGCCCATCAATGGGTCAGGTCAGGCAAGGCCGTTCTGATCGACGTGCGCGAACCCGACGAATGGATCAAAGAGCACGTGCCGGAGGCGCATCTTGTGCCGCTGTCGGGCTTCAACCCGGATGACTTCCCCAGGGATCACGAGAAGATCGCCGTGTTCCACTGCCGCAGCGGCGGGCGAACGGAAGCAGCCGCGCCCCAGATCCTGCAGACGGGGTTCAGGAAGGTCTATCAGCTGGAAGGCGGCATTCAGGCCTGGCGTGATGCCGGTCTGAAGGTGAATGAAAACGCCAAGGCGCCGATCAGTATCATGCGTCAGGTGCAGATTGCTGCGGGCAGCCTCGTTCTGATCGGTCTTGCCTTGGCCGTTTTCGTCAACCCGTGGTTCGCCGCGATCAGCGCCTTTGTCGGGGCCGGGCTGACCCAGGCGGGGCTGACCGGCAACTGTGCCATGGCCAGCCTTCTGAAACACATGCCCTGGAACCGCGTGATTTCCGGGCAGCATGCCGTGGCGGATCCTGCCCTGATCTGAGGAGTACGGGCCATGTCCATGAGTAAACTCCGACGGTATCTGCCCATTTTCGAGTGGCTTCCCGGATATGGCCGGGAAGAGCTTGCTAGCGACGGGCTCGCCGGTCTGATCGTCGCGATCATGCTTGTGCCGCAGGGTATGGCCTATGCGCTTCTTGCCGGTCTGCCGCCGGAAGTGGGGCTTTACGCCTCGATCGTACCGCTTGTCTTCTACGGCGTTTTGGGGTCGAGCCGTGCGCTGGCCGTGGGGCCCGTTGCGATCGTTTCGCTGATGGTCGCCTCGACGCTGGGCGAACTTCACGCAGGCGGAAGTGCGGGATACCTGTCCGGCGCGATCCTTCTGGCCTTCCTGAGCGGCGCCATCCTTCTTGGCATGGGGCTTGCGCGGCTTGGCTTTCTCGTCAACTTCCTGAGCCATCCTGTGATTTCCGGGTTTTCGAGCGCGGCGGCCCTTGTGATCGGGTTCTCGCAGTTGAAGTATCTTCTGGGAATCGACATTCCGCGCACCCACCTTATTACCGAAACCATCGGCCATGCCGTAAGCCAAATCGGTCAGACGAACCTGGTGACTTTCGGGATCGCCGCCACCTCGCTGACAATTCTCTTGGTCTTCAAGACGCGTCTCGCCGGCTGGCTTGCCGCGCTTGGGGTCGCGCGTGGCCATGCGCAGGTTCTGGCGAAGGCCGGACCGCTTGTCGCGGTGTTCCTGACGACGATGGCTGTCTGGCTTCTGGGGCTCGACCAGTCAGCAGGTGTCATGATCGTGGCCGATATCCCTTCGGGCCTTCCGCCCCTTGCCGCGCCCGGCTTCGATATGGCGCTGATCCAGGAGCTTTTTCCGGCGGCGGCACTGATCGCCTTAGTAGGGTTTCTGGAAAGCGTATCGGTCGCCAAATCGCTTGCCAGCAAGCGCCGGCAAAAGGTGGATGCGAACCAGGAATTGATCGCACTTGGCGCCGCGAATATCGGGGCGTCCTTCACCGGCGGTTACCCGGTTGCCGGCGGGTTCGGACGGTCGCTCGTGAATTTCACGGCAGGGGCGGTGACGCCGCTTGCATCGATCATTACGGCCGGGCTTATCGCGATCACCGTGCTGTTCCTGACGCCGCTGATCTATTTCCTGCCCCAGGCAACGCTGGCGGCAATCATCGTCATTGCGGTTTTCGATCTGATCGACGTAAAGGCGCTGCGCGACGCGTGGGCGTACAACCGGGCAGATGCCGCATCGCTGATGGTCACCTTCGCCGCAGTTCTGAGTGTCGGTGTCGAACTGGGGATCGTGTTCGGTGCCGCGCTGTCGATCGCGCTTTACCTCTGGCGTACCAGCCGTCCGCACATGGCGGAGGTGGGCCGCGTGGGAGAGACGGAGCATTTCCGGAATGTCCTTCGACACAAGGTGACGACGGATCCGAAAGTTCTGATGGTGCGGGTCGACGAGAGCCTTTACTTCGCGAACACGGCATATCTGGAAGACGCCCTTCTGGCACGTGTCTCGGAACGGCCCGAAATCGAGCATCTTGTGCTGATCATGAGTGCCGTCAACTTCATCGATGCAAGCGCGCTCGAATCGCTGGAACGCATGATCGAGCGGCTGCGCAACGCGGGCGTCACCCTACATCTGGCCGAAGTCAAAGGGCCGGTGATGGATCGCCTGGACAGGGTGTCATTCCTGCAGGAACTCGGGAAAGGCCGGGTATTTCTCAGCACGCACGAGGCGAGCGACGCGCTTTCGGGCGGCGCGCGGATCAGGGCGGCCTGACCAAAGGCACGGGCGCGATGCGCGAGGTGTCTCCGGCGACGATCCGGTGTGCGAAGCCCAAGATCCGTCTTGCAGTTTGACGGGCATCAGCCGTCGGTTTTCAAAGCCGCTTAATATCGGCCGGGAATATCGCGGGAACGCCGCAGTGATGGAGGAGACCGGATGGAAGAAAACATGGGCACGGTCGACCGAATCCTCAGGCTCGTGATCGGGCTTGTGCTGTTTTTCACCCCGTTCCTCGGCATTCCGGTCAGCTGGTCGAACACCTGGCTTGCCATCGTCAGCATGGGACTTGGCGCGTTGCTTGGCGTCACGGCCGTGTTCGCCTTCTGCCCGCTCTATTCCGCGTTCGGGATCAGGACGAAAGGCCGGGGCAGGGGATTAAGGCGTTGACGTGATCTGCTCGACTGATCGCCGGGCTGTTCCGGCGTCGCGAAGGGGGCAGTGTCATTACACCGAAGATCTTGCGAACGGCCGGCGCGCCGGGATGTGCAGGGCGTTCGATCGGATTGAGGCACGTCAACCGAGCCGGTCGGGCGGGTGATAAGAGTGATCCCGGAAGCTAGAACGAGATTTGCCGTGCAGGAGACGAGACCGAACAAGCCGGACGCAGCGCGATCCGATAACCTCTTCATCGCTGAAAAGCTTGCCGAGGTCGCGGATCTGCTGGATGCGCAGGGGGCCGATCCCTACCGGGTCAGGGCCTACCGGGAAGCGTCCGCCTTCGTGGCCGCGATGACGGAAAGCCTGCGGAAAATTCTGACGGAGAAGGGCGGCCGCAGCCTTGAAGACCTGCCGACAATTGGCACCTCGATTGCGGGAGCGATCGCCGAGCTCTTGCGGACCGGCGATCTTGCCATGATGCGCCGTCTGCGCGGGGAACTGGACCCCGAAAAGGTGCTTCAGACCGTTCCGACGATCGGCCCGCGCCTGGCCCAGGTCATCCATGAGGATCTTGGAATCGAGACGCTGGAAGGTCTGGAGGTTGCCGCCTATGACGGGCGGTTGGAAACGCTGAACGGAATCGGCAAGCGCCGCGTCCGGGCCATTCAGCATTCGCTGTCGGAGATGTTGGCGCGGCGCAGGTTTCCGCGCGCCGACGGCAGGATGCCGGCGCCGCCTATCGAGAAAGTACTCGATGTGGATCGCGAATACAGGCGGCGTGTGATGGCGGACGACCTACCGAAGATCGCGCCTCGCCGGTTCAATCCGGGCGGTGCGGCCTGGCTTCCGATCCTGCACACCGAGCGCGGGCCATGGAGGCTGACCGCGCTTTATTCGAACACGCCCAACGCGCACCGGCTAAGCCGCACGCGCGACTGGGTCGTCATCTATTTCGAGAAAGACGGGACGGCGGAAGGGCAATGCACGGTCGTTACCGAAACGCGGGGGCCATTCAAGGGAGAGCGGGTTGTGCGCGGGCACGAACCACACCGCCCGGCGTATGGCGATCAGATCAGGGAAACAGGGGAATGAAGGCAAAGACGACACGGGTCATCGTGGCCAATGGAGATACGGCGCGTGTATTCGAGCTCAGGGGGCGGAATACACCGCTTGTCCCGCTCGAGGGCCATGTCTGGAAAGCGCCGGCAGTGAACGACTATGCCGATGATCCCGGTATGTCGCATTCCCGTGTCGGGCCATCCCAGCATCGGATGGATCCGCGGACCGCGTCAGAAGATCTCGCCCTCGACGCCTTTGCGCGGGATACCGGCGAGAGGCTTTTGGCCTCGTTGCGCAAGGGAGAGTTCGAACAACTGGTGATCGTTGCGGCCCCTCGCCTTATGGGATTTCTGCGCAATCACCTCGATACGTCCGTGCGCGCGACGATCTGGATGGAAATCGACAAGGATTTCACCCATCTGCCGCTGGAGAAGCTTGGAGAGACATTGAAGTCTCATCTTTATTCGTGAAGGGTGGGCGAAGCTTGGTGTCAGGACTCATTGATTTCCGGTGAGCTGCGTGATTCACCGCCCGAAGACGAGCGGTGAACATGTCTGATCTCTTCTGGCTGACAGATGCGCAGATGGCGCGTCTTGAGCCCTATTTCCCGAAGTCCCACGGCAAGCCACGGGTTGACGACCGGCGTGTGCTGAGCGGGATTATCCTCATCAATCGCAATGGGTTGCGTTGGCGTGACGCGCCTTTTGAGTGCGGCCCGCACAAGACGCTCTACAACCGTTGGAAGCGGTGGAGCGACAAGTGCGTCTTCGCGCAGATCATGGCCGGCCTGGCAGCCGAGAACGGCGAGGAGAAGACGGTCATGATTGACGCCAGCTATCTGAGGGCGCACCGGACCGCGACCAGCATGGCCGCGAAAAAGGGGGGCGTTGACGCCTGATCGGCCGAACCAAGGGCGGCATGAACACAAAACTGCATGCCATCTGCGACAGCCAGGGGCGGCCACTCAACCTGTTTGTCACCGCCGGTCAGGTCAGCGACTAAATCGGCGCTCGGGCATTGCTCGGCAGCCTGCCGGATTTCGATTGGCTCCTCGGAGACCGCGGCTATGACGCCGACTGGTTCAGGGAAGCATTGAAAGACCAAGGGATCCGGGCCTGTATCCCTGGCCGCAAGCAACGCAAAAGCGCTGTGCGCTATGACAAGCGTCGATACAAGCGGCGCACCGGATCGAGATCATGTTCGGCAGGCTCAAGGACAGGCGGCGTGTCGCGACACGGTATTATCGGTGCCCAAAGGTCTTCCTCTCGGCAGTCGCACTCGCCGCAACCGTCATCTATTGGCTATGAGCCCTGACCCTAGTGGGTCTTCAAGGTTTACCGCATCTCGGGTTAGCGCTTTGCTGCATAGTACGAAACCTTTCGTTCAAGGTAGGCGAGAAACTCTGAGATCGTAAAAGCCAGCGCGAACAGCACGATTAGCACCGCCCAGAAATGCGCCATCAAGAAGTTAGCCGAGTAGAGCTCGAATAGAGCACCGAAGCCTACGATCGAAATTAAGAGCTGGCCGATGATCACCCCTTTTACAGCGCGGATCACACCGATCCGCACACCTCCAAGAATCTCCGGCAGAGCCGCCCAGAAATAAACTTGACTGAATGCCTTCCACGGTGAGGCGCCAAAACTATGCGCCATCTCTATAAGCGAGCGGTTGATCTGTTTCACCCCAGCACGTGCGTTGAGAATAATTATCCAGATGCCGAAGAGTGTTGTAGTGATGACAATCGCCTTCATCCCGAACCCGAAGAGTACCATCAGCACAGGGACCAGCGCTGTTAGCGGGGCACTGAGAAAGACGTTCACCCATGGCAACAGAAGTTCGTCAAGCAGCCGGTTTTTGCCCATCAGTATGCCCACCGGAATGCCAATTACGATGGCGAAAAAGACGCCCAGCGAGAACGCGTAGGCAGTTTCCGCCAGAGCCTTCTGAAATGCGTCCGTGCCTAGCACAGAAAAGAGCGTTGTCACGACCTCCGACAGTGGCGGAATAAAGAACGTCACTCCCATCTGGCCAACAATTTCCCACAAGAGCCCCCAGAGGATCAGAGAAGACATGCCTGGCAGGCGATAACCAAATAAGGTCATGGTCTACTCCACATAGCTGCGCAGCGAGGCCCAGATCTGGTCGACAATGTCCAAATATTCTGGGTCGCGGCGAATGTTGTCGATGCCTTTTTCCCGGAAACCCGAGGGCCGGATGATCTCGGACACACGGCTCGGACGTGGTAATAGGATCGCGATTTGGTCCGAGACGTAGACAGCTTCCTCGATCGAGTGTGTGACAAAGATGAAGGTCTTGTTCTCGTTCGCGACGAGGCCCAGCAGATCCTCCTGGAACTTGCGACGCGTTTGTTCGTCTACGGCTGAAAATGGCTCGTCCATTAGGAGCACTTGGGCATCCACCGACAACGCACGGGCGAGACCTACCCGCTGGCGCATGCCGCCAGATAACTCATGTGGAAACGCCTGCTCGAACCCGCTTAGACCAACCTCGTCGATGTAGTGCTTTGCAATCGACTCACGTTCGGATTTTGCCACGCCGCGCATTTCCAAGCCGAAAGCAACGTTCCGAATCACGCTGGCCCAGGGTAGAAGCGCGAAATCTTGGAAAACAAACGCCCGGTCGGGACCAGGGCCAGTTACAGTGTGGCCGTTGACCTCGACCTCGCCCGATGTCGGTTCCAGAAGACCTGCGATGATTTTCAGAAGCGTGGTCTTTCCGCAGCCAGATGGCCCCAATAGCGACGTCAATTGGCCGCGTGGGAACTCCAGTGACAAGTCGCGCAAGGCTTCCACCTCGCCGTAATTTTTCGATATCTTCCGAGTCGAAACCGCGCTTTCTGGAACCGCGTCGGCGACCGCGGGTTTAGTCTGAGATATAGCCACGTTGGTTTCCTTTGAAGAGTACGGCCTCGGTCTTCTCGAGGAGATTCAGAAACAGAACCGCCAAAAGAATGATAGAGAAGATAGCAGCGTACATGCTGGGATAATCGGCAATAGACCGGCTGTAAGTGATGATGTCGCCTACCCCGGTCGGTGTAATCTTCAGTTCCGCTAGGATCGCTCCGATAAACCCGGCTGAAACACCAAGCCGCAAGCCCGCAAAAATCACAGGAGAGGCGGCGGGGATGACGATCTTCAGGATGATACTCAAATCAGAAGCGAGGAACGCCTTCGCCATTTCTTTGAGAGATGCTGGCGTGTTTCGCACGGCACTGGATGTGTTTAGCACTATAACGGGCATCGCCATGATGCAGACAACCAACACCTTTGACGTCAGCCCGATTCCGTAAACCAGCACTAGAAGCGGAATTAGTGCTGCAAGCGGCGCGGCTTGCATTACGATGAATATCGGGGAGAACAACCAATCAAAGACATTGCTCAGCCCCACCCAAAGACCGATCGCAATACCGAGGACTGCCGAGATCGCAACGCCCACAACGAGTGGCTGAAGGGTCTCCCCGTAGGCCGCCCAGAGGGAACCGTCCTTCGCCATGCGGAAGAGAGCACCTAGGGATTCCAAGAAGGTGGGGAATGCGTAACTGATAGGAATACGGCCTGCAATCTCCCAAGCGCCGAATAGGATGACGGCGGATAGAATCTTCAGGTGCAGCGAGCGGTTCTGCATGGATCGTGTTCCGGAAATATTAGATAAGGCTGCCGCGCCCCGACTTCTGACGCGGCAGCAACTAGAGCGGTCAGTTCATTGCGGCGTCGAGCGGTGCGAGGTACCAAAAGTCTTCGATGTTCAAGTCACTCGGATCACCGTCCAGCTGACCGGCTGCCGAATACCACTCCATATCGGCCGTCGCCGCCTTCCGGCCGCCGCCATTTGGATCGTAGAGTCCCGCTTCCACTGCATCGCTGTAGAATCCGTCAAGTTCGGCCAAGATTTCTTTGGGCAGCTGACCGATAGGGCCATCGGGGTTGGTCTCACGGCGAATGATTGTCGGATCATCGTGCATGTCCCGGTACACGCTAACAAGGGCGTCGACAAAGATTTGGACGTCTTCGGCGTTCTCCTGGATCCAGTCGAGATTGCCGAACAGTGCTTCGTCGCTGGCCTCAACATCAAACATCTCGAGTACGTTGAAATCAGCGCCTGCGTCGCTGCGCATCAGCTTGTTTTTGTTTGAAAGGTCGATGATCGTTGCATCTGCACGCCCGCCCAGAAGAGCCGCAACCCGGTTCGAAGACCCTGGAACGTAGGAGCGTTCGCCGAACTTGATGTTTAGGCGGTCCTCGATCACGTTGGCGATGGAATCCGTGCCGCCGCCCCGAGAGTGCAAGAGGATCGGCTCCCCGTTCAAGTCCTCTAGCTTATTATACTTTTTAGTTGTGACCGGGAAGAACTTGAGCTTCGACAATTGGAACACGATGCGCAGCGGCGCTTTAGACCGCTGCATAGCGGCGTAGGGCGTGCCGAAACCGATGTCCATTTGGCCTGACAGAACCGCCTGGATCGCGAGTTCCTCGTCCGAAAAGGCTGTCCACTCATAGTCGAGCCCATTTGCCTTTGCGCGATCAAGTGCCACGAAGAATGCTGCCAGCTCATCCGACGGTGTTTCGGCTAGTGCAATCCGGATCTTGTCGGCCTCTGCCTTCTCCACTCCGAAACCCAACACCAGCGGTATTGCGACGGCTGCGGCCGTCAGTGTCCTGAGAATGTTCAACATCGTTTTGTTCCTCCCTAAGTTCGATGTTTATGCTTGTTTTCTTACCGACGCACGGGTCTGGTCGCATCGTTCCTGAGCCTTAAACTTCCCCAAACAGACGCGCAGAAACCGAGCCGATATGCCGGCGCATCGCTTCGAATGCAGCGTGCGGATCACGCGCCTCGATCGCTGCTACGACGTCCCGGTGCTCCGTGAAACTCGAGTGGCCCTCAGGTGGCTTAGATGATTTTCGGATAACGTTAGTACCAGCAACGGAGCGACGTGTCTCATTTAGCCGTTCGAACAGCGCCAAGAGCAGTATGTTGTCCGTGGCTTCGGCCAGTGTGCGGTGGAACCGATCGTCCAGTGCCTCATATTCCTCCCACGATCGCGCCCGCTCGGCGCGTTCGCCAGCTAGTCTAAGCCGCGTGACTGCCTCAACCGAGGCATTGATCGCCGCCTCGCGCGCGATTGCGGGTTCGATCGCCAGCCTTGCGCGCACCATCTTGACCGGAGTGACCTGCCTGCTGAGCAGGGAAAGATCGCTCAGAAGCGACGGCCGGCTAGACTTGAATGTGCCCTTACCAACATGGCGCCAAATTGCCCCCTCACGCTCCAACGAATCTAGAGCCTTGCGCAGGATCGTACGGCTTATGCCCAAGTCCTGGATGAGGTCACGCTCCGGCGGCAGCCGGTCTCCGGGGCGGTAGTCGCCACCCTCGATCAAAGCCCTCAGCCTTTCCGTGGCTTCAATAACGCGGGTGTCTGACTCCTGCCTTGCGACAATGTTCATTTACTTCACTTTGGTCGATCAATTTGAGTCATTGGTCCCACAATGCTGCTAACATACCCATAAATCAATATAGAACCCAAATCATGGCTGATTAATCAGGATTGATTTAGGATCGAGGCCCATAGCCAATAGATGACGGTTGCGGCGAGTGCGACTGCCGAGAGGAAGACCTTTGGGCACCGATCATAAGCGCGTCGTGATCGGTCAGCTTGTCATGTCTACCATCGGGGTCGGAACGTTGATTTCTCTCTACTCCCAGAGCTTCCTGAAGGCGCATTTCTGGGCGCTGATCCTGATCCTATTCGCCTTTGTCCTGACGCTGGCCGACCTGATCGGCCGGCTGGAATCGCGCATCGAATACTACGCCGGAGCGCGGGCCTGACACCTGGGGCAGGCACCGCGCCACTGGCGCGGCGTCAGCCGTCCTTCTTGATGTGTTCGACCGGGCCGCCGGCCTTTTCCCACGCGCCAAACCCCTCTCTCAAATGGGCTGCGTCAAACCCCATCTCCTGCAGCGTCGCGACCGTAAGCGCCGAGCGCCAGCCCGAGGCGCAGTGAAACACGTATTTCTTGCCCGGCTGCGCGAACACATCCTTGTGGTAGGGGCTGGCGGGATCGACCCAGAATTCGATCATCCCTCGCGGGGCATGGAAGCTTCCGGGAATGAATCCGGTGCGCTGACGTTCCCGGACGTCGCGGATGTCGACGATCACGACATCGGGGTCGTCCAGCATGCCAATCAGATCCGCGGTTTCGATCTCCTCTATCCGGTTCCGGGCCTCCTGAACCATCTGTGCCGCTGTCTTCTTCAATGCCATCGGTGAACCTCCGTCGCCTTGATTGCTCCCGCCATTAGAGGACACAGCGCGCCTGTCGTTGCAACCTGCCGGTACAGGCGGTAGATCGCGGTATTAAAGACAGAACAGGCTGGCCGATGAATTCCGAGAGCCCGATTTCCCTTTGGGATGCTTCTGCCGAAGAGCCTAATTTCCAAGCTCCCCTTGACGGCGACGCGACGGCCGATCTTGCCATCGTCGGCGGCGGTTTCACGGGCCTCTCTACGGCACTTTACGCAGCAGAGAAGGGGCTCGACGCCTTCGTTCTGGAAGCACGTCAGATCGGTTACGGGGGATCCGGGCGGAATGTCGGGCTTGTCAACGCGGGCGTATGGCATCCGCCGGCGGCCGTCAGAAAGGCGCTCGGCGACACCTATGGCCCGCGCTTCATCCGGCGCTTCTCCGACGGGCCTGCGCAGGTCTTTTCACTGATCGAACGCCACCAGATCCGCTGTGAGGCGACACGGAACGGAACGATCCATGCCGCCCATGCTGCGTCTGGCATGGTCGATCTGCGCGGACGCTTCGACGAATGGCACCGGCTAGGCGAGCCGGTGGAGCTCCTCAGCCGCGAAGAGATGGTCACGCATACCGGGACGACGTCCTTCGCAGGCGGCCTTCTCGATCATCGGGCCGGAACGGTGAACCCGATGGGGTATTGCCGGGGGCTTGCCCGCGCCGCACTCGGGGCCGGGGCGACGATCCGCACGGGCGTCACGGTGACGGGGCTCAGCCGGATCGGCGAGATGTGGGAGGTCGCGACGATGGCGGGCTCCGTCCGGGCGAAACACGTCGTTCTCGGAACGAATGCCTATACCGACGATCTGTGGCCGGATCTCAAGCGGGTCTTCACCACGATCAACTACTTTCAACTGGCCACCGCGCCGATGGGCGACAGGATCTCGCACATCCTGCCGGGGCATCAGGGGTTGTGGGATACCGGGCGGATCATGTTCAGCCTCCGGCGCGACGCCCGCGGCCGGCTGATAATCGGCTCCATGGGCACCGTGCTCGGCTCTGCCGGGCAGGGAATCTCGCGCCGCTGGGCCGGGAAGAAGCTGGCGCAGCTCTTCCCCGATCTCGGCCCAGTCGAGTTTGAAGAGGCCTGGCATGGCAACATCGCGATGACGCCCGATCATCTGCCGCGCATCTATGAGCTTGCGCCCAATCTCTACACCCCTATCGGGTATAACGGACGGGGCATCATCACCGGCACGATCTTCGGCGAATGCATGGCCGATCTCATCACCGGGATGGACCCGGCAGATCTGCCTTTGCCGATCACGCAGCTGTCCACCGTGCCCACGTCCCCGGTCATGACACGGCTGTACCGCGCCGCTTTTACCGTGAACCAATTTCTGAAGAGCATCTGAGCCATGGGACAGAATGACATCCGCGTGGGCGTGGATATCGGCGGAACCTTCACAGACGTCGCCCTGCTGCATCCCGGCGGTCTTACGACCGGGAAGGTGCTGACGGAATACAGCCAGCCCGAACAGGCGATCATCGACGCCATCGTGAAGGCCGCTGGTGATGCGGGCGTGGGCCTGGGCGAGATCGGTCAGGTGATCCACGGCACCACGCTCGTCACAAACGCGCTGATCGAGCGGCGCGGCGCGAAGACTGCGCTCATCACGACCGAGGGCTTTCGGGATGTGATCGAGATGCGCTCGGAAAACCGGTTCGAGCAATACGATCTTAACCTCACCCTGCCTGTGCCGCTCGTGCCGCGCGAGCATCGCTTTACGCTGAGTGAGCGGATGGCACCCGAGGGCGAGGTGCTTTTGCCGCTCGATCCGGGCGAGGTGGAAGCGATGGTCGAACGAATCCGCGACGGCGGGTTCGAGGCGGTCGCCATCGGGCTGATCCACGCCTATGCCAACGATGCACATGAAGTGGCGATGGGCGCGGCGCTTCGCACGGCGATGCCGGGTCTGTCGGTTTCGCTGTCTTCGGTGATCTCGCCGCAGATGCGCGAATTACCACGGTTCAATACCGTGATCGCCAATGCCTATGTGCAGCCGCGCGTCGCGGATTACCTGGGGCGGCTCGTTGCTCGGCTGGGCGACATCGGCGTCACCGCGCCAGTATTCATGCTGCATTCCGGCGGTGGGCTCATCTCCGTCGAAACCGCGGCGCAACAGCCGGTGCGGCTTCTTGAAAGCGGGCCCGCAGGTGGGGCGATCTTCGCTGCCGATCTTGCGCGCGCCCATGGGCTCGACAAGGTTCTGAGCTTTGATATGGGGGGAACGACCGCAAAGATCTGCCTGATCGAGGAGGGCGCGCCGAAGACCGCGAACACCTTCGAGGTTGCGCGAACCTACCGGTTCAAGAAAGGCTCTGGCATGACCGTCTCGACGCCGGTGGTCGAGATGGTGGAGATCGGGGCCGGAGGCGGATCGATCGCGTCGATCGACAGCCTCGGGCGGCTTCAGGTCGGCCCGCGCTCCGCCGGGTCGGAACCGGGGCCGGCCTCTTACGGGCGAGGCGGGGAAGATCCGACTGTGACGGATGCGAACCTGCTTCTCGGGCGCCTCGATCCCGAAAACTTCGCGGGCGGATCGATCCCGCTTCTGCCGGACCGGGCGGAAGCGGTGGCGGCCCGTCTTGAACTCAGCCCCCACGACGCCGCTTTCGGCATCACCGAACTCGTCGACGAGAACATGGCGAATGCCGCTCGTGTGCACACGGTTGAGAACGGGCGCGATATAGAGCATTTCACCATGATCGCCTTCGGCGGTGGCGCACCGCTTCACGCCTGCCGCCTCTGCGAGAAACTGGGGATCCGCGCGGCGCTCGTGCCGCCGGGCGCGGGCGTTGGCTCTGCCATCGGGTTTCTGAAGGCGCCGTTCAGTTTCGAAGCGAGCCGAGGGCTGTTCCAGCGCCTCGACGCCTTCGATGCGGGGGCTGTAAACGAAGCGCTCGAGGCCCTGGAAGCCGAGGCTCGGGCCTTCGTCGAAGAGGGGGCGGAAGGGGCCGAGACCGCGGTTCGGCTGACGGCGCAGATGCGGTATTCGGGGCAGGGTTGGGAGATCCCGGTTCTTCTCGAGAGGAAGCGGTTCGGGGCGGATGACGTCGCGATGATCCTGGCGGCCTTCGAGACGGCTTACCGCACGCTCTTCGGCCGGATCATCGAGGGCCTGCCGGTCGAGATCACCAACTGGGTTCTTTCGGTGTCCACGGTTCTGCCTAAGGTCAAACCGGTGGCCCATCAGTCCGGCGGCTCGCCAGCGCCGGTGATCCGGACGCGGCGGTTCTACGACGCCGCGCTTCGTGCGCATGTCGATGCGAGCGAGGTAGATCGCGCATCGATGACCGTTGGAATGACGGTGGAGGGGCCTGCGATCATCGTCGAATCCGAGACTTCGACGATTGTCACCACCGCCTATCGCGCCATCGCCCAGAGCGACGGGGCGCTTCTCTTGCTTGCGAAGGAGACCCGGGAATGAGCAGCGCCGCCATCGATCACCAGATCATGTGGAACCGCCTGATCGCGGTGGTGGAAGAACAGGCGACGACTTTGATCCGCACCGCCTTCTCCACCTCTGTCCGCGAGGCGGGTGATTTGTCGGCAGGCCTCTTCGACCGGCAGGGCCGGATGATCGCCCAGGCCGTGACCGGCACCCCGGGACATGTGAACGCGATGGCCGAAAGCGTCACCCATTTCGCCGCCGCCATAGGGCCGCAGAACACCTTCGAGGGGGATGTCTTCATCACGAACGATCCCTGGCTCGGAACCGGGCACCTCCATGACATCACAGTGGTTACGCCGGTGTTCCGGAAAGGCCTGCACATCGGCTACTTCGCCTGTACAGCGCATGTCGTCGATATCGGCGGGCGCGGCTTCGGCCCCGATGCCGGCGAGGTCTATGAAGAAGGCCTTCTGATCCCAATCACTAAATTCGCCGAGCGCGGTCAGGTGCAGCCGTTCCTGATCGAAGTCGTCCGCGCCAATGTCCGCACGCCGGATCAGACAGTTGGCGACATGTACTCGCTCGCCGCCTGTAACGAGGCGGGCGACCGGCGGCTTCAGGCGATGATG
Organism: Ovoidimarina sediminis; assembly: GCF_032586175.1. NCBI lineage: Bacteria > Pseudomonadati > Pseudomonadota > Alphaproteobacteria > Rhodobacterales > Roseobacteraceae > Ovoidimarina > Ovoidimarina sediminis. Next base: position 120,430 of record NZ_JAWHTE010000009.1, read on the forward strand.
GACGAATTCGGGATCGACGATCTGCAAGCGCTGTCCGATTTCGTGATCGAGACGAGCCGTGCGGCGACACGGGCCGCCATCGCGAAGGTGCCGCCGGGTGAATACCGCAACACCATGCAGGTCGACGGGTATGACGCGCCGGTTCACATGGAAGTGACGCTCACGGTCGAGGGCGAGAGCCTGACGGCAGATTTCGAAGGCACTTCGGAAATGAGCCGTTTCGGCGTGAACTGCCCCGAGGTCTATACGCGCGCCTATGCCTGCTATGCGCTGAAATGCGCCATCGCCGCCGAAGTGCCGAACAACACCGGATCGCTCGAACCGTTCCGGATCACCGCACCCGAAGGCTGCATCCTAGCCGCACGGCGCCCGGCCCCCGTTTCTGTCCGCCATGTCATGGGGCATCTCGTGCCCGATGTGGTGCTGGGCGCGTTGCACAAGGCGCTGCCGGGCGTCGTGCCCGCAGAAGGGGCCAGCGCGCTTTGGAACATCCAGATTTCCGCCCGTGCGTCGGATCCGTCAAGCGGCCTGCCGGGCGCCGAGGTGCTGATGTTCAATTCCGGCGGCACCGGCGCGCGCCCGCGCCATGATGGGTTGTCGGCCACGGCGTTCCCTTCCGGCGTGTCTACGATGAGCGTCGAGGCCACCGAACACGTTGGGCCAATCACGGTCTGGCGCAAGGATCTGCGCGAAGGCTCGGGCGGGGCAGGGGAAATGCGTGGCGGTCTCGGGCAAACCATCGAGATCGAGGCACGCGACGGCTATGATTTCTTCATCAACGCCATGTTCGACCGAGTCGACAATCCCGCCCGCGGCCGCGACGGTGGCGGGGCGGGGGCCGCAGGCGGGGTCGCGCTGGCCGACGGCACGAAGCTTGCCTCGAAAGGGCGGCAATTCGTCCGGAACGGCCAGCGCCTCAGGCTCAGCCTGCCGGGAGGCGGGGGGTATGGCGATCCGAAACGCCGCGACAGGGATGCGGTGGCACGGGATCTTATTGCGGGGTTCATCACCCCCGAACAAGCGAAGCAAGACTACGGATATGAGGGATAGGTCATGACAAAGATAGCCTTGGTGACAGGCGGCGCGCAGGGCATCGGCCTTGCCGGCGCCGAGGCGCTGACGGAGGACGGATACAAGGTTGTCCTCGCCGATGTGAAAGACAGCGTTCACGAGGCGGCGGAGACACTGGGCGGTGTCGGCATGATTTGCGACATGGCCGATCCCGGGGCGATCGGCGCGATGTTCGATGAAATCGAGGCCGATCACGGGCCAGTCTCGGCGCTTGTGAACAATGCCGGGATCGCGATGCCGGGCGATTTCCTCACCTACGACCTCGATGCCTTCGACACGGTGATTGGCGTGAACCTTCGCGGTGTCTTCGTTGCCCTGCAGCGGGCGGCGCAAACGATGGTGAAGGAAGGGATCAACGGCGCCATCGTCAACATGTCGTCGGTGAACGCCCATGTCGCCATCCCCGCGATCCCGGCTTATTGCGCCTCGAAGGGCGGCGTGATGCAGCTGACCAAGGCTGCGGCGATCGCACTTGCGCCGAACGGGATCCGCGTCAACGCCGTGGGCCCCGGTTCGATCGATACCGAGATGATGGCCGGCGTCAACGCGAACCCCGAGGCCTATCGCATGGCCATGTCGCGTACGCCGCTCGGCCGCGCTGGTACGGCGCGGGAAGTGGGTGACGTGGTGGCGTTCCTCTGCTCCGACAAGGCCAGCTACATCACGGGCGAGACAATCTATATCGACGGCGGCCGGATCGTGCTGAACTACGTGATGTCTTAGGGCCCACCGTCCCGGCCCCGTCCGCGGGCCGGATCTTTCCTGTCTACAATGGCCGCGCACGCGCGCCCTGAACTCCTGTGTGACCGACTTGGGGCAGGAGCGCGCATTCCCGATCGCCAATCCCCGGAACGGCGGCATGCTGGGGATTGACAGACGCGCCATTCTCCCTGACGCTGATATCGCACAAAAGTTCGTTTTGCGCACAAAGTGAGCCAACTGCTCACGGCGGACTACAAGAACCGCCCCACGCATTGGGGGACACCAACGGGAGAAATGCCGATGCTCAAGAGAACCCTGCTGGCCGGTATGGCCGGGATTGCCATGGCGGCCATGTCGCTGACCGCAGTACAGGCCAAAAGCCTGGACGACATCCTGACGGACGGCGTGATCCGGATCGGGATCAACCCGAACTTCCCCAACATGAGCACGCGGAATGACGCGGGCGAGTGGGAAGGCTTCGATATCGAGGTGGGCAAGGCGCTGGCTGCCGCGATCGGGGTCGAAGTTGAATGGGTGCCCACGGAAACGCCTCAGCGCGTGCCGTTCCTCGTCTCAGACCGCATCGACATCTCGCTTGGCGCGCTGACGCGCAACACCGAGCGCGCGAAGCTGATCGATTACACAGTGCCGCTTCATACCGAGGTGCTTGCGGTGCTCGCCACCGACAAGATCGAAGGCGACAGTTGGGAGGATTTCAACAAGGAGGGCGTGACGCTCGCAAACATGCGCGGCAACTGGACGGTCGACTGGATCGGGGAGAACATGCCGAATGTCGAGCTTGAGCTGGTCGACACGCTGGCCGACACCGTGCGCCTCGTGGCTCAGGGCCGGGCGGATGCGATTGTCGAGAACATCGACTTCTTCATGGCCTTCACCGAGAATTACCAGGACGTGAACTGGCGCGTGGTCGAGAACCCGATTTTCGTGGCCTATTGCGCGATCGGCGTGGCGCAGGGCAACGACAACCTCACCGAGGTTCTGAACATTGCGCTTTACAATTTGCACTCGTCTGGTTTCGTGAACGAGACGTGGGAGAAGTTCTATGGCGCGCCGATGCTGCGCACCGTCGATCCCGATCCCTACTTCTGATTGACGAAACCGAAGGCCCGGCCCGCGCGGGGCCGGGCGCCCAGGCGAAATCCGCATGAACTACAGATTTCAGTTCGGTGTTGTCTGGGACAACTTCGATGCGCTTCTGGAAGGCGCCCTGCTGACATTTCAGCTTGGCGTCTTCGCGTTTGGGGGCGGTGCGCTGATCGGGCTCTTCTGCGCAACACTGAAAACCTACGGGCCATGGCCAGTGCGGTTTCTAGTCGACAGCTATGTCGTCTTCATCACCAACACCCCGGCCCTCATCCAGATCTACTTTCTTTATTTCGGGCTGCCGGAGGTGGGGATTCGATGGTCCAACGAGGCGTGCCTGCTGATCGGCCTTACCCTTAACGCGGGCGCCTATCTGACGCTCATCCTGCGTGCGGGCTTCCTTTCGGTCAGGATCACCGAACTCGAGGCAGGGCAGACGCTCGGCATGTCGCTGATCCAGCAGGTCCGCTACATCATCGTCCCCCACATTGCGAAGTCGATCTATCCGGCGCTCGCCAATTTTTTCATCGTCGTTCTGGTGATGGGCACATCGGTCGGCGCACTGATCGGGGTTGATGAACTCACCGGGCAAGCCATCAACCTGTCGACGGTGAACTACCGCTGGCTCGAATATTTCACGGTGGTCGCAGGGATGTATGTCGTGCTGACCTTCATCGCGAGTATCGGTCTTGCGCTCCTCGGCCGCTGGGCTTTCCGCGTGAAGGCGAAGATCTTCTGATGGAACGCATTCTCGAACAGGCCCCGCGGTTCTTCAGCTCCGGCAACATGGCGCTTCTGCTCGAGGCGGCGGGTCTGACCCTGGCCATGACGGCCACCGGTTGCCTCATCGGCTTCTTCCTCGCGTTCATCCTGGTCTATCTGCGGCAGACGCCGGGCCTCTGGGCCATGCCGCTGCGCTGGATCTGCATCACCTATGTCGAGGTTTTCCGCCGCATCCCCTTTATCGTGGTGATCTACCTCGTCCTGTTCTTCATTCAGGCGGTGACGCCCGATGCCTCGCTCTTCACCATCGCGGTGATCGCGATCTGCCTTTACGCGGTCGCCTACACGGCTGACATCATCCGGGGCGGGATCGAATCCGTTCCTCGCACCCAGGTCGAGGCGGCGGAGGCTATGAATCTCTCGCGCCTGCAAACGACGCTCACGATTGTTCTGCCTCAGGCCTGGCCGGTGATCGTGCCGCCCGCCATCGCCTTCGCGGTGTCCTTCATCAAGGATACGGCGCTGGTCAGTCAGGTCGGTGTCTTCGAATTAACCTTCCGCGGTAAGGAGCTGAACAATCAGGGCTATTCCGGCATCCTTGTTTTCGGAACCATTGCCTTGTGCTACTTCCTGATATCCTTCCCCTTGAGCCTCCTCGGCCAACATCTGGAGAAACGACTTGCCACACCTCGCGGTCAGCGACGTGCGCGCAAAATACGGCGCACTTGAGGTCCTGCACGGGATCTCGCTTTCAATCGAAGCCGGCGAAATCGCCGCGCTTGTCGGGCCGTCCGGGTCGGGCAAGTCGACGGTGCTGCGGGCGCTGATGGGGCTGACGCCGATCACCGGGGGCAGCGTGTCGATTGCGGGCGAGACGATGGATTACTCGAATGCGCGCGCCGTACGGGCGGCGCGCGACCGGATGGCGATCGTGTTCCAGCAGTACAACCTGTTTCAGAACATGACAGTGATGCAGAATGTCACGCTCGCACCCACGAAGATCAAGGGCTGGCCGCGCGGCGATGTTGAGGCCGAGGCGTTGCGCCTTCTGACGCTCGTCGGGCTTTCCGACAAGGCGGGGGCATATCCCGATCAGCTTTCGGGCGGGCAGCAGCAACGGGTCGCGCTCGCCCGCGCGCTTGCGCTGAAACCGCAGATCCTGCTTCTCGACGAGGTGACGTCTGCGCTTGACCCCGAACTCGTCAACGAAGTGCTCGACGCCATCCGCAAGCTTGCCTCCGAGGGCATGACGATGGTCATCGTCAGCCACGAGATGGGTTTCGTGCGGGAGGTTGCGAACAAGGTCGTCTTCATGGACGGTGGCGAAGTGATCGAAAGCGGATCACCTGCCGAGTTGTTCAACGCGCCGAAGACGGAACGGGCGAAGAATTTCTTCAGCAAGATCATCCGGCACTGACCGGCTTTGGGAGAGCCATGAATGAAGATTACCGCGATCCGCGCCTATCAGGTTGATCTGCCCCTGAAAGAGGGCCGCTACAGCTGGTCGAACGGCAATTTCGTTGAGGTCTTCGACAGCACCGTCGTGGCCGTTGAAACGGATGCGGGCCTGACGGGGTATGGCGAATGCTGCCCCTTGGGCTCCGCCTATCTGCCGGCCTATGCCTTCGGTGTTCGCTCGGGTCTTGCGGAGATCGCGCCCAAGGTGATCGGCCACGATCCGCGCGATCTTGCAAATCTAAACCGTTTCATGGACGCGGAACTGCGCGGGCACCCCTATATCAAGTCGGCGATCGACGTGGCGTGCTGGGATATTCTGGGGCAGGCGACGGGGCTGCCAGTTTACACGCTCCTCGGCGGCAAGGCGCAGGAGGATGTGGCGCTCTACCGGGCAATCTCGCAGATCGAACCAAAGGCTATGGCGGCGAACGTGGCGGGCTATCGAGACGAGGGTTACACCAAGTTCCAGCTCAAGGTTGGTGCCGATGCGGATAGCGATATCGAGCGCATCCACCTCAGCGCGGCAGAGATGCGGCCCGGCGATGTGCTGGTGGCGGATGCGAATACCGGCTGGACGATGCACGAGGCAGCGCGTGTGGTGAATGCCGTGCGCGACGTCGATGTCTATATCGAACAGCCGTGCCCGACCTATGAGGAATGCCTCGTGACACGGCGCCGCACATCGCTTCCCTTCGTGCTGGACGAGGTGATTACGGGCGTCGACAGCCTGATCCAGGGCCTTGCCGACGGCGCCATGGATGTGATCAATCTGAAGATCTCGAAAGTCGGCGGTCTGACGAAAGCCCGCCAAATCCGCGACCTGTGTATCTCATCGGGCATTCCCATGACGATCGAGGATACCTGGGGCGGGGATATCGTGACCGCGACCATCGCCCATCTTGCGCAGTCGACGCCGGAGGAATTCTCGTTCTCGGCCACCGATTTCAACTCTTACGGCACGGTCGATATCGCAGAAGGTGCACCGAAACGGATCGACGGAAGAATGCGCGCCGCCGATGCGCCGGGGCTTGGCATCACGCCTATCCTCTCCGCACTCGGGGATCCGGTGTTCGACACCTACCGTGCGTAGCGACCGCACCATTCACATCGTCGGCTGCCACGCGGAAGGCGAGGTTGGCGATGTCATCGTGGGTGGCGTCGCGCCTCCGCCCGGGGAAACGCTCTGGGCGCAGTCGCGCTGGATCCAGGAAGATGGCGGGCTCAGGGATTTCGTGCTGAACGAACCGCGGGGTGGGGTGTTCCGACATGTGAACCTGCTTGTGCCACCGAAGGATCCCTCCGCCGCGTCGGGCTTCATCATCATGGAACCGTCCCATAGCCCGCCCATGTCAGGCTCGAACTCGATCTGCGTGGCGACCGTATTGCTCGATGCCGGTATCGTTCCGATGGAAGAGCCGGAAACGCGCTTCCGTCTCGAGGCGCCGGGCGGGATTGTCGATATCACCGCCACCTGCCGGGACGGGAAGGCCGAAAAGATCCGCGTCACCAACGTGCCGAGCTTCGTGGGGCGCCGCGATGCGATGCTCGAGGTCGAGGGCATCGGGACGCTTCGCGTGGACACAGCCTATGGCGGGGACAGCTTCGTGATCGTCGAGGCGGCGGATCTGGGCCTTGCGCTTCAGCCCGACGCGGCCGGTGCGCTTGTCGAGGCGGGCATGCGCATCACGCGGGCCGCGACCGAACAGCTTGGCTTCCACCACCCCGATCTGCCCGACTGGACGCATATCTCCTTCTGCCAGTTCACCGAGCCTGTCGAACGCATCGATGGTGTGCTGACTGGCCGGAACACGGTGGTGATCGATCCGGGCAAGCTCGACCGGTGCCCGACGGGCACCGGGTGTTCGGCCCGGATGGCGCTGTTGCGGACGCAAGGCCTTCTTGAAACGGGCGAGACGTTCGTGGGCATTTCCATCCTCGGCACCCGGTTCGAGTGCCGGGTGGAGGCCGAGTGCGAAGTGGGAGGCGTGCCCGCAATCCTGCCCTCGATAAGGGGGCGCGGTTGGATCACGGAAACGAAACAGCTTCTCCTCGACCCCGACGATCCTTTCAAGCGCGGCTATCGCCTGGGGGATACCTGGCCGATGCAGGGGTTCTGACGCGTCCGGTGCTCAGGCGGTTTCGCGGACCCAGTCCGCAAGCTCGGCATGCGTTGGAAACCAGACGTCACCGCGTGATTTCGCATGCCGTATCAGTGCCTCGAGAATCCAGATGCGCGACCGGTAGCCGATCACGAAGGGGTGGAACACAAGCTGGCACAGCGCGCCCTCGTCAAAGGCCGCATCGAATTCGCGCGTGAAGATATCGAGCACATCCGCCGGCGGCGTCCATGGCCGCGTCGGAGGTTCGCGGTTGAAGAGAAGATAAACCGCGTCGTCGCGCACCCAGTCGACGGGGATTTCGACAAGCCCTGTGGGCTGCCCGCAGGAGAGAAGTTCGTAGCAGGCGTCATCCGCCATCATGCTCGAATCATAGGAAAACCCGGCTTCGGCCACCAGGTCAATCGTGTGTTCGCTGAGGTCCCAATGGGCCGCGCGGTGCCCCACGGGGCGCGTGCCTGCAAGCTTTTCAAGCGTGTCGCGCGCTCTCACGAGAAGATCCCATTCCGTCTCCCGGTCGAGTGTCGAGGTGTTTTCGTGGATCCACCCGTGCACCCCGATCTCGTGCCCGGCGCTGACAATCGGGGCCAGGGCGCCCGGATCTATGAGCGCGGAGACGGCGGGCATGAAGAACGTGCTGCGGATGTCATGACGGGCGAGGACATCGAGGATGCGCGGCACGCCCCTGCGGCGGCCGAACTCACCCCACGCGAGCCGTCCCATGGCGGCACGGCCCTGCCCAAGCTCGAAGGTTTCGTGGTCGCAGTCGAAGGACAGCGCGAAGGCACTGCGCGCGCCACCGGGCCATGTCTCAGGCGACAGCTCCCGGCCAGCCCGCACCCGCTGGACCGCCCGACGCCAGACGGCCTCGGGCATCTCCCAGGGGCGCGGATCGTTCATCACCCGAACACGGCCTCGACCGCGGCCTTCAACGCGTCGGCGATCACGTCGATTTCCTCGCGGGTGATGGAAAGGGGAGGTGCAAAGCCCATGATATTGCCTTCCGGCATGGCGCGCGCGATCACCCCGTGCCTCAACATCTCTTCGGCAATCTTGGGCGTGACGGCCATGTTCGGGAACCAGACACCGTTCTCCGGATCGTCCATGAACTCCACCGCGGCAAGCATGCCGATCCCGCGCACCTCCGCGACCTTGGGATGATCCGCGACAGCCTTCGCCAGGCTTTCGAGTAGGTAGGCACCCGTATCGCGCGCCTTTTCCACAAGCCCCAGACTGTCGACAAGGTCCAGCGTCGCAACACCGGCGGCCGCGCCAATCGGATGGGCCGAATAGGTCCAGCCATGGCCGAGCGGGCCGAAATCGTCCGTGCCCTGGGCCAGAACCTCGAACACCCGGTTCGAGATGATGGAGCCCGAAAGCGGGGCATATGCAGAGGTGAGGCCCTTCGCGATCGTGATGAAATCGGGCCTGAGGCCATAGCGTTCAGTCGCGAACATCGTGCCCGTGCGGCCGAACCCTGTCACGACCTCGTCGGTGATCAGAAGGATGTCGTGCCGGTCCAGCACTTCCTGCACCCCGGCCCAGTACCCCTCTGGCGGGGGGACGATTCCCCCTGTTCCGAGAACGGGTTCACCGATGAAGGCCGCAATGGTGTCGGGCCCCTCGCGCTCGATCATCTCTTCGAGCGAGCGGATGAGAAAGGCGGTGAAGTCGGCCTCGCGCATGTCCCGATCCGCCCGCCGCAGGTAGTGCGGCGTCTCGGTGTGCAGAAAGCCGTCGAGGGGAAGGTTGAACCGGTCGTGATACAGCTTCAGCCCCGTCATCGATCCCGAAACGATGCCGGAACCGTGATAGGCGCGCCAGCGGCTGATGATCTTCTTCTTCTCAGGTTTGCCGCGCAGGATATTGTAATGCCAGGCAAGTTTGACATTCGTTTCGTTGGCATCGGAGCCTGATAGCCCGAAATAGACCCGCGCCATGTGATCTGGCGCACGGTCCATCACCATCTTCGCCAGACGGATCGCCGCCGCATTGCCATGGCCAGCATAGGAATGGAAATAGGCGAGTTCGTGCGCCTGCTTCGCGATCGCATCGGCGATCTGCGTGCGCCCGTAGCCCACGTTCACGCAATAAAGCGCTGCAAAAGCATCGAGCAGGCGGTTGCCGTCGCGGTCCGTGATGTAAACCCCGTCGCCGCCGGTCACGATCCGGCCGGGCAGATCGCCGCGTGCATGTCCGGCTGTGTGCGTGGCTGGATGCAGAAGGCAATCGCGGTCCCATGCGGCAAGCTCGTCGTTGATGGTGCTTGGATCAAGCGTCATATCAGGCTTTCCTTTCGCGTATTCGCGACCAGTTCTGGCACGCTGGCCTGGTTTGGCAAGGCCAGAAGAAAGGCAACCATATCTGCGACGGTCTCCGGAGTTAACCGGTCCGCCTTCGGCGTGACGCCGGGGATATCGGCGATCAGATCGGTGTCGATCGCGCCGGGGCAAAGGGCGGTGGCGCGCAGGCCATGATCCCATCCCTCCGCGCGGGCCGCCTGGGTCAATGCCAGAAGCGCATGCTTGGTCATCGCGTAGCCGAGCGAGGTGCCTTCGCGAAACCGTTTGGCGTCGGTCGAGGCGATGTTGACGATCCGGCCTGAACCGGCTCGTTTCAGATGCGGCATGGCGGCACGGATCAGCCGGAACGGCGCCTTGACGTTGACGGACCAGAGCGCGTCAAGGTCGTCCTCGCTGCCGGTTTCGAACGTCACCATCCGCAGGATCCCGGCATTGTTGACGAGCGCATCGAGCCGCCCGAACCGCTCCACCGTGCCTTCGACCCAGGGCGCCGCCGTGGCGGGATCAGTCGCGTCGAAGGGAAAAGCCGCAAGCTGCGCCTCGCCGGCGCCGAATGCATCCGCCTGGCCGGGATCGCGCAGGCCAAGCGAAACAGCCCAGCCCTCGTTCAGAAGCTTACCCGTGATCGCCGCGCCAAGCCCCCTGCCACCGCCGGAGATCATGACGACCTTCATCAGAAAAGCCCCTGATAGACGCCACCGTCATTCACGATGTTCTGGCCTGACATGAACCCGGCCTGCGTGGAGCAGAGGTAGGCGATCAGATCGCCGCATTCCGAAGGGTTGGCAAACCGGCCAGCCGGGCAGGTTTCAAGCCGGTTCTGCACAATGGCCTCGTAGGTCGTGTTGCCGCGTTCCGCGTGACCATGCAGATTCGTATGCAGTGCGTCTGTATCGAACAGGCCCGGGCATACGGTGTTGATCGTCACGTTATGGGCGATCAGTTCGCGCACCATGGCCGCTGTAGCGCCCGACAATGCGAGGCGCGCGGCGTGGCTGTGGGCGAAGCCTACCTGTGGAAACTTGATGAAGCTGACGGACATGTTGACGATCCGGCCGAACTTGCGCTCCGCCATTCCCGGTGCGACGCGCTGGATCATGTCGACCGACGATAGGAAATGCACCTCCAGCCAGTAGCGCCAGTCCTCGGCGCTGATCTGGTCATAGGGCGTGGGCACCTGCCGCACGCCGGGATTGTTGACAAGGATATCGGGCAGCCCGGCCACGTCGAGAAGTTCCGCACGCCCCTCCGGCGTGTTGAAGTCGGCCGCGACCGTTTTCACATCGACGCCGAATTCCTTACGGATATGCCCGGCGGCGGCGTCCAGCGCATCGGCGGAGCGCGCGTTGATCGTGACGTTGACGCCTTCGCGCGCAAGTGACCTTGCCGTGGCCAGCCCGAGCCCGCGGCTCGCTGCGGTGACGATTGCTGATTTTCCCGTGAGACCCAGATCCATTGGTCTGCCTTTCCCTTGCGCTCAGGCCACCTTGGCCGATCTGGCAAGGAGATTGTCCATGCCGGTTGTCAGATGCTCTAGCGCTGCGCCGTCAAGCGGGCGAAGCGGAGGTCGTGGCATCCCGCCGCCCGGAAGGCCCAGATGGTCCATCGCGGCCTTCGTCGCGGGGTAAAGCGTGCAGCCGCCCGACGTAAAGAGTTCGGTCATCTCGATCCCGAGACGCTGCAGCGCCCAGGCCTCGCTCACCCGGCCGGCATTCGTCAGATGCCAGAGGTCGAGGCATCCCGGGGCCCAGACATTCGGAAAGCAATCGATCGTGCCATCGGCACCTGCCAGCACGGCAGGCACACCGAAAACCGACGAGGGGCCACAGAACACCCGGATCCGGTCGCCTGCCCGGTTCAGTGTGCTCTGGAACGTGTTCCAGTTGCCGCTGCTTTCCTTGATCCCGACCACTTTGTCGAGATCCGCCAGCCGGTCGGTGATTTCGGGCGTCAGCTCGTTCCCGGCATTTCCCGGGATGTTGTAAAGCAGGATGGGCAGCACCGATTTCGCATCTATCGTCTCGAAATGCGCGATGATCTCGGCCTCGGTAGAGCGCACGAAGTATGGCGGCATCACCAGAACGCCATCGGCGCCGGCTTCCTTCGCGGCGTGGATCTGATCGATGATCTCTTCCTCGCGGATCGATCCGGTCCCGATGATCGAGGGGCCGCGCCCGGCCGCGGCGGAGATCGTCAGCCGGGCAAGGCGCTCGCGTTCCTTGAAGTCGAGCGCCCAGAACTCTCCCGTGCAGCCGGCGGTGACCATGCCCGTCGCCCCGGCCGCGTAAAGCCGGTCGACGTTGGCGCTGAAAGCCTCCTCGTCGATCGAAAGATCGTCGCGGAACGGCGTCGTCACAGCCACCATCGGGCCCGTCCAGTCTATCGTGGTTCTGTCCATGGCTGGACTCCTTCAAGCACTGCCCGATTGGGCCCTCGTCTCTGTCATTTCAGGTGCGCTTCGTGATCGCGGCGAGTTCAGCCGTTCACCGTGCGGCCCCGTGGCGAAGACATGCGCCTCCGCCAGATCGAATTCCACCTGAACGGGTTCCCCTGGTTTCCAGATCTCGGTGGCCTTCGCGCGGCCGGTAATACGGATGTTGCCTGCGATCTCGGCGACCACGATGTTCTCGTGGCCGGTCTGCTCCACGACCTGAACCGCACCGCCGATATTGCCAGCCCCGAAGCTCACATGCTCTGGCCGGATGCCAAGCGCGGCCGGCCCTGCCTGCGCCGATGCAGCGAGGGCCGGCATAGGGAGGCGGAGGCCCGGGGCCTCGAAGATCCAGCGTCCGCTTTCATGGGCAAGCGCACCGTCGATCAGGTTCATCGCGGGCGTTCCGATGAAGCCCGCGACGAAGCGGTTGGCGGGCTCGCGGTAAACATCGGTCGGGGGTGCGAATTGCTGTAGATTGCCACCCTCCATCACGGCAATCCGGTCCGACATGGTCATCGCCTCAAGCTGGTCATGGGTCACATAAACCATCGTGCGTCCGAGGCGGCGGTGCAGTTCCACAAGCTCCACCCGCATGTAACCCCGAAGCTTCGCGTCGAGATTCGACAGGGGTTCGTCGAGCAGAAAAACCTTGGGTTCCCGCACAAGCGCCCGGCCAAGGGCAACGCGCTGCTGCTGGCCACCGGAAAGCTGTCGCGGCTTGCGGTTCAGAAGGTCGGTCAGCTGCAGAAGCTCCGCCGTCTTCTGTACCAGCTTCGCGCGTTCCACCTTCGGCACACCGCGCTTCTTCAGCGGATAGGCGATGTTCCCCGCAACCGTGAGATGCGGGTAAAGCGCGTAGGACTGGAAGACCATTGCGATGTCGCGCTGCCCCGGGGCCACGTCGTTCACCACCCGGTCGCCTATGGAAATCGTGCCGGAGGTGGGAAACTCGAGCCCCGCCAGCATCCGCAGCGTCGTGGTTTTCCCGCAGCCCGACGGCCCAAGGAGCGAAACGAATTCTCCTGACCTGATGGTCAGGTTCAGCCCGTGCACGGCGGTGAAGCTGCCGAAGGACTTGACGATATCTTTCAGAACGACGTCGGCCATCTTACCCCTTCACACCTCCTGCTCCGAACCCGCGTGTCAGATAGCTTTGCAGGAAGGCGAAGACGATGATCAGCGGCACGCTCATCATCACGGAGGCCGCCATCAGAAGCGACCACTCGATATTGAAGGCGCTGACGAGCATGTTCATCACGCCGGTGGTCAGCGGCCGGGCACTGTCGGAATTCACCAGCACAAGCGCATAGAGGTATTCGTTCCAGGACAGGATGAAGGTGAAGAGCGCGGTAGAGATGATGCCGGGCAGAAGCTGGGGCAGGATCACGTCGACGAACGCGCCAAGCCGCGAGGCCCCGTCGACGAGGGCGGCGCTTTCAAGATCCTCGGGGATTCCGGCCATGAAGGAGCGCAAGAGCCAGAGGGCATAGGGCAGGGCGAAGGTCGTGTAGGCGATCACGAGCGAGAAGATCGTGTTCGACAGCCCAAGCTGCACCAGCATCAGGTAAAGCGGAATGATCAGCACGACGGACGGCAAGAGGTAGGTGAAGAGAACGAGGAAGGCGAGGCTCTCGCGCCCCCGGTACCTGAAGCGCACGAGGCTGTAGGCCCCGATCGTCGCGATCAGGATGACGACCAGCGTGGTCGATAGCGACAGGATGACGGAGTTCTTGAAATAAATGAGGAAATCCGTGGTCGTCAGAAGCCGGATGTAATGCTCGAACGTCCATGTCTCCGGCAGGATCGTCGGCGGGCGGCGGAACAGCTCGAACTGCGGCTTGACCGACGTCACCACCATCCAGAACAGCGGGAAGGCCACGGCCAGGATGATCGACCACGCGAACAGGTTGAACAGGATGCGCCGGATCATGTGGCATCCTCCGACCGGGTGCGCCGGATATAGAGGATCATGAAGACCAGCATGATCGCCATCATCACCACCGCATAGGCCGAGGCCATGCCCATCTGGTTCAGCGCGAACGCTTCCTTGTAGACAAGTAGCGGCAGCGTCTGGGTCGAGGTGATCGGCCCGCCGCCGGTCAGTAGGTAGATCAGGTCGAATTCCTTGAAGTCCCAGATGGCGCGCAGCATGATAATAACGACAAGCACCTCGCGCAGCTGGGGCAGGGTGACGTCGAAGAACCGTGCGATTGGCCCGGCCCCATCGATACGCGCGGCTTCATATAGCGCGTCGGGAATGGTCTGCAGCCGCGCAAGGACGGCGATCACCACGAAGGGAAAATATTTCCAGGCGCCCACGAGGATCACCGAAATCATCGCGTTCGGCATGCTGCCGAGGAAGTCGATCGGGAACTCCGTCAGCCCCGCCATTATCAGCAGGTGGTTCATGATCCCGTAGAGATCGTTGAACAGCCACTTCCATACGAGAACGGCCACAACGGTCGAGATGAAATAGGGAAACAGGATCAGCGACCGGGCAAGGCTGCGGAAGATCAGGTTCTGGTGCAGCACAAGCGCCATGCCCACGCCGCAGGCGATCTGAAGCGTAAGCGTGCCGCCCGTCCAGATGATGTTGTTCCAGAGCGACGACCAGAACACTTCGGTCCCGAACAATTCGCGATAGTTCCGAAACCCTACCCAGTCGCCCTCGAGCGTCGGTGTGTAGATCGAGAACAGCGACAGGTAGACCGCCGACACGAGCGGATAGACGATGACCGCGCAGAACACGAGAACCGTGGGCGCAATCAGCATAAGCCCCAGCATCGCGTACTGGCGCTCCAGCAATGTCCGCTCTGTACGTTGCATCTGGTTTCCGTATCGCGGCACCGCCCGGCACCTGGCCGGACGGTACGTTCGCTATAGCGCGATCAGCCGGCCATGATGTCGGAAATCGCCTTCGAGGCCGCGCTCAGCGCCTCGTCGACATTGTCGCCGTTCAGAACGACGCGGCCCACAAGCTCGGAAATCGCGTTCGAACCGATGATCTGCCCGGCCTTGTCGTTCGACTTGTGATCGCTGCTTTCGTAGCCGAGGTTGAAGCCGCCCGCCGCCGACGCGGCCATCAGATCGACTTCGCCGGGATACTTCTGGATGATCTCGTTGTCCTGATAGGCGGGGTTCTCGTTGATCGACTTCAGCACCGGCAGCACGTGGCCTGGGGCCGCGTGAAGCTGCTGGATATAGCCCGGCGGGGTGAACAGATGCGCGGCGAATGCCTTCGCGGCGTCCTTGTTCGCCGATTGCGCGGGGATCATCACCGACGGGAAATCGTTGAACGTCCAAGGCGCGATATCCGTCGACATCCGCGGATAGGTCACGCAAGTCACATGATCGGCGATCGGTGGGTTCTGGGTGTTGACGTTGATCAGCACGCGGCCGGTATAGATGCCGGTAGCCGTTGCGCCGGAAACGAAGGCCGTCAGGCTTTCGCCCCAGCTGTAGTTCGTGGCGCCCGGCGGGCAGAACTCACGCATCTCCTTGTAGAATTCAAGCGCGTTGCGGGTGCCCTCGTTGTCGATATCCACCTCGAGATCGGGGGTGAAGACATGCCCGCCTGCCTGGTGGATGAAGCCGATGAAAATCAGCGACGTCATCGAGTTCAGGCCATAGGGCAGGGGGGCACCGAATATCCCGCCGGTCTGCATCGCCGACACGGCGGCGCGCAGTTCGTCCCAGGTTTCCGGGGCCTTGTCGATGCCGGCCTGTTGCATCAGGTCCTGGCGCAGCCAGAGCATGTTCGCGGCCGAGTTGCCGATTCCCGTGCCGCAATAGTTGCCATCGCCAGCGAGATAGACATTGTTGGCACCGGCATAGAAATCATCTGCACCGATTGCGTCGATCACGTCATTGAAAGGCTCAAGCAGGTCGTTCGCGTAATACGATTGCACCGCGAAGGAGGGAAGATGCGTCACGATATCTGGCACTTCGCCTGACGAGAATGCGGCGGCCAGCTGCGGCGCGTATCCTTCGTCCGATGTCGTTTCGAACATTACGTTGATGCCGGGGTTCGCCGCTTCGAAGGATGCGATCTGGGTCTCATAGGCGGCGACCTGGGCCGGCGCGCCCTGTGGCGACCACCAACGCAGCGTCACGTCCTGCGCCTGCGCGGCCCGGGGCAGGGCAGTCATCGCCGTTGTTGCGGCCAGCCCCGCAAGGGCCCCGCGCCGCGTGAGTCCTGAGCCAGTGTAGAGTGTTTTCGTCATTATGAGCCTCCCTGCGGCCTGAATTGTTCACATAGCGCACTCTTGTTCGATATAAATACAGCTGTGCCGAGTCGTGCAACAGGTTTTTCGGAAGCGGCAAGCGCCCGATGTTCAGGATTGCAACGTGTCGGTAAAGTGCTGCATATCGCGCGGCCAGCTTTGAAGAGGTCCTAATGGCTGAGAAGGTGACGGAGAAGAACGGGGCATCGCATCCCGACCGGGATGGCCGCCAGGTTACGACCGGGCTTATGACGGCCGCGCCGGACCGCGAGGAAGACAGCGAGGCCGGCGTCAATCCGCGCGATTACGTCAGTTCCCTTGCCCGGGGGCTCGAGGTTTTGCGGGCCTTCAACCGCACCCGGCGGAAGATGACGCTGTCCGAAGTGGCCAGTGAAACCGGCAATACCCGTGCCGGCGCCCGCCGCATCCTTCTGACGCTGGTGCGCGAGGGCTATGCCGTCGCCGATGGCAAGCTCTTCGATCTGACGCCGCAGGTCCTGGAACTCGGCTATTCGGTGCTGTCTTCGAAGGGGGTCTGGGATATTGCCCGACCCTTCATCGATCACCTGTCCGAGGAATTGCGCGAAAGTGTTTCCGCCGCCGTTCTCGACAAGTACGACGTGGTCTATGTAAGCGGCGCGCAGTACCACCGCATCCTCTCCATCGGCATTACCGTGGGCGCGCGCTTCCCGGCGGCCAGTACTGCCACGGGCCGCGTTCTTCTTGCAGCGGAGCCGCCGGAGACTTGGGATGCGATGATCCGCAAGATCCCGCTCACCCGGATGACGGAGCGGACGGTCACCGATCCCGTGAAATTCCGCCGCATTCTCGAAGATGTGCGCGAAAAGGGCTGGTGCCTTGTCGATCAGGAACTTGAGATCGGGCTGACCTCGATCGCGGTGCCCGTCTACAACCGGACAGGAACGCTTGCCGGGGCGATCAATGTCGGCGCCCCGTCGATCCGTATGACGCCCGAGGCGATGGTGGAATCGATCCTGCCGATGCTGCAGGAAACCGTGGCCAATATCTCGCGCGCAATCACGCGCTGAGCAACGGGAAGCGTGCGGGCGTGAAGGGCGCCGGGTCGGCAGGCGGGTCTTTCTCAAGAACGATCGCGGCCGCCATGCGCGCCACCAGCGGCCCGAGCGTATAGCCGGCATCCCCAGGCACGGCCATCACTACGCGCGACGCTTGCGGCAGGCGCCCGATGATCGAGGCGCCATCGGCCGTCGTGTTCATCCCCGCCCAGGTGCGGATCACCCTGAGCGCGCCGATTGCTGGGGCCAGGCGCGCCGCGAGCGCGACATTGCCCGTCAGCGAGCTCTGGCGCACTCCCGGGACCGTATTTCGCCCCCTGTCCGTTGCGGGCCAGCCACCCCCGATGACGATCTGCCCGGTTTTGAACTGCTTCAGGGTGATCGAGCGTTCCGCATGCTGGACGAGGTGATCGATCCTTTGGTCGCAGGCCTCGGTGATGTTCATGTGCAGGGGTTCCGCCGCCGTCGGGATCTCGATTCCGAGCTCCCGAACCAACGCACCGGATCCCCATGCGGCGGCCACGATCACCTCGCTGGCTTCGTAGCGCCCCTTGCGCCCCCGGGCCGTCACGCCGGAGGCCGTTGCCTCAAGCGCCTCGATCCTGTCTGAAACCGTCTTCATACCCAACCCGGCAGTCCTCGCCGCAAGCACCGTGTTGGCCCGTAACGGGTTGAGTTTCCCTTCGTTGCGGCAGAGTTCTGCGCCCACGATGTCCGCCCCGATCCATGGCGCGACAGTATCGAGCGCCGCACGGTCGAGAAGCACGACGTCGAGCCCCTTGGCCTCCTCCCGCCGGGCCTTTTCTTCGAGAAACCGCATCTGATCTGCACTTTCGGCCAGCATGAGCCCGCCATTCCGGACAAGGTCCATGGGCCCCAGATCCGCTTCCAGATCGGCCCATAACGCGGCGGCCTGCGCGTAGAAGGGCAGGGCGCGTTCGACATTGGGCGCGTGGTCCGGATAGAGGCGGATGAACCGGCTTTGCATCTGCACATGCAGGCTTCCGGCATTCGCGGTGCTTCCGGCATTCTCGCCCGCATCGACCAGCGTGACACGCGCCCCGGCCCCGGCAAGGTCGAGCGCCGCGACCTGCCCGACAATCCCGCCGCCGATGACGAGGACGTCAGTCGTCACCACCAAGCGCCTCCTCGGCGGCGAGGATCGCGTTGATCGCGACTGGCTTGATCGGAACACGGGGGGCGAAAAAACTGCGATCGGTCAACGACTCCCCTCTCATTCCCGCGATCAGGCGGGCTGCGGCCGGGCCGCAATACCTGCCCTGGCACCGACCCATCCCCAGCCGCGTGCCGCGCTTCAGCGTGCCGATGTGGCCCGGGTTCGCGGCATAGCCGTCAAGCGCCTCTGCGACGGTGATTTCCTCGCATCGGCAGAGAAGTGTGTCGCCGGGCAGGTTGGCAATGGCAACAGGTGCGATGTCGTGCAGGTGCCAGAGCGTTTCCTGAAACCGCCTGTGCCACCTGAGGGCGCGCTGGTCGGCGAAAAGATCGTAGGCGTCGCCATACCCCGCTCTTGCCGCTGCCACACGACCCGCGATGCGCCCTTCGGCAGTCGCCGCAGGCGCACCACCAAGCCCTGCACAATCGCCTACCGCGAAGAGACCGGGAACGGTGGTCTCCAATCCCGCGCTCCTGACACAGCGCAGATGGCCCATCGTCGGCTCATAGAGCATATCCGCACCGAGAAGCCGCAGGATCTCGTTCTGCGGTTCGAAGCCCACATTCGTGCAGATCACGTCCGCCCGCTCCGCGAACGCTGCTCCATCGGAGCGGCGGAAGTGCGCCAGAAGGCCATCGCCATCCGCCTCGATCGCGGCCAGGCGCGTTTCGTTCCGTACGGGCACCCCATGGCGTTTCAATCCGCGCAGCATGGCAAGGCCCTTCCAGGCCAGCGCAGGTCCCCGGGTGAACAGCTGCGCGCCGCGCCAGGGGTGACGCAGGGGCGAGGCGGCGGCTTCCGCCACCATGGCCACCTCAGCCCCGCCTTCGGCCAGTTCAAGCGCCACCTGCATGTTCAGGGGCCCCGATCCCGCGACGATCACGCGTTTGCCCGGCAAGGTCCGGTAACTCCGCCACAGTGTCTGCGCGGCACCCGTGGTCATCACGCCGGGCAGCGTCCAGCCGGGCACGATCGCCGGGCGTTCATAGGCTCCGGTTGCCACGACCACTGTCTTCGGGCGCAGGATAAGCGCGCCGCCATCGCATCGAGCCAGAAAGACGGGGCCGTCAAACGCCCCCCAGATCTCTACACCGCCGAGGATCTCCGCGCCCGATGCCTCGGCTTCCGCTAGAAGCGCCGCCCCTTCGGATTGCTGGGCGTCGAGCGGGGCAGCGGCCGCCGCCTGCTTGAAATACTGCCCTCCCGCAACGCGGCGTTCGTCGACGAGAACCACCTCCGCCCCCGCCCGCCGCGCGGCAATGGCGGCAGACAGCCCTCCGGCGCCCCCACCGATCACGAGGACATCGGGCGCGAGACGGCGTGCCTCGGGCACCTCCGGGCGTGCCGCCTTCGGATCCAGCGCAGGGAAGGGCACTTGCGTCTCAACGCGCATCCCGTCCGCGACCTTCGTCATGCAGGCGCGGCGGTTAGGTGTTTTGTCAACCGTGAGCAGACAGTCCTGGCACACCCCCATACCGCAGAAGAGGCCTCGTGCGCTGTCACGGTGTGATCTACGGAAGGCGCGGTATCCCGCGGCCGTCAGCGCGGCGGCAAGCGAATGGCCGGCCTCGGCGCGCACGGGGTTGCCGTCGAAGCTGAATGTAACCTCAGTCATCCTCGCCCCGCGCAATCCTGTCGCGCTGTGCAATTAGGCGCGCGACCGCCTGTGTCCGCCATTTGGCCCGCGCGGGGATCTGGTCGGCGGGAAGGGCCTTGCGCCGCTCCCGCTCGACCTGGGCCAGCAGATCTGGGTGCCAATCCACGCTTTCGCCCCGCGCTTCCCCCATCCGCTTGTAGGCCGGGCCAAGGCGCGCGGCATGGGCGGCGATGCCGCCCGGTGTGTTCAGCTCCGCCGTTTCGAAGGGCCCCGAGAACGCCCATCTCGGCCCCAGCGACAGGCGCATCACCGTATCGATATCCGTCGCTGTAGTGATACCGTCATCAACGAGGCGATAGGCCTCGCGCAGCACGGCCCCCTGCAGCCGGTTCATGATGAACCCCTCGATTTCGCGGTGCAGCGTGACCGCCGAAAAACCCGCCCCTTCGAAAATGGTGCGGGCGCGCCGGGTCGTTGCCTCGCTTGTTCCGTCGCAGGGCGTCAGTTCGATCACGCGCAACACGGAGGGCGGATTGGCCGGATGCGCCACGAGGCAGCGGCGCTGCTGCGAAGGATCGGGAACAACTTTCGACATCGGTATGGCCGAGGAGGCGGAGGCGAGCACGGCATCCGGCGCAGCACGGGTCAGCAGATCCGCGAAGATCGCGGCCTTGATCTCTCGCTGTTCGGGCCCGCATTCGAGCACGAGATCAGCGTGGGCGACGTCATCTTCAACGGCGGCGCGGAGCTCGAGCATGCCGCCACCGCCACGCGTGAGCCCGGCTAATTGGATCGCCTCGGCCTGCGCCTCGACACGGGGCTCTGTCAAGTTGCGCGCCTCGGCATCCGGCTCCACAAGACAGACCGACGCGCCCGCATCCCGAAACACCGCGGCGAAGGCACAGCCGATCGACCCTGCTCCCAGGATCTGGACGTTCAGGGGATTGGGATCGCTCACCCGGCCACCTTTCGCTTGCGCTGGTTCGCATAACGCACAAAAGTGCGAGAATACTGAAACTACTACGGTGAAGAAGGAGGCCACGCAACATGTCCTTCGCGCAAGACCTGAGCGGGCGGCGGGCGCTGATCACCGGTGGGGGCCGGGGCCTGGGGCGCGCGATTGGCGAGCGTCTTGCGGCCTCGGGCGCGGAGATCCTCGTGATCGATCTGCCTGACGCGCTCGAGGATCTGCCGGGCGCGTGGCGCGGCGTGGCTCTCGATCTCTGCGCTGTAGATGCGGAGGATCGTCTGGCGCGGCTCTCCGGCGAAGTGCAAACGCTGGATATCCTCGTGGCGAATGCCGGAACCGTCCCGCCCTGGCGCGGCGTTGACAGCCTCGACCGGGCCGAATGGGAGAGGGTGATGACGCTGAATGTCTGGGCCGTGGCCCAGACGCTTGGTGCATTCACCAGGGCGCTGGCACGCTCATCCCACGCCTCGGCGATCCTCATGGCGTCGATCAACGGCTTTCGGGCACACCCGAAACAGGTGCTCTACACCGCCTCGAAACACGCGGTGATCGGCGTGGCGCGGGCGGCGGCGCTGGATCTCGGCCGGCGGGGCATCCGCGTGAACGCGATCGCCCCGGGCCCCGTCGCCACCGAGGCACTCGTTGGCCGCGTGCGAACGCGCCACGCCACGGGCGGCCCTGCACCGGAAGAGGCGCTTGCCGCCCTGGCCGAGGAGACGGCCCTGGGAAGGATGGCCACCGCGGAAGACGTCGCCCGGGTCGCGCATTTCCTCGCGTCGGATGCCTCTGGTGCGATGACGGGCGCCGTGCTGCCCGTCGAAGCGGGGCTTGCCTAGCCGCGCGGCGCCCAGCCGTGCTTCGCAAGGATCTCGTGACTTGCGCGGATGTCGCCATCGGGGTCGGCGCCGGGCTGCAGCGCGTCAGCGATGATTTCAAGAACGGTGACACCGGAATACCCGATGTCGTTCAGCGCGGCCGCGGTCGGCCCCGGATCGACGACGCCGGTGCCAAGGCGTGCATGCAGGAACTCGTCATAGCCGGAATCGGAGATATGCACATTCTTCACCAGATCCCCGAGCATCCGGATCGCCTCGGCAGGATCTTCCTTGATGAAAGCGCTGTTACAGACGTCGAAATTGATGCCCACCTCCGGCCCGATCAGCGCGGCGGTGTCCTTCATGTCCTGCGCCGTCGGTAGGTAGGTGAAGGGCACGTTTTCGAGCAGAAGCTGCACGCCGGTGCCCTTCGAGTAATCAACCAGCTGCTTCATCCCTTCGACGAACCATCCGAGCATCCACTGGTACGGCGGGTTGATGAGGCTGTTCACCGGGCCGGGGATCGCGACGACATAGGGGCATTCCCACTCGGCAGCGAGGTCGATCGCCTCGCGGTAACGGTCGAGCGTGTAGGCGCGCATCAGGCGGTCCACCCCGTTGGGGTTGTTGTCGAGAAGCGGATAGCAGAACGAAGTGATCTTCCCGCCTTCGCCGTTCAGCCAGGTCTTGTATTCCTTCCGCTGCGCGACCGACATCTCCCGCGGCCAGCAATGGGGCGGAAAGATCATCATCTCGTAAGTGTCGTACCCCAGGGATTTCAGATGCTTCAGCGCCTGAAGCCCATCATGGGAATAGAGGAATGGAAAAGTGCTTGCGGCCACATCCAGCTGGGTCATCCTGAGGTCCTTTCCACTTGTCAGCCTGCGGGGGCCGTGTTCATAATCCGCACAAAAGTTACTATACCGCACGACTTTCGCGGTTCAATCGGAATGTGAGGGCAGATGCCGAGCACGATGTTCACCCCGTTCGAAATCCGCGGCGTCTCGATTCCGAACCGCATCGCCGTCTCGCCCATGTGCCAGTATTCGGCGGTGGACAGCGTGCCGGGCGACTGGCACATCGCGCATCTGGGGCAGATGGCCATGGGGGGCGCGGGGCTCATTTTTGTCGAGGCGACGGGGGTTGAGCCCGATGGGAGGATCACGCAGGGCTGCACGGGGCTTTACGACGCTGCGACCGAGGCGGCATTTGCGCAGATCGTGGGTTTCATGCGCACGGTGGGGCCGGCGAAAATCGGCATCCAGCTCAGCCATTCCGGCCGGAAGGGCAGCACCGTCGCCCCCTGGGAGGGTGGCGGTCTGATCGAGGGGCAGGGTGGCTGGCAAACCGAATCCGCCTCGCCCGTGCCCTATCTCGACGGGTGGCCGGAACCTCGCGAGATGGATGCCGCGGCACTGGAACGCGTCAAGGCGGCCTTCGCCGAGGCGGCACGCCGCGCGGATCGTGCGGGGTTCGATCTGGTGGAGGTTCACGTGGCCCACGGTTATCTCCTGCACCAGTTCCTGTCGCCGATCACCAACCAGCGCAACGACGCCTATGGCGGAAACGCCGTGAACCGCATGCGCTACCCCCTTGAAGTGGTCGAAGCGGTGCGGGCGGTCTTCCCGGAGGACAAGCCTCTCTTCGTCCGGCTTTCGGCAACGGACTGGATCGACGGAGCCTGGGATCTCGAACAATCGATCATGTTCTGCCGTGAACTGAAGGCGATTGGATGCGATGTGGTCGACGTCACAAGCGGCGGGCTCGATCAGCGGCAGGCGATCAAGGTCGGCCCCGGCTACCAGGTGGGCTTCTCGGAGCGCATCCGCCACGAGGCGGAAATCGCAACCATGGCGGTGGGCCAGATCACCGATCCGGTGCAGGCCGAAACCATCCTCGCGACGGGGCAGGCCGATCTCGTGGCGCTCGCCCGCGGGATGCTCTGGGATCCCCGCTGGGCCTGGCGCGCCGCACTGGCGCTTGGCGAAGAGATCACGCTTCCCGCGCCCTATGCCCGCTGCAATCCCGCCCTGCAAAGCAAACCCTTCGTGACGAGGAGCTAGCGCCATGAGGCCTCTTTCGGACAAAACGGTCGTGGTCACCGGCGCGTCGAAAGGCATCGGTGCCGCCATCGCGTCGGCACTGATCGAAAACGGAGCGCGGATCGTCTCGCATTACGGGGGCGACAGGGAAGGGGCCGAGGCTGCGGTGGAAGGGGCCGCGCCTGGGCAGGCCACGCTTCTGAGTGCCGATTTTCACGATATGGCGGCGGTCGACAGGTTCTGGGCGGAAGCCTCCGATGCGCTCGGTGGCGCCGTCGACGTTCTGATCAACAACGCGGGCATGATGCGCCAATCGGGCGGCATTCCCGACCCGATCGAGGAATGGGATGCGGTCTGGCAGGAAACGATGACGGTCAACGTCTACGCCCCGGCCCGCCTTCTGCGGCATGCGGTCAACGCCTGGCTCGATGCCGGTCGGGCCGGATCGGTTATCGGGATCGGAAGCTGGGCGGCCACGCGCGGTACCGCGAACCCGCGCGCCATCGCCTATGCCGCCTCGAAGGCCGCGATTACGGCAGCCACGAAAACCGTGGCCCGCAACCACGCCCATCAGGGTATTCTCGCCTATGTCATCGCCCCGGGTGTCGTCCGCACCCAGATGTCCGTCGACAGCGCCGCGATCGTGGGGGGCGAAGAGGCCGTGACCGCCACCCTTCCTATGGGAGAATGGGTGCCGCCCTCCGATATCGGAGAGATTTGCGTCTTTCTCGCCGAGGGCCGCGCACGGCATCTATCGGGCGCGACGATCGACGTGAACGGCGCGGCCTACATCCGATGAGCCTATTCGGCGGCTGCCCGGCTGGCCTCGATGTGATCGACCACCCGGTCGAGTTCCTCCATCAACGGCACCATCCGCGCCACCCGTTCTCGCCCTTCCACGCCAAGGCTCTCGAATGTCGTGATCGGCGGGCGCACATCGCCCACCGGATACCCCGCCGCCGCCGCCAGCGCCTTCGAATAGCACTGATGCCCGTAAAGCGGATGCCCCTCGGTGATGATCGCGTCGAATTTCGCAATGATCGACTGCACCGCCCAGACATCGTCCCACCGGCCCTGCTCGGCCCATTCCACGAACTTCACCGAGGCCCGGGGGATGTAGTTGCCATAAGGGTTCACATAGCCCTTCGCCCCCATCTTGTAGGATTCAAGCACCCGCTGCCCGGCCCAGACATTCATCAGCCCGTCGGATTCAACGATGATATCATGCACACGTTCAATGCGTTGCGAGGCTTCCTTGATGTAACGGATCTGTTCGAAACTCTTCGTCAGACGACCCACGAGTTTCGCCGGCATGTCCACGTTCGAGGTGAACGGGTTGTTGTAGAGCATGATCGGAAGCCCGCAGGCCTCGCAGATCGCCTTGTAGTAGTTGAAGATCTCGTCCTCGGTGGGCGTGTAGTAATAGGGCGGGATGATCATCAACCCGTCTGCCCCAAGCGCCTCCGCCTCGACGGAATACCGCACCGCATTCGGCGTATAGGCGTTCATCGTGCCCACGAGCACTTTCATGCGCCCGTTCACAAGGCCAACGGTGTGCTCCACGAATGCGCTTCGTTCCGCGTCGGTCAGCGTCAGGAACTCGCCCGTCGTCCCGAGGATGATGATGCCCGGCACGCCACATGCGACCTGCCAGTCGAGAAAGCCTTTCCATGCCTCGTAATCGACCCTCTCGCCGCCGGGCGTGAAGGGCGTGATGGTCACCGTATAGCTTCCGGAAAGCGGGGCATTCATGGCAGGGTCCTTTCATTCGGGGCGGCCCGAGCGGGATGATGCAGGAAAACGCGGATATCGTCATCATCGGCGGCGGGATCGTCGGGCTGATGACGGCACGCCTTCTGGCGCGCGAAGGGGCGGATGTGCTGCTGATCGAGGCGGGTGATCTCGGGGCCGAGGCGTCCGGCGCGAATGCCGGCTCGATCCACCTGCAGATCCAGTATCCCGAATTCGTCAGCTACGGTGAAGACTGGGCGCGGGCCTACACGCCTTGCCTTCGGTTTTTGAAGACGTCGCTCGCGCTCTGGCAGGATCTGCCGGGCGAGCTTTGGGCCGATCTGGGCGTGACCCTCGCAGGCGGGCTGATCGCGGCCCGCACCGAAGCGCAGATGGCCCATATCCGCGCCAAGAGCGTGATCGAGGCAGAAGCCGGGATCGAAACCCGGATCCTTGGCCGCGACGACCTTCTGCGCCTCGCGCCCTACCTGTCGTCCGATGCCATCGGCGGCGGGTTCTGCCCGCTCGAAGGCAAGGCCAACCCCCTTCAGGTCACCCCGCATCTGGCAGGCAGCGCGGCGGAGGCCGGGGCGCGGATCGTGACGCATACGCGCGTGACCGGAATCGCACGTCAGACAGGGGCCTATGTCGTCGAGACGCCACGCGGTGCGGTCCGAACCGGCCGCATCGTCAACGCCGCCGGCGCCTTCGCCGGGCGGATCGGCGCGATGCTCGGCACCCATCTCGACATCGACGGCTTTCCCCTTCAGGTGACAGTGACCGAACCGGTCGCGGCCTTCATCCCCCATCTCGTCTATTCCGCCGCCGGCAAGCTCAGCCTCAAGCAACTCGCAAACGGTGGCTGCGTGATCGGCGGCGGATGGCCCGCCCGTGAACGCGGGAACGGCGTTCTCGTCACCGATCCGAAAAGCCTTTCCGGCAACATGGGCATGGCGGCGGGAGTGGTGCCCGCAATCGCCGCTTCGCGGGCGCTCCGCAGCTGGACGGCCTGGGTGAACGGCACACCCGACTGGCGACCCATCCTCGGCGAAGATCCGAACGCGCCGGGCGTTATCCATGCGCTCTTTCCCTGGGTCGGTTTCTCCGCCGGTCCGATGACGGCAACGGTCGCCGCAGCGCTTGCGCTCGGGCGGCCGTCGCCGGTCGGCCTCAAGGGCCTGTCGCTCCTCTACGACTGATCGGTCAGCCGCCCGGCCCATGGCTCAGGCGACGCCGCGCGCGCCTTCGGCATCGCTGTGCTTTCGCTTCCAGGCCCGCCAGGTCATCGCCCATTTCGCCGGATCCTCGAAAGCGTCGCCCTTCACCTGGGCAATCGCCTGATTGTGCGGGGCGGTCTTGACGAGCTCGGGATCGGCCCGTGCCTCCTCACAGATCTTGGCGACGACATCGATCCAGAGGTCGATATCCTCCTTCGACCAAAGTTCGCCCGCCTCGGGGGTGAAAGGCTCTGCCACGATCCACGGCTCATGGCTCATCCACCAGGGGTCGATCCCGTAATCGGCCATGCGGTTCGCGAAATCGACCGTCCCGCAACCGGTTTCCTCGGCAATGGGCCCAAGCGACCAGCGCGTCATCTCCATTCGCCGCTTCGAGACGTCGGGGTTCGAGATTGCAAGTCCAGGGATCTCAGACAACCGCTTGTCCATGTAATTGTTGGCGACGACCGAGATATCTGCCCCAAGCGCGATCCCCTCGGCCCCCATGGCGCGCGTCCAGGCATAGGCCTTCACGACTTGCGGGACGTTGCCCCAATACTCGCGGATCTTGCCCATGGATTTCGGGCGCTCCTCGTCAAGCGCGTAGCGGTCGCCCGATTTCACCACCACGGGGGTCGGCAGATATTCGGCCAGATCCTCGGTGCAGCCGAACGCCCCCACGGCGGGACCGCCGCCGGCTTTCGGCGCGCCGAAGGTCTTGTGCAGCATGAACATACAGGCGTCGAAGCCAAGCTCCCGGGCCGACAGCTTCCCCATCACCCCGTTGAAATTCGCATGATCGTAGAAACAAAGAGCGCCGGCCTCCTTCGCAATCCTGACCCATTCTTTGATCTCGGGATTGTAGATCCCCATGTCGTCGGGGTTGTTGATCATCAGAAGCGCGGTCTTGTCGCTGACCGCGGCCTTCAGGGCCTCGAGCGAGGGATAGCCGTTCTCTTCAAGCGGTAGGTTCACAACCTTGAACCCCGCCGCCGCGGCCGTCGCGGGGTTGCAGGGATGGGCCTGCACGCTCGTCACCATCTCCGTTCGCTGGCCCAGCATCCCGCGATCGGCCCAATAAGCCCGCGCCACACAAGCCATCGTATAGGCCGCATTGGCGCCGCCACCGGCCTGGAAGATGAACTGGTCCATGCCCGACAGCGATCTCAGCATGCCGTCCATGTCGTGGATGATCTCGAGCACGCCCTGAAGCGTGTCAGGATGCTGATATGGATGTACGGTGGCAAGCTCGGGCCGAAGCGTCGCGAATTCCGCAGTCTTCGAGTTGTACTTCATCGTGCACGTGCCGAAGAGGCTGACCCCCATCATGCCTAGCGTCATCTGGCTCAGGTGCAGGTAATGCCGCTGCACCTCGAATTCGGTGATTTCCGGAAGCTCCGGACGATCCGTTCGTGCCATCGCCGCCGGAATCAGATCTGATCCGACCGCAGCAGCCACCTCGTCCTCGGGTGCCGGGAAATGCTGGCCCCGTCCGCCGGGGCGGCCAAGCTCCATCACCAACGGTTCGTCCCAGGATGCGGCGTGGAAGTCGGGCAGGCGGGTCATGACAGCACCTCCTTCAGCGTGTCAGTAAGCCGCCGGATATCGGCGGCGGTGTGCACTTCGGTCACGCAGTAGAGCGCGGATTGGCCTAGCCCGCCCGCCTCATCGGAAATATCCTTGCCTCCGAAGATGCCGTGCGCGCGCAGGGCGTCGTTGATCTCTGCAACGGTCTTGCCGGTGTCGTCGAAGTTGACGACGAATTCCTTGAACGTCGTCTCCGGCCAGACGATGCGCGCCCCCGGCACCTCCGACAGAAGCGTCGCGGCATAGCACGCGCGGGACACGATCAACTGCCCGAGTTCGCGGAACCCCTCGGGCCCCAGAAGGCTCATGTAAACCGCCCCGGCAATGGCCCAGAGATAGGTGGAATTCCCGGTCCAGTCGTTCCCGTTCTCCCGCATCCCGTAGGAGTTCTGATGCGGGCAGGCGAGGCCGAACCCCAATTGCCCGGGCTTCTGCGTCTCTACGATCGAGACAAGAAACCCGTTATAGGCCCGGACGTAGCGTTCCTCGTCCCGCGAGGCGATGAACCCGCCGGCTCCGCCCCCGCAATGCATGTGCACGCCGAGGGGCTGGACGGGCCCCGTCACGATATCCGCGCCATAATCGCCCGGTGCCTTCAGGACGCCGAGGCTCGCAGGATCGACGCCCACGATGGTTTCGGCGCCCGCGGACCGGGCAAGCCGCGCGATCTCTGCCGCCCCCGTCTCGATGGTGCCGAGATAGGCCGGGTTCTCGAAATAGACCGCGGCAACATCATCGCCAAGCTTCTGGGCAAGATCCCCGAGGTCAAGCCGCCCGGACGTCGGATCGGCAGCAACCGTCACCACCTCGATATGCCCCTCCATTTCCAAGGGCTGGCAATATGTGCGGATCACGCTCAGCCGTTCGGGATCGGATAGAACGGGGACAAGCACCTTCGACCGCCCCGTGATCCGTGCCGCCATGCGCATTGCATGCCCGATCGCGCAACCCCAGGAATAGACCGGCAACTGCACCACATCGAGATTCAGGAGCGCCCCAAGCTGAGAGTTGAATTCAAACCACGCCTGGTTTCGGCCGTGATCCGACTGATAGCTGCCCCAGACATTCGTGGCGAATTCGGTACGGCCGACGATCTCGTCGACGATCGCCGGCACATGATGCTGCCAGACGCCGGCCCCGAGGAAGGATAGATTGTCCTCGCAGCTTTCGTTCTTCTTCAGCTTGCTCACTAGATCCCGGCGGAGTTCGATCTCCGAGGTCAGGGCCGGTGGCAGATCGAGGGGCGTGGTCCGGAGATGATCCTTCGGGATCTGCTCGAACACCTCGCCGACCGATCCCGCACCGATCTCCGCCAGCATCGCCTCCAGCACACCGGGGGCCGAATTTGCCATCCAAGGATGGGCACGTCTGTCGCCTGCCATATCAGTGCTCCCTGTCGAATCCGTGGTGTCTTGTCATTGTTGCACAAAAGTTCGCATATCGCACAATGCGTTTCAACTCGCGCCGATGCGCATCATCGTTTCACGGCCGCGCCCGGTCTTGACGCGAAGATACCCTGCAAGCTGTTCGTCGAGTTTTGGGTCGCCCGTGTCGACCCAGAGGCAGGGCTGGGCGAGGGCGGCCAGCTTGTCCTCTGTCGCAAGCACGATAAGGTCGTCGCGCCCCGCATGTGCGATCAGTGCCGGGCTGATCTGCTGGTTGCCGCGGCCCAGAAGAAACCCCTGCTGGCCGGTGACACCAAGAACGATCCGCACTGGTCCTGTAGCAGCCAATTCCTCGAGCGTGGCGGCGTTCGCATCCCGGGCAACGACATGCCCGTCGCGCACGGCATCGATTCCCAGTAGCGTCGGGGCCTCGCCAAGCGCGGTCAGCACCGCCCCCGCGCTCGTCCCCGGGCCGATCACATAAAGAACGCCTGGCTCCATGCCATCGACGACATCCCGCGCGGCACCGGCAAGCGCATCCGCCGCAGGTGTTGCCGGCCCGCCTTTCGACGCCTGCATGAACCGCCGTGCCACCGGCACCCGCGCATGGCCGAAGAGGCGGGGCGCCAGCCGGCCCTTGCGTAGCGTCTCCTCGTCGATATCCATCACCTCGGCAGCGTCATCCCAGCCGATCCTGTCGGGCGCGGTCACCAGATCGGCCAGAAGTGCCCCGGCGGCTTCCGGCGAGATCGCGAAAACACCCGAATGCATCTTCACCCCGCAGGGGATCCCCAGCACTCCGTTGTGCGGCCCGAGGCAGCCGGTGACATCCCGCGCTGTTCCATCGCCACCGCTGAACACGATGAGATTGGCGTCCGCCAGCGCCTCCGCCGCGCGCCGTGTATCCCGCGCGGTGCCGGTCGGTGCGCCGGTCGGCACGGGCCTCACATCGAGGTCGAGCCCATTGAGCCACTCCGCCCCGAGTGCGCCCGCCGCCGCGTGAACGACCGTTCCAGGCACCCGTGACGCGAGCCTTTCGAAGGCGCGTCGTGTGCGCTCTCCCGCATGTGGCTCAGCCCCGCGCGCCAGCGCCTCCGCCACGGTGCCAGGCCCGTCCGTCCCTTTCAGCCCCACCGCGCCGCCCAGCCCGGCAATGGGATTCACCAGAAGCCCGATCCTCATCGGATGCGGCCCGGTGCGGGGATTGACAGGATCGGGGCCATCGGCGGACACTCGCTCGCACAAAGGTTCGCTTTGCGCACAGTGGGCACATCCCTCCGCCACAGGCAACCCGCCGCATCATCCGGAAACACCATGATCACATTCTATTACAACGCCGCGCCGAACCCGATGAAGATCGCTCTCTTTCTGGAAGAGGCCGGGCTTGCTTACGATCCCGTTCCCATCGACACCCGCCGCGGCCAGCAGCACGCCCCGGCCTTCCGCGCAATCAATCCCAATGGCAAGGTGCCGGTGATCACCGACGGTGAGGCAACGGTCTTCGACAGCAACGCGATCCTTCTCTACCTCGCCGAAAAGACGGGCCGGTTCCTTCCGCCCGAGGGCCCGGGCCGGCGCGGTGAACTGCTCTCCTGGCTTATGTTCGTGGCCTCCGGCGTCGGCCCGTTCTCGGGCCAGGCCGTCCATTTCCGCAACTTCGCGCCAGAAAAGGTGCCCTATGCGCTCAAGCGCTATGATTTCGAGGCCCGTCGCCACTGGCAGATTCTGGAAGACAGGCTCTCCGCAGCCCCTTACATGTTGGGCGATACCTACACGATCGTGGATATGTCGGTTTGGGGCTGGGCCTCTCGCCTGTCCTACATGCTGGGCGACGACCGGATCATGGAAAGCTATCCCAACATCGATCGATTGATGTGTGAGATCGACGCGCGCCCTGCGGCGGAACGCGCCCAGGCGCTTGCCAAATCGCACGCCTTCAAGGTCGCGTTCGACGACGAGGCAATGCGCGCGCTCTATCCCCAGATCTTCGCGCCCGATCCGGCCTGATCGATGCCCGTCCACCCGGCTTCCCCAGACGCGCAGGTGGCGCTCGTAACGGGCGCGGGGTCGGGCATCGGGCGGGCCATTGCACACCGCCTGGGCGCAGGCGGCGCAAGGGTGATCTGCACCGACATCGATCTCGACGGCGCGCAATCGATCGCCGGCGAGATCGAAGAGGCAGGTGGCTCGGCCCTTGCCTTCCGGATGGATATTTCCTGTGAGACCTCGGTGCGCGATACAGTTGCCGGCGCACTTGCCGAAACAGGCCATCTCAACGCCGTCGCCGCGAATGCCGGAATCATGGTCGAGGGCGATCTTCTCTCACTCTCCCTCGACGATTGGAACCGCGCCATGGCTGTCAACGCCACTGGGGCCTTCCTGACTGCGCGTGCCACCCTTCCTTACCTGATCGAAAGCGGTGGGGGATCGCTTGTCTTCACCGCATCGACGGTTGCCCTGAGCGGCATGAAAGGCGTTGCAGCCTATTCCGCCTCGAAGGGCGCCGTGGCGGCGCTGACCCGCCAGATCGCGGCGGATTACGCAAGTCGGGGCATCCGCGTGAATGCGGTTGCCCCTGGCGCCGTGCGGACGCCCCTGTCCGAATCCCAGTTCCGCGCCCGCGCGGATACCGACGCGGAAGTCGAGGCGCTGCTGACGGCGGTGATCCAGCGCTATCCCATTTCCCGCTGGGGAATGCCCGAGGATATCGCCGCCCTCGTCGCATTTCTCCTCGGCCGCGACAGCGGCTGGATCACCGGGCAGATCATTCCAGTCGACGGCGGGCTTCTCGAAACCCGTTGACGGGGTTAGCTCGCGATGCGGATCTCAAGCGCGGCAAGGCTCTCGCGGAACTCGGGCGGGGGTGCCCGGTCAGTCACAAGGTAGTCGCCCGGCTTCAGCGCGGGCTGGCGCAGCGCCGGCTTCCGCTCCTGCGGCAGGAATTTGGAGTGATCGACGGCCATGATCGCTCGCGCGGCGTGGGAAAGCATCGCGGTCGCCACATCGACCTCGCACTGCTCGTGCACGAGAAAACTCTTCCGCGCATCCACCATCGACGCGCTCAGAACCACGTAATCCACCTGCATCCGCTCGATCACCTCGAAGGAGGACCGGTCGAAGGCCGCTCCATCGTGATCGCGCAACTGCGTTCCGGCCATCGACACATTGTTGCCGGGCACCATCGCAAGCGTGCTGGCCACGAAGGCCGAATTCGTCACAACCGTCAGGTTGCGCCGCGCCCGCAGGGCCTGCGCGATGAAGGCCGAGGTCGATCCGGTGTCGATCGCCACGCTGTCGCCATCCTCGATGATCGACGCCACCTCCCGCGCGATGGCGACCTTGGCCTCACGGTTGGCGCTCATCCGCGACAGGAAGGGCGGATCCGAGGCCGTCTTGTTCGAAACGAGCGCGCCGTGCACCTTGCTCAACTCGCCCTGTTCGGCCATGGGGCGTGTGACCCGTCGGATCGTCTGGCCCGAAACGCCAAGAAGCCGCGACAGCTCCTGCACCGAAACGGTGCCGCGCATATCGACGGTGCGCAGGATCTCCGCTCTGTATTTCGATGACATCCTGTTGCGATCCATTCGTCTCAACTTAGTCATATATCACCAAAGCACTGCTCAAAACCAACAGAAATCAACAAAAATGTTGTTCTGCTGCGAGGCGATGGTAGGCTGCCGCGAAATTCAGTCGCTTCGCGGGGGGGCATGACGCGGCAGGCAGCAAAACATCTGATCATCGGCGGCGGCATTATCGGATGTTCCATCGCTTATCACCTGTCGCGTCGCGGGGAATCGGATGTGGTGCTTCTGGAACGCGCGGGTCTGACCGAGGGCGCGACATGGCACGCCGCCGGCCTGGTGGGTCAGCTCCGATCGTCTCGCAACACCACCCGGATGCTTCAGAAATCGGTCGAGATGTATGACCGGCTGCAGGACGAGGACGGGCTGCAATTCGACTGGAAGAAAACCGGCTCGCTCCGGCTCGCGGCCACGAAAGACCGGTTGCTCGAGGCCAAGCGCCTCGCCACGATGGCCCGCAGCTTCGGGCTCGAGATGCAGATCATTTCGCCCTCCGAGGCGAAAGAGCTGTTCCCGCTCATCGACGAAACCGGGCTCCACGGCGCGGCCTTCATCCCGTCCGATGGCTATGTCGATCCCGCCTCGCTCTGCCAGGCGGTGGCGAGTGCCGCACGGCGGCAGGGGGCCGATATCCGCCAGCAGGTCGAGGTCACGGGGTTCACCCTCTCCGGGCGGCGCGTGACCGGAGTTGAAACCACCGAAGGGCTTTGGGAGGCAGATACGGTCATCCTCGCCAGCGGCATGTGGAGCCGTGAAATCGGCGCGAAACTGGGCTTGCGCATTCCTGCCTGCGCCGTTGAGCACCAATATATCGTGACCGAGTCGGTGGGCGAGGAGATCGGCCACCTGCCGACACTTCGCGATCCCGAGCGTCTGGTCTATTACAAACCCGATGTCGGCGGGCGCCTTGTCGTGGGCGGGTACGAAGAGGGCACGCTGCCCTTTGGCGACAACGGCATCCCCGGCCAGTTCGTGCGCCAGCTTCTGCCGGAAAACCTAGATCGGTTTCTCCCGCTTGCGGAACTTGCGGCAGCGGTCACTCCGATTGTCGGCGAGGTCGGCATCCGGCAGGTGATCAACGGGCCGATCCCCTATTCCGCCGATGGCGATTTCGTCCTCGGCTGGCAGCCTGACTTCGACAACCTCATGCTCGCCACCGGTTTTCTCTACGGCATCGCCGCCGGTGGCGGGGCAGGCGAGATGATCGCGGAATGGATCACCGAAGGCCGCCCATCGCTCGATCTGTGGCCCCTCGACGTGCGCCGCTTCGGCCCGCATCACGGGACGCGCGCCTTCATGTATCCGCGTGCGGTGGAGCATTACGCGCATCACTACAAGATGCGCTACCCGGGTCAGGAGGCCGAAAGCGCACGCGCTCTGCGCCTCTCGCCGCTTTACCACCGGCTGAAAGAGCAGGGCGCGATATACGGCTCGAAGAATGGCTGGGAACGCCCCCTCTGGTTTGCGCCCGAAGGCGTGCCACCGGTCGATCAGCTCGATTTTCTGAACCCGGGCTGGAAGGCCTTCGCGGCCGAGGAACACCGCGCGGTGCGGGAACGTGTGGCGCTCATCGACCAGACGAGCTTCTCCAAATTCGAGATCCGTGGGCGCGGGACGGCAGACGCGCTGCAACGCCTCGCCGTCTCGAACATGGACCGATCCGTCGGTTCCGTCATCTACACCCAGCTCTGCAACGACCGCGGCGGTATCGAGGCGGATGTCACCTTCACCCGGCTCGGCAGCGATCACTACCTGATGGTCACCGGCGCGGGCTTCGGCGTGCACGATTCAGACTGGGTGCGCCGGCATTTGCCGCAGGATATCTATCTGACCGAGGTCACAAGCGCCTGGGCGGTTCTGAACCTCGCCGGCCCGAAATCGCGCGAGGTTCTTGCGGCGGCTTCGGAAAGCGATGTCTCTAATGCGGCGATCCCCTTCGCGCAGGCGCGCGATATCGTCGTGGGTGCGGCCCCTGTCCGCGTGGCCCGGATCGGATATGTCGGCGAACTCGGCTACGAGCTCTATGTGCCGACCGAATTTGCCCTTCATGTCTACGACACACTATGGGCGGCAGGCGCGGCCCACGGCATCGCCAATGTCGGCTACCGCGCCATCGACGGGCTCAGGATGGAGAAGGGCTATCTCTACTGGTCGGGGGATATCTCGCCCGACTACACCCCGTTTGAGGCCGGACTTGGCGCCCGCGTCCATTTCAAGAGCAAGGGCGATTTCATCGGCCGCGCCGCGCTTGAGACGCAGCGCGATGAGGGTGTGCACCGCAAACTCTGCACCTTCTCGACCGGGCGGCCTCTGCCGCTCACGGGTGGCGAGACGATCCTCCTCGGCGATCAGGTCGTCTCCCTCGTTACCTCGGCCGCATTCGGGCACACCCTGGGCCAGACGATCGTTCACGGCTATCTCGACCGCGCCCACTGGGCCGAAAGCGCCTTCGATCTCGAGGTGTTCGGCGAACGTCACCCGGTCGCACAGGTCGAGGGCCCCCTTTACGACCCCGGCAATGACAGACTGAAAGGATAATCCATGGCGGACCACGAGACGCAGGTCATCGAAGCGCTGCGGCGCGCTCCGGGGTTTTCGGATCTGGGCGTGCCGGATGCGATCACGCGGCTGGGCGGGCTGACCAACCTCGTGTTCCGGGTCGAGGCGGGCGCACGCTCCGTCGTCGTGCGTCTGCCGGGGGAGGGGACGGAGGAATATATCGACCGTTCGATCGAGGCGCATAACGCAAAGGCCGCCGCGCGGGCCGGGGTTTCGCCGGAAGTCGTGCTTGCGGAACCGAAGACTGGCGTTCTTATCACCGAAACGGTCCCGGGTATCGTTACCATGACACCCGATCATTTCAGCGTGCGCGCCGGTGCCCCCGCCCGTGCCGGCCGAGCTTTCGCCAGGCTTCATTGTTCCGGTGAAACCTTCGAATACCGGTTCGAACTCTTCAAAATGATCGAAGACTATCTTGGTGTGCTCTCCACCAAGGATGCCACCCTGCCGGAGGGCTATCATGATGTCGTCGCCGCCGCCGCGCCGATCAACGAGGTGCTGGCAGCGGCCGATTTGCCCCTTGCGCCCTGCCACTGTGATCCCTTGTGCGAGAATTTCCTCGATGATGGCGAAACGATGTGGATCGTCGACTGGGAATATTCGGGCATGAACGATCCCTTGTGGGATCTCGGCGATCTGTCGGTCGAGGCCGGCATGAATGCCGAACAGGACGCTGAGATGATGGAAGCCTATTTCGGTCGCGCGCCCACCTCCGCCGAAACTGGCCGCATGGTGATCTACAAGGCCATGTGCGATCTTCTGTGGACACTCTGGGGCCTCATTCAGCACGCAAACGGCAACCCGGCGGAAGATTTCTGGGCCTACGCCACAGGGCGCTTCGACCGCTGCAAGGCGCTTATGAACTCTCCCGGGTTCAACGGCCATATCGATGCGGTGCGGGCGGGATGATCAAATGCCGGGCGGACAACTGCTAGAAATCCACAAAGGGCGCCCAATAATGTTGTTTTTTGTTGATATAGCCCGGAATTGTTGTTGAATGTTTACTATTGCCGGTGCCCCGCCCGATCCGGGAGCGAGAGAGCATCGGCCAAATCAGGGAGTAATGGAATGAAACGGATTTCCCTCGCGGCTGCGGCCCTGCTGGCGGCAAGCCCGGCACTGGCGCAGGAATCGACGGATCCGATCAAGCTGACCTTGCACGACTGGACGGGACAGCTGATCACCACGACGCTGATGGGCGAAGTGCTGGAAGAGGCCGGCTACAATGTCGAGTACGTCCAGGCCGACTACATCGCCCAGTTCGCGGGCCTCAAGACCGGCGATCTGCACGTTGCCATGGAAATCTGGGAAACCACGGGCCGCGAAGCGATGGACGAGGCGACGGCCACTGGCACTGTCGTGAACCTCGGCTCCACGGGCATGAACGCGATCGAGGAATGGTGGTATCCGGCATACATGAAGGAGGTCTGCCCGGGCCTTCCCGACTGGCAGGCCCTGAACGATTGCGCCCAGGAATTCGCGACACCCGAAACCGCGCCAATGGGCCGGTATCTTGGCGGCCCGGTCACCTGGGGCGGCTTCGACGATGAACGGGTCGAGGCGCTGGAGATGGATTTCGAAGTCGTCCATGCCGGCACCGACGCGGCGCTGTTTGCAGAGCTTGAATCGGCTTATCAGCGGCAGGCCCCGATCGTTCTCTGGGTCTACGCCCCCCATTGGGCGCCCTCGAAGTATGACGGCGAATTCGTTGAATTTCCGCCATATTCCGCCGAATGCTACAACGATCCCTCGGTCGGCATCAATCCGAGTGCCGCCTATGACTGCGGCAAGCCGCGCGGCCCGATCTGGAAGGTCGCGTGGTCGGGCGTAGCGGAAAAGTGGCCCGGCGCAGCGAAGGCGATCGAAGCCTTCACCATCTCGAACGACGACATGGGCGCCATGGTGGCCGCCGTCGATCTTGATGGCGGAACCGTAGAAGATACGGTGGCTGCATGGATGGACGCCAACAAAGACACCTGGATGGGCTGGATCGGCAAATAGGCCGGCACACGGCAACCCGGTGCGCGGGGCCCGGCCCTGCGCACCACCCCCGCCTCTCGGCCACCGCCTTTCCCACGACACCCCGGACGCCGCAGGGGGATGGATGACCCGTTCCGTGATTCTCGACTGCCGCAATGTGTGGAAGCTCTACGGGCCACAGGCCGAGACCTTTCTGAAAGGTAACCCCGCACCAAGCGCCGAGGATATCGCGAACGCGAATCTGATCGGCGCGGTGCGCGCGGCCGACGTCCAGATCCAGAAAGGCGAAATCTTCGTCATCATGGGGCTGTCCGGCTCGGGCAAGTCGACGCTCGTCAGGTGCCTTTCGCGCCTGGTGGAGCCGACGGCGGGCGAAATCCGTTTCGAAGGCAACGATCTTCTGGCCGCTTCCGAAGCCGAACTGATCGAGATCCGCCGCAAGAAAATGGGCATGGTGTTTCAGCAATTCGCGCTTCTGCCGCATCTGACGGTGCTGGAAAACGCGGCCTTTCCTCTCGACGTTCAGGGCGTCGGCAAGGCCCGGCGCGAGGCCCGGGCGCGCGAGGTGATCGAACTCGTCGGGCTCGGCGGGCGCGAAGACTATTACCCTCGCGAACTCTCCGGCGGGCAGCAGCAGCGCGTTGGTATCGCCCGGTCGCTTGCCGTCGAACCGGAACTGTGGTTCCTCGACGAACCGTTCTCGGCGCTCGACCCGCTGATCCGGCGCGAGATGCAGGATGAGTTCCTGCGCCTTCAAAGCATCCTTCACAAGACCATCATCTTCATCACCCACGATTTCGACGAGGCGATCCGCCTGGCCGACCGCATCGCGGTGATGAAGGACGGGGTGATCGAGCAGGTGGCGACGCCCGAAGAACTCGTCCTCAACCCGGCAACCGAATACGTGGCCGAATTCACCCGCCACGTCAGCCGCGCCAAGGTGATCCGCGCACGCTCTCTGACCGAACCGCTGGGGCAGGGCGCCTTCGCGGGCGACGTGCCCCATGACGCGGTGATCGAGACGATCGCCGACCGCGTCGAAGCGAGCGCAGAGCCTCACCGCGTCATGCGTGACGGCGAACCCATCGGCCAGATCACGCGGCAGGCGGTGATCGACGTTCTGGTGGGGCGGCGCTGATGGCGCGGGCCCTGAACCGGCATACGGCCTTCTGGCTCGGGCTTTTCGCGCTCACCTGGGCGCTCTCGACATGGTCCTTCGGGCTTTACAAGGCTCTCGATGCGCGCTGGATTGTCCGTTTTCCGAAAGGGTTGGAGCTTCCGTTGGAGGACCGGATCAGCGCCTTTCTCGACTGGCTCGTCAACAACGCCAATTTCGGCCTCTTCACCTTCCGCGACCTGACCCGCGCCATCGCGGCTGTTATCGAATGGCCCTATCAGGTTCTTCGCAACCTCCTCATCGAAGGCTTCCAGATCGGCCTCGGCGATCAGGCCACCCAGATCGCGCCATCTCTAAGCTGGATCGCCGTCATCGTCTCTGCCGCGGCCATCGGCCATTACGCCCGCGACTGGAAGCTCGGGGCCCTCGTCGGCGCCTGCTTTCTCTATCTTGCGATCTTCGGCCAGTGGGAAAGCGCGATGATCACGCTTGCCTCCGTTCTGATCGCGGTGCCGATCGGCGCGGTCGGCGGGCTCCTCCTCGGGATCGCAGCCTACCGGTTGCCCTGGGTCGATGCGCTGCTGCGCCCGATCCTCGATCTGATGCAGACGGTGCCGGTCTTCGCCTATCTCGTGCCGATCCTCATCCTGTTCGGCTTCGGGCCGGTCGCCGCGCTCGTCGCCACGATCATCTATGCCTCGCCCCCCATGGTGCGGGTCACGATCGTGGCGCTTCAGGGCGTCCCGACGGAGGTGATCGAGGCGGGCCGCATGGCCGGCTGCACCCGGCGCCAGATGATGTGGAAGGTTCTGGTGCCCTCGGCCACGCCGATGCTGATGGTCGGGGTCAACCAGGTGATCATGCTGACCCTCAACATGGTGATCATTGCTTCGATGATCGGCGCAGGGGGGCTTGGCTTCGACGTGCTGGCCTCGCTCCGCAAGCTCGACATCGGCGGCGGCATCGAGGCGGGGCTCGCGATCGTCGTCATGGCCATCGCGCTTGATCGCGCCAGCCAGGCCTTCGCCAATCGCGGGATGCGCCATGCGCCCGAGGGAAACGCGCTTCAGCGGCATCCCTGGGCCGGGACGGTCCTCCTCGTGATCGGGGCGACCTTCATTCTCGGCCGCTTCCTGCCCGGCCTTCAAAGCTACCCCGACGCCCTGACCGTCACCACCGGGCCTTTCTGGTCATCGGCTATCGAGTGGATCAACGTCAATTTCTTCGACACGTTCGAAGCCATCAAGACGGCGGTGCTGACCTGGATCCTCCTACCCGTGAAGAAGTTCTTCACCGGCATCCCCTGGGCCTGGGGTATCGCGGTGACGGGACTCATCGCCTGGCGCGTCGGGGGCTGGAAGCTTGGCCTGCTCGCCGCGCTCCTCGCCGCCTTCATCGCGGCAAGCGGGCTTTGGGGTAAGGCCGTGGTCACGATCTACCTTTGCGGCGTCTCGGTCGTGATTGCCACCCTGATCGGCATCCCGCTCGGCATCTGGGCCGCCGAAAGCCCGAAGGCGGGATGCGTGATCCTGGGGGTGATGGACACGCTCCAGACGCTGCCCAGCTTCGTCTACCTGATCCCGGTCGTGATGCTGTTCCGCGTCGGCGATTTCAGCGCCATGATCGCGGTCATCCTCTACGCGCTGGCCCCCGCCGTGCGCTACGCCGCCCACGGGATCGGCGGGGTGCCCGAACAGCTGCTGGAAGCGGGGCGCATGGCGGGCTGCACCCGGCGGCAGCTTCTGTGGCGCATCAAGATGCCGCTCGCGACGCCGCAGCTTCTTCTCGGCCTCAACCAGACGATCATGCTGGCGCTGTCCATGCTCGTGATCACCGCCCTCGTGGGCACCCGGGATCTGGGGCAGGAGGTTTACATCGCCCTGACCAAGGCCAATGCCGGCCAGGGCATCGTCGCCGGCCTTTCGGTGGCCTTCATCGCCATCATTGCCGACCGCATCGTCAACGCGCTGGCCGACGGCCAGCGCAAGCGCCTGGGACTTGCATGATGGACGCGATCGAACGCACCGCCGCCTTGCCCTGCTTCGATAACCCGCAGGAGATCGCGCCTCTGGGCGGCGGCATCACCAATATCAACCTCAGCGTCCGCGATGGCGACCGCCGGTTTGTCGTTCGCCTCGGGGCGGATATCGACGAGCACGGTGTCATGCGGTGGAACGAACTGGCGCTAAGTCGCGCGGCCGAGGCCGCAGGGATTTCTCCTGCGGTTGTCCACGCCGAGCCTGGGGTGCTTGTTCTCGATTTCGTCGACGGCAAGACCTATGCCGAGGAGGACGTCCGCGACCCGTCAAACCTGCCCCGGATCCTCAGCCTCGTAAGCCGCGCGCACCGCGAGCTTGGCCAGCATCTTCGCGGCCCGGTGCTGACATTCTGGCCCTTCCAGGTCGTCCGCACCTATGCCCGACGGCTTGCCGAAGACGGCACCTCGCATGCCGGCGAATTGCCCGGCCTGATGAAAGAGGCCGATGCGCTCGAGGCCGCCACGGGGCCGGTCGAGCTTGTCATCGGGCACAACGATCTGCTCGCGGCGAACCTCATCGATGACGGTACGCGGATCTGGCTCATCGACTGGGAATACGGCGGCTTCAACTCGCCCCTTTTCGACCTGGCGGGCCTTGCCGGAAACAACGGGCTTTCCGAAGCGCAGGAACGCGCCATGCTCGAAACCTATTTCGACGCCCCGGCAGAGGCCCGTTGGCGTCCTTACCAGGCCATGAAATGCATCTCGTTGATGCGCGAAACTCTTTGGTCCATGACCTCAGAGATCCATTCCGAGCTCGATTTCGATTACGCCGCCTATACCGCCGAAAACCTCGCGCGGCTCAGGGCGACGCTCTCCGATTTCCGCAATGCGTGAGGGCGCCATGTCTCTACCCACCTCATCGAAGATCATCGTCATCGGCGGCGGCATCGTCGGCTGTTCAACGGCCTATCACCTCGCGGCCATGGGGCAGGAGGTGCTTCTGCTCGAGAAGGCGAAGCTCACCTCCGGCTCCACCTGGCACGCGGCGGGGCTCGTCGGCCAACTGCGCTCGAACGCGAACATCACCCAGCTTCTGGGGTATTCGATCGAGCTTTACGACCGGCTGGAGGCCGAAACCGGCCTCGCGACGGGCTGGAAGATGAACGGCGGCCTGCGCCTCGCCTGCAATGCCGAACGCTGGACGGAAGTGAAGCGGCAGGCGACAACGGCCCACAGTTTCGGCCTCGACATGCAGCTTCTGACACCGGCGGAGGCGCAGGATCTCTGGCCGCTCATGGATATCGGCGATGTCGTCGGCGCGGCCTTCCTGCCGACCGACGGGCAGGCCAGCCCCTCCGACATCACCCAGGCGCTCGCGAGGGGCGCGCGGTCTGGCGGCGCGCAAATTGTCGAGGAGTGCCCGGTCACGGGCATCCTCACCGATCAGGGGCGCCTCACCGGTGTGAAAACGGCCCATGGCGATATCTCCTGCGAAAAGCTCGTCCTTTGCGCGGGGCAGTGGACGCGCGATCTTGCCGCAACGATCGGCGTCACGGTCCCCCTCGTGTCGGTCGAACACCAGTACATGATCACCGAGCCCTTCGGCGTTCCGTCGACCTTGCCGACGCTCCGCGACCCGGATCGCCTGACCTATTACAAAGAAGAAGTGGGCGGCCTCGTCATGGGTGGCTATGAGCCGAACCCGATCCCCTGGGCGGCGGGCGGGCTGCCGGAGCGCTTCGAATTCCAGCTTCTTGACTCCAATTTCGATCACTTCGAGCAGATCGTCGAACTGGCCATGCCCCGCGTTCCGGCCTTGCAGGAGGCGGGGATCAAGCAGCTTCTGAACGGCCCCGAAAGCTTCACGCCCGACGGCAACTTCATCCTCGGTGAAGCCCCCGAGATGGCCAGTGTCTTCATCGGCGCGGGGTTCAATGCTTTCGGCATCGCCTCGGGCGGCGGCGCGGGCATGGCGCTCGCGGAATGGGTGGCGCGGGGCGAGCCGCCTTATGATCTCTGGCCCGTGGACATCCGCCGCTTCGGGCGGCCGCACACCGACACCGACTGGGTCAGAACCCGTACGCTTGAGGCCTATGCCAAGCACTACACCATGGCCTGGCCGTCCGAGGAACATGACAGCGGCCGGCCCTGCCGCCGCTCCCCGCTTTATGACCGGCTGAAGGCGGCCGGCGCGGTCTTCGGCGAAAAGCTCGGCTGGGAACGCCCGAACTGGTTCGCGGAAGAAGGCGAGGAGTCGCGCGATATCTATACCTTCGACCGCCCGAACTGGCACAGGCCCGTGGGCCGCGAACAC
Organism: Ovoidimarina sediminis; assembly: GCF_032586175.1. NCBI lineage: Bacteria > Pseudomonadati > Pseudomonadota > Alphaproteobacteria > Rhodobacterales > Roseobacteraceae > Ovoidimarina > Ovoidimarina sediminis. The sequence continues at coordinate 163,655 of NZ_JAWHTE010000009.1, forward strand.
AAGGCCGCCCGTGAAGGCGCGGTTCTGTTCGACCAGACGTCCTTCGCCAAGTTCATTCTCAAGGGGCCCGATGCCGAAGCGGCCCTGGGATGGATCGCCGCGAACCGGGTCAATGTGCCCGTGGGGCGGATCATCTATACCCAGATGCTGAACGATCGCGGCGGAATCGAATGCGACCTGACCTGCGTGCGCACCGCGCCCGATGAATATTACATCGTCACCGGCACCGGCTTCGCCACGCACGATTTCGACTGGATCCGCCGCAACATCCCCGACGGGCTCAACGCGCAAATCGTCGACGTGACCTCCGCAAATGCCGTTCTCTCGCTCTTCGGCCCGAAGGCGCGCGATATCCTCGCTGCGGTCACGCGCGCGGATATCTCGCACGCCGCCTTTCCCTTCGCCACCATGCGCCGGATCGGGATCGCCGGGTGCCCGGTCATGGCGCTTCGGATCACCTATGTGGGCGAGTTGGGGTGGGAACTTCACCTGCCCACGGAATATGCGGTCACGGTATTCGATGCGCTGCATGCGGCGGGTGCACCCCACGGGCTAAGGAACGCGGGCTACCGCGCGATCGAAACCCTGCGGCTCGAAAAGGGCTACCGCGCCTGGGGCTCCGATATCGGGCCCGATCACACGCCGGACGAGGCGGGGCTCGGCTGGGCGGTGAAACTCGGCACGAATACCGATTTCCGCGGCCGCCAGGCCGTGCAGGATCAGCGCGCAAACGGGGTGGCGAAGATGCTCGCCACCTTCACCGCGCCGGGCGATGTCATCCTTTCGGGCCGCGAGACGATCTACCGCGACGGTGTGCGCTGCGGCTGGCTCAGTTCCGGCGGCTATGGGCACAGCATCGGCAAGAGCATCGGCCTCGGCTACGTACGGAACGCCGACGGCGTCACCCGCGACTATGTGCTCTCGGGCAGCTACGAACTTGAAGTCGCGACCGACCGTGTGCCTGCGGAAGTTACGCTCGATCCGCTCTTCGATCCGAAGATGGCGCGGATCAAGGCCTGACCCCTTCGCTCAGGTTTCGGCTAGAAGCCTGTAGCCCGGCGCCATCATCGCCCTGACGCTGGTGATCGGGCTGTCGTCGATCCATGTCGTCCGCTCCACGACCAGGATCGCCGTTCCGTCCCCGATCCCGAGGTGCCCGGCCGTCCGCGCATCCGCGGCCTCGGCCGTGATCTCAAGCCCGAACCGGGTGTATGGCTTGTTCAGCACCAGCCATTCATTGGCGCTGATTACATCCAGATCAACCTCCAGGATCTCGGGCGCCACCTCGGGGTTCACCCACCGATCCTCCAGAAGAAATGGGCGCCCGTCCGACAGGTGCAGCGCTTCGACCCGGAGAAGCCGCGCCGCTTCAGACAATCCCATCCTCTGACGAATTGCCCGGGGCGCCGCCCTCTGCGTACGGGAAATCAGCCGATAACCATATGTTCCGCCGGCTTCCTCGATCTCGCGGCGCGTCAGCGGGATGTCGAGCGTCGCGCGCGCCACCGGATCGCGCCGCACATGCGTGCCCCCCTTGCGCCGCCGCTCGATCAGCCCGCTGTCGGACAGATCCTGCATCGCGCGTTGCACCGTCGCCCGGGCGCAATTCAGGTCCTCGGCAATATCCGCGTCGCGCGGAAGCTTGTCTCCCGGCTCGTACCGCCCGGCGAGGATTTGCGCGTGAATTCTGTCACGCACGTCCCTCCAGCTCAGCCGCCGCGCCGCCATCAGATCGCCTGTGCGAGCGCGGCCACAGCCTTGCGGAAGGCCGGTACGATCCGGTCCCGCGCGATGTGCCGGCCGTCCTGTACGACATGCCGGCCCCCGCTCCACACATCGCGGATACATCCGCGCCCGTGCCCGCCGAAGATCAGGCTGTCGAGCGCCGCATCCCCGCTGCGCGCGCAGATCCATTCATTGTCGGTGCCAAGGCCCAGAAGATCCGCCTGCGCCCCGGCCCGGATCGCCCCCGCATCCCGGGCCGCGGCCTGTGCCCCGCCACCCGCCGCCGCCTCGAACAGCACCCGTCCCGTCGACCGGTCCGGGGTTGCTAGCACTGCGCGCCGGCGACGGTGCAGTCGCTGGGAATATTCCAGCATCGCCAGTTCCTCGAAGAGCGCGATGTGAACATTCGAATCCGATCCCACGCCATATCGCCCGCCCGCGTCCTGAAACGCGGCTCCGTTGAATATCCCGTCGCCCAGATTGGCCTCCGTGATCGGGCAAAGCCCCGACACGGCCCCGCTCTTCGCAAGCCCCGACGTCTCTTTCTCGCTCATGTGCGTCGCATGGATCAGGCACCACCGCGCGCCGATCTCTGCATTGCCCAAAAGCCACTCCACCGGCCGCGCCCCCAGATGGGCCACGATCTCGTCCACTTCCGCGGTTTGCTCTGCCACATGGATGTGAACCGGCCCGCCCGGCACGAGATCGGCTATCTTTCCAAGATCCGCCGGGTCCGCCGCCCGCAGCGAATGGGGCGCTACCCCCAGCACATACGCTCCATCACCCGCATGAAGGTGCACCCGCGCCGCATCGATGAGGGCCGCGAACCGGTCCGCATCCGTGCCAAACCGACGCTGTCCTCCCTGAAGGTCGCGCCCGTCCGCCCCGCCGCGGGCGTAGTAGACCGGCAAAAGCGTCAGCGCGATCCCCGCAGTTCCCGCCGCCCGAACGATCCGCCCGCTCATTTCGCCTACGTCTGCATAGGGCATACCACCGGGGCCATGGTGCAGGTAATGAAACTCCGCAATAGCCCCATAGCCCGCCTCGAGGCTCTCCATGAACACCTCCGCGGCAATCGCCTCGACATGCTCGGGCGTCAGCACTTCGAGAAACCGGTACATCAGCCGCCGCCATGTCCAGAAACTGTCTTCCGGATCCGTGCCCCGTGTTTCCGTCAATCCGGACATCGCCCGCTGAAAGCTGTGGCTGTGCAGATTTACCGGGGCAGGAAGCACAAGGTCGGCCACATGCCCATCCGGGGCGGCACCGGGCCGGACGGAGGCAATCCGCCCGTCCTCACCGATCGTGATCGCGACATCCTCGGCCCATCCCTCGGGGGTAAGGGCCTGCCGGGCGTGAACGTGCTGCATCAAGGATCCCCGTTGACAGAATATGTACATACTTATTATGGATATCCCATTCTCGGATCAAGGGCTGGCAATGGCGGGGACATCGGTCATCTTAAACGCGACGGTCGCCACCATGGCCGGGGGCGGCACCGTTCTAATCGAGCATGGCGCAATCGTCCTCGACGGCGATCGCATCCTCTGGGTTGGTCCCGAGGCAGAGTTGCCGGGGGCCCACCGCACCGTCTCGCACGAAGATCTCGAAGGCCGCCTGGTCACGCCGGCCCTGATCGACTGCCACACCCATCTCGTCCACGGTGGCCACCGCGCTCGCGAATTCGAAATGCGGCTCGAAGGCGCAAGCTACGAGGAAATCGCCCGCGCCGGCGGCGGCATCGTCTCGACGGTTGAGGCCACGCGCGGGGCAGGGGAAGAAGCACTTCTCAAGGCCGCCCTCCGCCGCGCCGATGCGTTGATCGCCGAAGGTGTGGGCGCGGTCGAGGTGAAATCTGGCTACGGGCTCGATATCGAGATCGAGCTTACGATGCTGCGCGTCGCGCGCCGGATCGGCGACCTGCGGCCCCTGCGGGTCAAAACCAGCTTTCTCGGCGCCCATGCTGTTCCGAAAGGCATGGACGCAGACAGCTATCTCGACGGGATCTGCATTCCCGCCCTCGACGCGGCCCATGCCGAAGGGCTTGTGGACGCCGTGGACGGCTTCTGCGAGGGCATCGCCTTCTCCACCGATCAGATCGCCCGTGTCTTCGACAGGGCGGCAGCCCTTGGCTTGCCGGTGAAACTCCACGCCGAACAGCTTTCCCATCAGGGCGGCACCGCGCTCGCCGCGCGCTACGGGGCCCTGTCCGCCGACCACCTCGAATACGCGACAGCCGAAGATGCCGCGACCCTCGCCCGTTCCGGCACCGTCGCCGTTCTTCTTCCTGGCGCGTTTTATACGCTGCACGAAAAGCGGCAGCCGCCCGTCGCGGCCTTCCGCACAGAGGGCGTTCCCATGGCCGTCGCGACGGACTGGAACCCGGGCTCTTCCCCCCTGGGTTCGCTCCTTCTGGCAATGAACATGGCTTCGACACTATTCGGCCTGACCCCTGCCGAAGCGCTCGCCGGCGCAACCTGCCACGCGGCCCGTGCGCTTGGCCTCACGGATTGCGGCGTGATCGCCCCGGGCAAGCGTGCCGATCTCGCGATCTGGGACGTGGAGACACCCGCCGAACTTGCCTATGGCATCGGGATCAATCCGCTTCACAAGCGTATCTTCGGAGGCCGTGAATGAGCGTCGTCCTTCATCCTGGTGAAACAACGCTCGCCACACTCGAATCCCTCTGGCGAGGACACGCACCGGTCACACTCGATCCGGCTGCACATCCCGCCGTCACAGCCGCGGCGGCAATCGTGCGCACCGCGGCCCGCGCCGAAACGCCCGTCTACGGCGTCAACACAGGCTTCGGAAAGCTCGCTTCCGTCCGGATCGCGCCCGACGATACCGAAACGCTTCAGCGCAACCTCGTCCTCAGCCATTGCTGCGGGGTGGGGGAGCCGCTCGATATCCCGACCACCCGCCTCATGATGGCCCTGAAACTCCTGTCGCTCGGGCGCGGCGCCTCCGGTGTCCGCTGGGAGGTTTGCGCCATGATCGAGGCGATGCTGACGTCAGGCGTCACACCCCTGATCCCCTCGCAGGGCTCGGTCGGGGCCTCGGGCGATCTGGCGCCGCTGGCCCATCTCGCTGCAGTGATGATCGGCGAGGGCGAAGCGATCTGGGAGGGCCAGCGCATGCCGGGCGCCGCGGCGCTGTCCAGCGCAGGCCTCGCGCCCCTTGTCCTTGGCCCGAAGGAAGGCCTCGCCCTGATCAACGGCACGCAGTTTTCCACCGCCTGCGCGCTTGCGGCGCTCTTTGACGGGGGGCGGATGATCCGCGCCTCCGCCGTCACGGCCTGCCTCTCCACCGATGCGATCATGGGCTCGACCCAACCGCTGCGCGCCGAAATCCATGCCCTGCGCGGGCATCCCGGCCAGATCGACGTCGCGGCCGCGATGTCCGCTCTGATGGAAGGAAGCGAGATCCGTGAAAGCCACCGCGACGGCGATACGCGCGTGCAGGATCCCTACTGCATCCGCTGCCAGCCGCAGGTGGCCGGTGCCGCGCTCGATCTCCTGCGCTTCGCCGGCCGCACGCTGGAGATCGAGGCGAACGCCGTCACCGACAACCCGCTCGTGACCGAGGGCGGCATTCTGTCGGGCGGAAACTTCCATGCCGAGCCGGTGGCCTTTGCCGCCGATCAGATCGCGCTCGCCCTCTCCGAAATCGGCGCCATCGCGCAGCGGCGCGTGGCGCTCATGGTCGATCCGACGCTCAGCTTCGATCTGCCGCCCTTTCTGACGCCCGAGCCCGGCCTCAACTCGGGGTTCATGATCGCGGAGGTGACAACTGCGGCGCTCATGAGCGAGAACAAGCACCTCGCAAACCCCTGTTCGACGGATTCAACTCCCACCTCCGCCAACCAGGAGGATCATGTCAGCATGGCAGCCCATGGCGCACGGCGCCTCAAACGGATGCTTGATAACCTGTCGGTCATCCTCGGGGTCGAGGCACTCTGCGCCGCGCAGGGCATCGAAGCCCGCGCGCCGCTGGTTACCTCCGCGCCGCTCCAGGCCGCGCTCGCCGCGATCCGCGCAGGCGTCCCGCCCCTCGCGCAGGATCGCTATCTCGCACCCGAAATCGAGGCCGTGGCCGATCTCGTCCGCCGCGACGCGCTCGCCGAAGCCGCGGGGCTGACACTCGCCCCATGAGTTTCCTCGACATCACCCGCGGCGACAGCCCCCTCGTCCTCGGACTGCCTCATACGGGCACCGATCTGCCACCCCAGATCTACGACGCGCTGAACGACACGGGCCGCGCGCTGGCCGATACCGATTGGCACATTCATCAGCTCTATGACGGCCTCTTCCCCGGGGCCACAACCGTTCGGACGGCAATCCACCGCTACGCCATCGACGTGAACCGCGATCCGTCCGGAGAAAGCCTCTATCCCGGACAGAATACAACCGGCCTGTGCCCTCTCATCGATTTCGACGGCAATCCGATCTATCGGTCGGGGCAGGAGCCGTCGGCGGAAGATATCATTCACCGCCGCGAAACATGGCACGATCCCTACCACGCGGCGCTCGAGGCCGAACTTGCCCGCATCCGCGACCGCTACGGCTTCGCGATCCTTTACGACTGCCATTCGATCCGCTCAGGTATTCCCTTTCTCTTCGACGGGCGGCTGCCCGATTTCAATATCGGTACGAACGAGGGCCGCACCTGTGACCCGTCCATTGAATCAGCGGTGACGGAAATCTGCGCAAGTGCAGTGGGTTACACGGCGATCCTGAACGGTCGCTTCAAGGGCGGCTGGACCACGCGCCACTATGGCAGGCCGCGCGAGGGCATCCACGCCATCCAGATGGAACTCGCCCAATCGGCCTACCTTACCGACGAGGCGCCACCCTGGCGGTATGACCCCGGAAAGGCGGCCCGCCTTCGCAACACGCTCGCAACCATCCTGAACACCCTGCTTCGCTGGAGACCGACATGAGCGATCCACGCAAGAACGTCCGCGACATCTATCCGCCCACTGGGCCCGAGATCACCGCCAAGAGCTGGCTGACCGAAGCACCCATGCGGATGCTCATGAACAACCTTCATCCCGATGTCGCGGAGAACCCCCATGAACTTGTGGTCTATGGCGGGATCGGACGCGCGGCGCGCACTTGGGAGGATTTCGACCGGATCGTCGCCGCGTTGAAGGATCTCGAAGCCGATGAAACCCTGGTCGTCCAGTCGGGCAAACCCGTCGCGATCGTCAGAACCCACGCCGATGCCCCCCGCGTCCTGATCGCCAACTCGAACCTCGTGCCTCATTGGGCGACGTGGGAACATTTCAGCGCCCTCGATCGCAAGGGGCTCATGATGTACGGCCAGATGACGGCGGGGTCATGGATCTACATCGGCACGCAGGGCATCGTGCAGGGCACCTATGAAACCTTTGCCGAAGCGGGGCGTCAGCATTACGGCGGCGATCTGACGGGCCGCTGGATCCTCACGGGCGGCCTCGGCGGCATGGGCGGGGCACAGCCTCTCGCGGCGGTCATGGCCGGCGCCTGCTGCCTCGCGGTCGAATGCAACCCGGACTCGATCGATTTCCGCCGTCGCACCCGCTATCTCGACGAGAAGACCGACAGCCTTGACGAGGCGCTCGAGATGATCGGCCGCTGGACGGCGGCGGGGGAGGCGAAATCGGTCGGCCTCCTCGGCAATGCGGCAGATATTTTTCCCGAGATCCGTCGGCGCGGGGTGCGCCCCGATATCGTCACCGATCAGACCAGCGCCCATGACCCGGTGAACGGCTACCTCCCGCAGGGCTGGACGGTCGCCGAGTGGCGCCAGCGGCGTGAAACCGATCCCGCGGCGGTGGAACGCGCCGCCCGCGCCTCGATGAAGGTGCAGGTCGAGGCCATGGTAGGCTTCTGGAACGATGGCGTGCCCACGCTCGATTATGGCAACAATATCAGGCAGGTGGCGCTTGATGAGGGTCTGGAAAACGCCTTCGCCTTTCCCGGGTTCGTGCCGGCCTATATCCGCCCGCTCTTCTGTCGCGGGATCGGGCCGTTCCGCTGGTGCGCCTTAAGCGGCGATCCCGAAGATATCTACGCCACCGATGCCGCGATGAAGGAGCTTTTTCCCGACAATACCCATCTGCACACCTGGCTCGACATGGCGCGCGAACGCATCGCGTTCCAGGGCCTCCCGGCCCGGATCTGCTGGATCGGGCTTGGCGATCGCCACCGCGCCGGACTTCGCTTCAACGAGATGGTGGCAAGCGGCGAGTTGAAGGCCCCCGTCGTGATCGGGCGCGATCATCTCGACAGCGGCTCGGTGGCAAGCCCGAACCGCGAAACCGAGGCGATGAAGGACGGCTCCGATGCGGTCAGCGACTGGCCTCTTCTGAATGCCCTCGTGAACACGGCAAGCGGCGCCACCTGGGTGTCGCTGCACCATGGCGGCGGCGTCGGAATGGGCTTCTCACAGCACGCCGGCGTCGTGATCGTGGCCGATGGAACGCCGGAAGCCGCGCGGCGGCTCGAACGGGTTCTGTGGAACGATCCCGCCTCGGGCGTCTGGCGCCATGCGGATGCGGGGTACGACGACGCGATCGCCTGCGCGCGCGACCACGGGCTCAGACTTCCGGGGATCCTCGGGAACTGACCCGGTCCGACCTCAGGTCGGCAGTGGTTGATCCGGGGTTTCCAGGTTTACGCCCTGCTCGATTGCAATCATCCCCTCAAGGCCGCTGGTATACCGATACACATCGAACGTGGTCGTCCCATCGCTGACGGTATCCGTCTCCTTGACGATACCTGTCCCAAGCAGACGAACCGTGTCACCCGCGTCGGCAGTGATCGAGATGCTTTCATCGGCAAGGGTGCCGAACGCGGCCTCGAGTATCGGGTCAGCCGTGTCGGAAAAATCGATGATATTCTGGACTGTCAGGGTCAGCGTGTCGGTATCGCCGTTTTCTAGGCTGAGGACCTCGATCCCTGAGTATGTGTTTGAAACTGTGATTAATGAGAAATCGAACAGATCGGTGGTGTCCTGAACAAGTAACAAAGTGTCGCGGCCCGATCCGCCCGACGTCGTTCCTTGCTGAACATCCGAGCGATGGATGGTGTCGTCGTCATTCCCGGCGTCGGCAGTGGCACCGGCCGAGGTGGCGATTAGCGTGTCATTGCCGTCTCCACCTTCAAGATAATCACTTCCGCCACCTCCGTTGAGCACATCGTCACCATCGAACCCGATAATTGACTCCGGTCCTAGGCTGCCCAAAACACTATCGCTAAAGTCGGATAGTGTAATGTAATCGGGCGTGTTGCCCAGAAGCGTGTCCGTTCCGCCGAGCCCGTCGTCGATAATTTGCCCGGTTCCAAATGTAAGGTCGATCGCGATCGGACCGGCGAGGTTACCGAACGGATCGCTGTAAAGATCGAGATGAAAGAAGCCCTGACCTGTATGGTTGATGCTGTCATCGCCGCCCCCAGGCTGCACCATCGTCCAAGCATTGATGTCGTCGATGCTCAGTGCGAAGGTATCGTCCCCGTTGCTGCCGGTGATGATGATCCCGCCGTTCACGAGGGCACCTGCGACCTGCTGGATCGTATCGAAACCGTCGACAGGCCCCTTGTCCACGGTTGCCGTATTCGCTCCGAGGTCAAAACTGACGTCGACACCGCCTCCGATATCACCATACCAGAGGGTTATCCCTGAATTGACGCCCGTGAGGTTGATAGTGTCGTTCCCGGTGAAAGAATTCACGAACTGAAAATCGATCCCCGAGCCCGGCGTGATAATATCGTCTCCAGATCCGCCATTGATGGAGTCTGTACCCGCGCCGCCCTCAATGATGTCATTGCCGCCGCGCCCGCGCAGTTCGTCGTCTCCGTCGCCTCCGGTAATTGTGTCCGCGCCATCACGCCCGTCGATGTACGTGCCGCCATTTGTGCCAACGAGTATGTCGTCGTTGTTGGAGCCATCGATCCCCTCGATGCTGACTAGCGTTTGCGTGAAGAACTCCCCGTTGTAGAACCCGGTCGCAACGCCTGTGAGAAGATTGACGTTTAGACCAGTCACTTCATCGCGGTTGTAGCGGATCCGGTCGAATCCATCGCGACCGTCGAAGAAGTCATCGCCGCCCCTTGAACGAAAGCGGTTGTCCAGATTGTTCCCAAAAACGGTGTCGTCACCTTCACCGGTGTAAAGATCGAGAGTTAGAAAATCGGTGTTTCCGCTAATGTTGAGATTAATCGATTCATCCAATCCGATATTGATGTCTCCGGTTTGCAAGTCGGCTACGACGTTTTTCTCTGATTCAGCGTAAACCCTGAAATTTCCGTCACCGCCCGTGGTGAAGTTGATCGTATCGTTTCCGCCCGCCCAGCTAACTCCTATCCAGCCAAACCTGCTTGCGTCCTTGGTTATGTTGAACGTGTCGTCACCGCCTGTGCCCTGAATTTCGAATCCTTCGAAATTCTGTGCAGCGTCGAGGTCAACCAGAGTGTCGGTACCCGCAATAGACTTGAATACAGTCCCAGTGCCCGCGAGGAAGTTGAGATTCGCTGTAATGCCAATTGGCCCCAAGGTTGAGTAATCTAGTGTGTTAAAACTTTCTTCGCCGGTATTTGAATAGATGATCGTGTCGTCACCAAGAGAGGCCAGCACTTGGTCATTGCCCCTAATATTTGTACCAAGATCGATGCTGTCGTTTTCGGGAGTGCCGAGCCCGACGTCGTCTCCGCTTCCGCCGACGAAGTTAACTGCGGCGAAGCCCTGATCGCGAACGATCTGATAGACTTCCGCAAGCGTCAAGTTCTCAAGATCTATCCCGAAGTCATCTGCGCCGTCTATGCGGTACTGCAACTGAATCTGGATATTTCCCTCGCTTGAGATCCTCTGATCGAACCGTAGCCATCCGATCTCCGAGAACGCATCCCCTGCTAGGATTAAAGTATCCTCAGCGACATTCAGATCGGCGATATAATCCCAACCACCATTATAAGTCACGGTGTCTGCTCCACCGTTGAGCCTGAGAGCTTCATTACCCGTTGTGCCGGTAAAAATGTCACCCAGATCGGTCAGGTCGACGAAATTAACGGTCCCATTGATGATGCTGTCCGTATATCCGAACCCATCGTTAATGATTTGGTTGGAGGCGAGGCCCAAGTCGATTACGACACCTTGCGTTGGAAGATCGTCAAACTCAGCCCCTCGAAAGAACTGGAGATCGAGCCTTCCAGGGCTTTGGAAATCAATCGTATCGTTTCCCTGGCCAGCCCTAATTGAGATGCGTGCGTCTTCTGCATTGAGGAGAGCGTCTCCGATAACTGTGAACGTGTCGTCGAATGCTGTTCCGGTGAACTCCAAGCGCGCGCTAAGGGCGGGATCGACCGTGTTGAACAGATCATCTCGACCGTTGGTTCCCTTGAATACCTCACCAATGTTGGTGTTGAGGTTGACGACTACGTCGATAGCTTGATCCAGATCACCATAGTAGATCTGCACAGTCCCATTCAGTACGCCAATCAGATCAATGTCGTCATCTCCAGTCCCAGGACCGACGCTTTGAAATTCTACGCCATCTCCAAGCGCGATAAAATCGTTGCCGCCAAAGCCTCTTACTCGGTTGTCTAACGCGTCGCCGATGAAAATATCGCCAAACTCGGTCAAACGAATGTCCCTGAATGACCCGTTCAAGATTGTATCCGTGAAACCAAAGCCATCGTTGATGATTTGGCCCGACGCAAGGGTCAGATTGACATTTGCGCCTTGGTTGGCCTCATTGAAGTCCGTATCGCGATCAAGCTCGAGGTCAAAATCTGCCGGGCCGCTCAGGTTGAAGGTATCGCTCCCCTCACCTGATCGGATCCGGAATTCTTGATCTGGGTCATCGGTTGATATATTGAAAACGTCATTTCCAGAGGTGCCAACAAAGCGCAAGCTGTTGATCCCCAAGCTATTTATCGATGTAATTGTATCGGTATCGGTTGCGCCCTTTTCAACGGTAGCTGTGTTTGCCGCAGTATCGACATTGACAGTGATCGTGTCTCCGCCCGGTAGGCCGCCGTAGAAAAGCTCAACTTCGCCACTGGAGATTGCGTCGAGATTGATTGTGTCACTACCGGTTCCAGTTTCAACGAACTGAAAAACGAAGTTTCCGACAATTGATATCTGGTCATTTCCTCCCCCCGCATTGACGTCTAGGCTTCCGTCAAGTGTTAGAAGGTCGACGAAATCAGTCGCTTGGAGAAACTCAATATTACTGAGGGTGTGTGTGAAGCCTAAACCGGCCCAAATGCCAGTGACTGTTTGTGAATTCAGCGAAATGCCTGTTTGAACGTCAAATCGGTCGTAGCGCACATTGTCGAAGTCACCGCCGCCATCTGCTGTGTCGGTTCCCGCTCCCAGGATGATTGTGTCGCTGTTATTGGTCCCTACGACAGTATCGTTTCCGCTTCCCGTTTCTAGCGAGAAGCGCATGCTTCCCGTGATGCCGTTCGCATTCAGTGTAACCGTATCGAGGTTTGAAAGTGTGATCGTTGTAGATGAAGGCGCAGAGGTTATGCTTGAGAGATCGATGTTTACATCTGCACTGGTGTCGCCAAAGTCCAGCCGTATCGTCCCCGTTCCACCAGTCAAGTTTATCGTATCATCTCCTCCCGAGTAGGCGACAGCAAGAAATCCACCGTTCGAGGCATGCTGGACTATATTAAAAAAATCGTTTCCAGAAGTGCCCCAAATGCCAAAGCCCCAGGCGCTGGTTGCGTTCTGCAGGTCTACCAGCGTATCGATCCCATCAGCGCCTTTGTCGACTGTATTAACTGCAGAGTTTAGGTCTATGCTTGCTACAATTCCGTTTGAAGCGAGGCTGCCATAGAACACGTCTGAATATGCGGTGGGCGACGTATTTGTAAAATTGTAAGTGTCATTGCCCGCTGACGCGACAAAGCGAGTGAATGTAAATTCCTCGGTCGCAGGCGCCAGCGTAAAGACATCATCAGTGTCGGTTCCAGTTACGCCATCGGTAACTGGGGGAGTAATCGTGGCGTCTGCCCCGACGGTGACATCGAAGGAGACGGGTGTGGTGGAGGTGAGTGCGCCATCGGAGGCGAAGACCTGGACGGTGTAGGTGGTGCCACTGGCGACGGTGTCATCGACCTCGAGGGTTGTGCCGTTGAGGGTGAAGCCCGCGACGTCCCCGACCGGGGTGCCGTCGATCTCGACGGCGAGGACGGGGATATCGCCGGCATCGGGGTCATCGAGGACGAGGCCGGAGAGGTCGATGGATGTGGCGGTGCCCGCAGTCGTCGATTCATTTGCGACGGTACCGGTGATGGTGGGGGCCTCGTTGATGTCGGTAACCGGGGCAGAGAAGGTGGCGGTTCCGGTGCCGGCGGCATCGGAGGCCTCGACGGTGACGTCGAGTTGGGGGTTGGTCTCGAAATCGAGCGCGGCGCCGGCCTGGAGATGGAGCTCCAGTGCGCCGGCGTTGTTGACGATCTCGAAGAGCGCGGCATCGGCGCCCGAGAGCGTGGGTGTGACCGTGCTGAGCCCGTCATCGGTGATGGTGATATCGGCGACTTTGAAGCTTGTGGTCAGGTCTTGATCCTCGGGGATCTCGGTGACCGGGTTGGTCAGTTCGACCGTGGGCGCGACATCGACCGGATTGGAGACGGTGACATCGAAGGAGACGGGCGTGGTGGAGGCGAGCGTGCCGTCGGAGGCGAAGACCGCGACGGCATAGGTGCCGGCTGCGACGGTGTCATCGACCTCGAGGGTTGTGCCGTTGAGGGTGAAGCCCGCGACGTCCCCGACCGGGGTGCCGTCGAT
>NZ_JAWHTE010000010.1:0-151824 GCF_032586175.1 Ovoidimarina sediminis
ATAAGCTGGAACCACAACGAGCCAGGGCCTCCGTTACAGATCAAGCCACCCTGTCCCAAATCATCTGACGACGGACACCCAGTTCTCTGGAACCTCAATCTGACCGCAGACCATAGTCTCGCCGTCAATATCGCCTTCGGCGAGAGACATCGGGCACGGTAACGTTTCGGACCTAAATGGCCATGCAGTATTGGGCCTGTCCTGTGCAAGCGTCGGCGCGGCCCCGAAAGCCATGCCTGTTGCGGCTGACAAGACAATTCGCGTAAGAGCTTTTAATGGCAGTTGAACTTTTCCTCGTCCAAGCAAAGACGGCAAGCTAGTCGATTTCGCGCGTAGAGACACTTAGGTCAGCCTCCAATAGGTCTTAAGCCTGAATTGCTCACCTCTACACGCCGTTCATTCGTTTGTCGGCCGGGCGAGTAAAGTGGTATGATTGTGCTCAGCCGACGACACAGAGGGATGATTGATTTAGAGCCCACAACGAATTTGGTATGTTAATCCGCTCTGCTTAGCTGTCTTTGTCCAAATGTCTCAATTCGATCCTCTAGAAACAGATCATTTTCGAAGCAGCGCTGACTAGTCTGAAAGCTCTTCCGAAAGCTTCCACGACTTCGCAGTACCAAAGTTCGGATACAACTCGGCTCGCTGCATCTTTGAGCCGTAGAAAATACCTGGAGGTCTAGGCAAGTTTCCGTGATCCGATGATCAAAGAATTCTGCTCGCGAGCCTTAAATTCAACGTTCCACTTGGCCGCTCAGCAGTTTGAGACGTTTGGACAAAGACAAACATATCGTTTCAGACAACTTTTTGCGCCGTGTGATTGGTACGACTGAAGGTTCGTCTTAGCACACGAGGCGCTAGTTCAAGTTGAGGTTGGGAAGCATGCGCTTCCTGTTGAAACGCTCTCATGGCATTGCGCATATTGTATAAACGCTGCGCCCATTGGATAGACAGGGTCCTCGCAAACTGAAACCTTTCTGCCGGTGTGGTGCCACTAAATCGAAGGAGAGAACATGATCCACAAATTGATGCTGCCCTTGGCGGCTACCGCAGTCGTCGCGTCCGTTTCTACGGCTTCTGCAGATATGAACCTGATTGACTGCGTGGATTTCACGATTGCGATCAGGGATGACATGATGGTGCTGGCGGAAGTGCGGGCAGGCTCGCTTGAGGCGGCCCAGGAGATGGTTTGCGCTACTGCTGAACAGCTTGAACGCCCAGAAGGTACGGATCCAGAGCGCAAGCTCGTCCACATCATGCCCGCCGATATCCATACGGTGGTTGTCTACTTCCCCAGGGCGAACTGAGGGAGTTTTTTGGACTCGCACCTCTGTGGATCCCGGACACGTTCGGGGTCTACGGACCGCTAAGATGGCGACGTCCCGCGCCTTCCAAAACATCGGGCGTCCGCGTCTGCCTTATAGCCGAGATACCTCGTAACGAGAGCGTTACAGAGTCCTGTATGCTAGGAGCAAAAGAAGGGGATTTGCTTAAGTTCGTGTGCAGATTGTTTTCGAATGCTGAAGGTTCTCTCGTGTCTGACGTCGCCGTTACAGGAGACGCAGTCGGCCGGAGGTGGGTTTGCTGGAATTTCTGGTTACACCGAGGCAACCCACCTCTGGCAAATATACTTCGTGATTAACCAATGCCTTGAGGGCTTTTTGCCGTAGGTAGCGTAAGTAGGCCGCACCCTTTGGTCCATGGAGAACTGGCCGGCGGAATGACAAATAGCCCAATCATTTGTGAGGTTTGACATGTCGATCTTGAAAAGGGGAATGCGCGGGGCTCCTGTGGCACGGTTGCAGGAGGCGCTCGGCGTGGAGACAGACGGGATCTTCGGTTCCGGAACTGAAAAGGCCGTCCGTGATTTCCAGTCATCCAAAGGCCTTTCCGTCGATGGCATCGCCGGCCCCGATACATTTGTTGCCATGGGACTTGATGAGCTTGTCTTACTCCGTGTCGGCACGCGTGGAAACGCCGTGAAGAAGCTCCAGACCGCACTTGGTATAGACGCCGATGGCCGCTTTGGGCCTGCCACGAAGAAAGCAGTCGAGGATTTCCAGCGTTCTCAGGGCTTGGATCCCGACGGGCTTGCCGGACCGGAGACACTCTCTCGGATCGACGCATTCTCGTCCTTCGATGAAACGACCGTGGCCAAAGCCGCCGTCCAGCCGGATGAGGCCGGCTACGAAGGGGAGGCGATGCCTGGGATCGATGGCGCAACAGTGGTCGCTGGATCAGAGATTGACGTTCCCGAGGAGAAATCCGTTTGGGCGAAGGTAAAGGGCTGGTTCTCGTAATGAAATCCAATCGCCAAGATGAAGGTCGGGGCGTCCTGGCGGCAGATGCTTTCGCGGTCCTACGGAGGAAAGAGACCTCGCAATTCGCGCGTCGCAACGCGCTTCTATCAACAGCAGACTGATCTACCCAGGGAGGAAAACTATGAGGATATTTGTTGCAGGTCTGATTGCCGGTTCATTGGTTGCCGGATCAGCGGTTCCGGTTGCCGCGCTGACCGACAAGGAGAAGTTTGGTCTGGCCGCGGCGGCAATCTTGGGTATCGCAGCGCTCTCGCATCACGATAATCACTACCAGGAAGGATACCGTCCTCAGAGTGAAAACGAGACGGCGATGTTTGAAGCGGGCTACCGTGACGGTTTGCACAATGTGCAATTCGACACCGGATATGGCACGCGCGCATACAGCGAGGGCTATGCCGCCGGGCATAAAGAGCGCGAAAACAGGCTCGCGCACAAGCGCAACAACACTCGCTCAGTTAAGGTCCCAGCTGCAGCCATTGCTGGCTGCAGGGATGAAGTCTCTTCGAGCTTTGGCGTGAGCACCCGCGACGTGCACATCATCAATGCCGGACAGGAAGGCTCGGACAACTACTACATCGAGCTTGCCGCGGGTCATCGCCACGCTGTTTGTGGGACAAACTCCCGAGGTCAGGTGTTCAACCTGCGCGATGGACGGCTGTAGTCGAAAGATAATCAAGCATGTGGCGCGGGGCGTTTCCGCGCCATTTTTCGGGGTTCACCCCAAAGGTACATCGTCCGCTAGAATCCACTCAGATCGTATGAGAAAGCAGACCATGAAAAAAATCACCGTAGCGCTTCTGATGTCTTTGGCTCTGACCGCCTGTCAGGAAGATGACGCCCCGGAAAGCACAGGCGGCGAGACAAGCTCATCCGAAAGTGCACCGACCGAAACCCCTGCTGAAAACACAGCAACAGCGGATGACGGCGCAGGAGCCATGGATGGTGCGACTTCGGGCGAGACAGCCCCGGCCGAGACTTCCTCGACCGCGGCAAGTAGCTCCGAGGTCACCCAGGATGCGATCGATGGCTGCATTGACGCCTTGCGTGGGACGGAAGGTGTGAGCGGCGGGACTGTGACGTCAACGGAGTTCTCGGAGGCGAACTCGCTGGTCATGCTGGAGGATAGCAGCGGAACTGCTTGGCGTTGCCTCGTGTCGAATGACGGCAGCAATGCCACGGTCGAGGCAGCAGAGAATACGGCGACTGCGGATGACGGTGGCGGTGCAATGGATGGTGCAGCACAAAGCGATACTTCCTCGACCGGCAACGCATCCGACTTATCAGACTTTGTGGGTGCGCGTGGAGGTCAGGCCGAAGGCGGCCTTATGGCCCTTGGCTTCGAGTCTATTCGCAGCGAGGGTCTGACGACCTGGTGGTTTAACCGCGAAACGGGTGCCTGTGCACGGATAACGACCTCAGAAGGCGTGTTTGCCGAGATCGAGATGCTGCCTGCCGAGGATTGCTAGGTAGTCGGTGGCTGACTCTCCAAAGCAGCGGCTAGCTTGTCTTTTTACGCTTGCAAAAGACTGTCTGAGGAATTCGGAAAAATACACGTATATCATTTGCAAATTAACTCGCATTAAAACAGGGCACCTTTTGCTGATGACTGTAGTTAATACAGAGCCCTGTATCGGAGACATTTACTGCGGAGCTGAATCCCGTTTGCTGAGGAGAGGCCGATAACTAGCAAAAAGTGTCTAGAGCTCTTCATTACCAGTCAGTCGATCATCAAACTGCGGCGGATTTGCAACCTCGGTTGCGCTCATCCTTCCGACGATCAGATGACTTTAGACAAGAAATCTAGAGACGGTCAATCATAGCAAATCAATAAGAGGCAACCGGGTAAAATAATGCGCATAATCAGGTCTTCGTGTCTCGCCACGTTGCTCTCGGCCATCATTTTTGGGCCAGCTTCAGGTCAATCCGAACAGTACAACCTCACTGGCGTCACCGTTTACGATCCGGCGGAGCTTTTGGGTTTTGCCGCGGGAATAGTGGCGCAGCGGACCGGCAGTGTGCATTCGGACGATCTGGCACAGACTGTCGAGCTGATCTACCGCGAGGACGGTCATTTCCTGGCTGAGGTCTTTGTATCCGAAGATGGGCAGACGCTCGTCGCCGACGAGGGCGAAATTGGCGAGATTGCAATTGAAGGGGCCGATGCGCGCACGTTCCGCCTGATTAAATCCTACATGTTGCCGGTGGTTGGACGTCGCGGGGTAACCCAGCGCGAGTTTGAGCGCGCGCTTATGCTTGTCGAGGACATCGAGTCGATCTCGGCATCGGCAGAGATCGACTATCCCGACGGAGCCAGTACGGCCCGCGTGCGCATCCACGTGCAAGAGATAGATAGAAGCTTCGGATACGTCACGCTTGATAATCCGTCCCGGGAATTTGGTGAGGCGGCGACACTGACTTTCAATCAGAGTTTCCTAAGCGCACTTACACCAGGCGATCTTCTTCGGTTCGAACTGCAGGGGACGGCAGAATTCGATGGCGGGGATGATACACTCTGGGGGTCGGTGGTTTACCGCATGCCGCTCGGCGGATCGGGTGCATTCGGTGAAGTGTACCTTGGTAACGCGACGGCGCGTCGAGACGCCGAAGGGGCGTTGTTGGCGACAGATATCGAGGGCAATACCGCGATCGTCGCACTGGGCTATCCCGTTTTGAGAGATGTGGACACCTACGGCTACGGCATTCTGGAATATCGCCGGTCCAGTTCGGACGTCGACGTAGGTGGGACTGAATTCGATAGCGATGTGGACGTGCTGGGCGCGAGTTGGATCTTTGGAAAAGCGCTGCCGCGCGGAGGCGCTTACGAATACGTGTTGAACGCATCTTTCGGGCATCGTGGCTCGGATGCCATAAGCTTCGATGACGGCGATGAGGATTTCTTCCACCTCCGTTTTGGGTTTGGATACGAGCACCCCGTGAAACTGCTCGGCCCAGAAACCACTGTTCGCGCCGAATTCTGGGCGCAGCATTCCAATGATCGCCTTCCACGGATCGAAGAGTTCCACGTAGGAGGACGAGAAGAGGAACGTGGTTACGTTTTTGCGGAGGCGCAGGGGGACAGCGGCGTTTCGGCAACCTTCGAGGTTAGCCGTGACCTGTTTCCCGAAGCCGGCATGCTGCGCCGCATCCGCCCGTTTGGGTTTCTTGATGTCGGCTATGTCGAGAACAACGACCCCGCACCGGATGAAGTGGAGGATGAAACCTTCGCATCGCTCGGGCTTGGTGTTGATGCAGAGCTTTCGTCCGGCTTCTTTGTCAGAAGCTACCTTGCAGCACCCCTGACCGATGGCCCGTCCACGGATTCAGGCGATCCCGCGTTCTACCTTGCTCTTACAAAAAGCTGGTGATCCCATGAACAGACTGAAGCTCGCCCTTGCAATTGCCACTCTCGCCCTTTTACCCGGCGCGGCATCCGCAAACGGCAATCAGTACGGATGGTGTATTGGTGTCGGCAACCCGCACCAAAGCGCAAACTGCGGTGGAAGCTCGGGTCTGCAGTCAGTGCCGTTGCCGTCGAATGTCCCCACGTCGAACCAGATCCCCTCGGCGGGCACGGGACCAGGACCGACGCCGGGTGGCACGCCTGCGACGATCACGGTGGTGCCAAACCCGTCGCAGACCGTGACCGGCACTGGGCCAATTCCGCCTGCGGTCGGCCAGCCAGGCCCGGCCATCACCGGGACCGGGCAACTCCCGATTATCGTGCAACCGCTCCCGCAGACGGTACTGACTGGTGTCAGTCCGGTTCCGCCACTTCAGACCTTGCCAACTCCGTCCTTCACCGGAACTGGCCAGGTCCGTATCACTGTGCAACCTGTGCCACCGATAGTTCTGACGGGCGTCTCTCCGGTTCCTTCGATTCAGACTGTTGCAGCGCCGCCCTTGACCGGCACCGGACAACCCCCTGTGGTCATCCAACCGCTTCCGCCCGCGACGTTTACCGGAACAGCGCCAGTCGGAACGATCCAGACCGTTCCAAGCCCATCATTCAATGGCCAAGGGCTGCCGACCATTATCGTAGTCCCGAACCCTCCGACAACGGTGACAGGATATGCCCCCGTGACTGCGTCGATCATTGTGCAGGGGCGTCCCGGTCCGGGCTTTTCCGGTTACTCTGCTGTGCCTCAACAGATTCCGCAAGCAATCCCTCAAGCTAGTCCCCATGCGGCACCACAGTCCACACTGCAGGCGACGCCAACTATGATACCGCGTCCGCTGCCCCGCCCTGTGGCGGTTGTCACGCAACCAGGCCGGATCACCCACACGCAGACGCCCACGCGCGCAGCCGTCGGGGAAAACCTCATCACACGAAAGACCGGTCGCCAGTCTGTTCACGACGCGCCGCGCTTTGCCGCGAAAGACGGAGGCACTTGGCATTGCCTTGCCAGCGGGCACGGCAAACGGCGCAGCTTCGTCGACGGTGAAGTGGCGGTGACCGGTGCGCTGCGGCACGTGGGTGCCGTTGATGTGCTCGGGCGCGATCTGCCGGCTCTCCACCCCGATCGGACGGGATGTCTAATCTCGATCCGCAGGCGAAAAGAGTGAAGATCTCAGGCGAAGATAGGACGTGAATCTCTGACAAGTTGACCCTTTTAGACACCTTGCTTAGGGAAGCGGGGCAGCATCGCAGAGCCCCAACAAATGCTAAAGGGACCTGCCGTGTAAGCATTTGCCGTAAGGTGGTTCTCTCTCTGGCGGGACCCAGCCGTCCTCTGGCCTATTTTCCGGTTCTCCCTTGAGCTGGCGTCAGGGTGCGAGTGCGGGCATCGCGTAAGCGCAGACAGGTATCGAGCGGAATGTAACCGATGCCAAGCTGTTGACTGACTGCCTTGCCAGGGCGTCTTCCTTGAGCCCAATCCCGAGGTCGATCATCGAAGCAGCGCCTGGCGCGCCCGCACCCGAAACTCTCATCCAGATGGATCAGAGGCCGATCATGCACTAGCACTGAATATGTACCGGTCGGATCGGGCGGCTCGTTTCTTTGGGAAGCTATCGAGGTTTCAAACTATCTATGAAGAGTAAGACGGAAGATATCCCGGAGGCAGCCCATTGAAGGTAACTCTAAGAGCCGCAGTACTGCTTTTCGCGCTCCTTGTACTTACTGCGTGCACGGCACTCAGACCATTCGACGGAGCGGTTGAGACAACGCCTCCTCCGGTCACAAAGGGTGTCTGGGCAGATATTGAGCGTATTCGTTCTGCCGATTGGCAAGTTCCTCTGAATGAAGGTTCGACAGCGCTGGAGTGGCGATTGCGCGCAATCGATTCTGCGACCAGCTCAATCGACCTTCAGAGCTTCCTATGGTCGTTCGACAAAGTGGGAAGCATCGTTCACGACCGACTCGTCGCAGCTGCAGAACGGGGTGTGAATGTCCGCATCCTGATTGATGACAGCTTCCTGCTCGGCGAAGACCGCCATGTACTCGAACTGCACCGCCACCCGAACGTTCAGTACCGTGTGTATAATCCCTACAAGCGCCGTTCGGGCAGTGCGGTGTCGCGCTTGGTCTTGAACCTGGGGGAGTTCCATAGGCTCGACCATCGGATGCACAACAAGGCGATGGTGATTGATAACCAGGTTGCCATCATAGGTGGCCGGAACCTGGCGGATGAATATTTCGGTTTCGACGATAGCTACAATTTCAGGGATATGGAGCTTCTCGTTGGAGGACCGATTGTCGAGGAAATCAGCGGCTCATTCGATGAGTACTGGAATGACCGCTGGTCCTTCCCGATAGACGCAGTCTCTCACGTGCGTGCATCGCATGTAGAGAAGGGCAGTATATCGGCTAATGCGTCCACACTAGGCTCCATGTTCCCTCCAGAGTCGGAAGGTGAAAGGAATGCGGATTGGCTCGCGGTTGCCCGTAGGGCGTATACAGGGGCGTCTCGCCTTGTCGTCGATGCCCCGCCGGAAGAAGAACCACAAGCCATGGCTGATCGGCCAGTTCAAGTGGCCGAAGAACTCGGCCGCCTAATCAATCAGGCGCGGAAAGAGGTAACGATTGTCTCAGCCTACCTAATTCCCACCCCCGGCCTCGTCGACGCTCTGCGAGATGCTGTCCAGCGCGGGGTCCGGGTGCGTCTCCTGACAAATTCAATCAATTCCAACAATCACCTGACCGCGTACACCGCCTATCACGGGCATGTTCGAGAGCTGATCGGCCTCGGAGCGGAGGTCCACGAAATGCGCGTGATGGCGCAATCTCGCAGCCGCTACATCTTGCCGCCAGTCAGCCGGAAATCGCTCGGCCTTCACGCGAAATATATGATTATCGATGGACGCCGGGTCGTTGTCGGCAGCGCGAACCTTGATCCCAGGTCGCTGCGTATCAATACGGAAATGATACTGGTTGTGGAAAGCAAGCCGCTCGCAGAGCGCCTCCTTGGTCTGACAGAACCTGACTTCGATACACTCAATGCATGGCGGCTTACGATTGGCGAAAATGGCAAAACGCTTTGGGTGGGCGATGACGTGGTGCTCGATGCGGATCCTGCAAGAAACGGATTTCAACGACTAGAAGAGTGGTTCTTCGCCCATCTCCCGATCGAGAATGAGATGTAGGATCCCACGGTTGCATGCCGACAGCGAGTAATGGTGCAATCAGGCCTCGGAGGAGACATCTGATCGTTGCACCTCGATGTCCGCTTTT
This sequence comes from Ovoidimarina sediminis, assembly GCF_032586175.1. Lineage (NCBI taxonomy): Bacteria > Pseudomonadati > Pseudomonadota > Alphaproteobacteria > Rhodobacterales > Roseobacteraceae > Ovoidimarina > Ovoidimarina sediminis. The sequence goes on from NZ_JAWHTE010000010.1 coordinate 8,992, forward strand.
TCGCGCTTGGTGGGCATTCGCGGTTGTTCACCGATCAAACGGAAACCTCGATTGTAAGGCTTTGAGTAAATCCAGGGACCACAACCAAACAAGCTCTCCCCAGGTATATGCGAACTCTCGGTGGTTTCAGGCCCCTGCAACCACCAAAAATTGAGGCTCTGACGCAACTGCGTCGGAGCCTTTTCCTTTGGCGCGGGGCCTGTTTCGAAGAGCGCGAGGATAGGGAACCGCTGGAACTTGGTTCGCGGACGGCCAACATTCAGTAACTTGCTTCATATTCCGCTTTGCGCCGTTCTTCCTCGGCGACGAAAGCGTAAAGTGCCACTGGATCGATCGATCTTGGGACCATCTCGCCTCCTCGGTTAGCCATCTCAAAGCCCTCCGCCGCAACCGATTGCTCATAGGTACGAACAATGACCTTCGCGCCGACTGCCACGCGCGCGTAAAGGTCAATGACATCTTGGTTGAACATGCGGATACACCCCGCGCTGCCCTGGTTGCCGATCGTCGCGGGGTCGTTCGTCCCGTGAATCCTAAAGTAGGTGTCGCGGCCATCTCGATAGAGGTATAGCGCGCGCGCCCCAAGGGGACTCGCCTTGCCGCCCGGAATGCCCCGAGCGAAAGGTCCGTAGACTTCAGGTTCGCTTCTCAACATATTGGTCGTTGGCGTCCAGCCCGGCCATTCCGCTTTTCGTCCGATTGTAGCCTGCCCTTTGAACCCGCGCCCCTCTCGGCCCACCGCTATGGGGTAGCGGATTGCGCCCCCGAAACCATCCACAAAGAAGAGAAACTTAGCGTGGGGATCGACGATAATGGTTCCGGGCGTCTCGTCGCCGTAATAATTGACGTACGTCCGCCGGTTAGGTTCCTGAAGATATCTGGGATCAATCGCAGCAATGGTAATGTATCCCTCTTGGACCTCACCATACTCCGGATAGTTTTTCGGAACTCCGATGGTCTCCTCCGGACTCGTTCCCGAGCATGCGGCGAGAACAAGACCGAAGGTTACGAGGACAATTTTTCGTAATGGGAAATTCTTCATTTATCACTACACTGAAACCGGTCGCTTTGAGTTCAAGGTAAGCCTCTGCCTGCGAATGGCAATCGCAAGGAATCCAATGGGTGCTGGGAAACCAATGCGAACCAGTCTCCAAAGGCACAGCATTTCAGAATGCCCAGCGGATAATGACTGTCGAAGTTAATCAAGTCACACATCAAATGGCGCAAAGTCGTTGGCACGTGATCTTTTCCATCGATCAAGATAGCCAAATTCATCAGCTTCGTCGCGCAACAGGAACCCTTCCGGCAAATAAGGATAGACCTCTTCTCCAGTTACCATATCGCGGTCACTTTCACGCATAATCAGGTGATGAGGTAGGAATTCCGAAGGATGCGAAAGCCCAGCAGCCCCGGTCATCTCAGCGAGCGCGGAAAGCGTACCATGGTGAAAGCGCGTCACACGTTCTGACTTGTCTTTGACATTGAGAGCCCGCATTCGCAGTTTGTCCTGAGTGGCTACGCCAACCGGACAGTGATTGGTGTGGCACGCTTGGGCATGTATGCACCCTACAGCGAACATGAAACCGCGTGCTGAGTTCGCCCAATCGGCGCCCAATAACATCGCCTTTGCGATGTCGAAAGCGGATATCAGTTTAGCTGAAGCGCCAATTTTTATGCGATCCCGAACCCCGGCTCCGCGGAGTGTGTTGTGCGCAAACGTCAAGCCCTCGACCAAAGGCATACCCATATGATTGGCAAATTCAAGCGGCGCGGCGCCAGTACCCCCTTCTTTGCCATCGATAACGATGAAATCCGGTGTCACTTCGGTCTCAAGCATTGCCCTCACAATGCACATGAACTCACGACGGTGGCCGATGCAAAGCTTAAAGCCCACCGGTTTACCCCCTGAAAGCTCTCGCAACTGCGCGACGTATTCCATCAGCTCGATCGGCGTAGAAAAAGCAGAATGTGACGCTGGTGATATGCAGTCCATGCAAATGGGCGGATTGCATTCAAGACATGGTCAGTTTCCGCACAATCATTGAAAACGCGAGCGAATGTAAAAATGCAACTCAAGCTATCCTCAAAAATACTCCTTGCCGCTTCTGCTTCAGTCATGATGGCAGGCATGGCGATTGCCCAAAGCTCAATAGAGATCCCCCCAGTAACACTCATCAAGAACGTTCATGTCTGGGATGGAACGAGCGATAATCTGCAAGAGGATACCGATGTACTGATCGTTGGTGACAAAATCAGAAGGGTCGCCAAGGACATTCCCGCGAGTGGAACCTACAAAGTTTCCGGCGTTCGTAAGACGGCCGAGCTGGTTCCCGATGCGCCAGGCTTCGAAGGCAAGGGATACAACCTGTTTGTCAGCGGTGAGGATGGCTCCGTAGAAGAGATTGAGGTTGAAGTCTCCGTAATCGATGGCAAGGGCGGCTACCTGATCCCCGGTCTTATCGACTCGCATCAGCACATCATGCTGTCCAAGGGAACGGGACCCCAAGACATCTTGAATAATCAGCTCCCTTACACGCCAGCCTACAATGCAATCCCTCAGGGGCATATTATGCTGGACATGGGAATAACCACGATCCGGGACACAGGCGGTAATTCGGTTGAACTCGGTATGGCGATCGATCAGGACTTTGTCGATGGCCCTCGAATTTACTCGTCGGGAGCGGGTATCTCCATTACATCGGGGCATGCGGATTTCGGGGGGCTGGCGCCCGGCCAAGGTGAAATTTATCCGGGTAGCACGGCCCATTGGTCGAGAACGCTAAACTTTATGCAGCTTGCCGATGGCGTGCCCGAAGTCAGAAAAGCTACTCGCTGGGCACTCGCGCAGGGTGCCAAGCAGATCAAGATGATGGCGGGCGGCGGCGTTGCCTCGCTGAAGGACCCGCTCGAGTCAGTCGGTTATTCCGAGGCAGAAATGCGCGCGATGGTGGAGGCGGCCACCGATTATGACACCTACGTCATGGCTCATGCGTACAACGACGAGTCAGTTCGTCGGGCAATTCGCGCAGGCGTCAAGGATATCGTTCATGGCCACCTTTTGAGCGAGGAGACAGTGAAGATGATGGCCGAGAATGACGTCTGGTTGGGCAGCTTGTCCAAGCCTTTCGGTCTAATGGAAGTGCCTTGGTTTACCGAGGAGAATCGCCGCAAAGGGAGATTGGTGCTCGAGGGCTACGAGAACGTCATGACTTGGGCAAAAAAGTACGGCGTCAAAATGGGCTGGGGTACCGATGCCGCAGCCGGAATGGTTGAAACGATAACCTACGAGTTTCAATCCCGAGCGCCATTTTTCACGCCGCTCGAGCAGTTAAAACAGGCGACTTCGACCAATGCGGAATTGCTCCGATTCTCGAACTCTCGTGATCCTTATAAAGAGGCACCGCTGGGAGTTATCGAGGAAGGCGCTTGGGCAGACATGCTCATCTATAACAAGAATCCGCTTGAGGACATCATGGTAGCGGCTGAACCGAAAGATACCCTCAAGGTCGTCATCAAAGGCGGCAAGGTTTGGAAGAACGAACTTTAGTGTCCGGGATCAGCACCTTTGGGACTGATTGAGCTCGCTCATCGGAACCATCACGGAGTGAAGATGGGAAAGAAAACCGTACCAAAGGAAGTGACGACTGAGCAGGTCGTGAAAGACATTCGCCGCAGGACCCGCAAGGTTCATTTTGCGGAGGAGAAAATCGGCATTGTGCTGGAAGGGCTGCGCGGCGAAGAGAGCATCGCAGCCCTGTGCCGGCGCGGAGGGATTGCCACCAGCCTGTTTTATTCCTGGTCGAAAGAGTTGCTGGAGGCCGGGAAGAAACGGTTGGCGGGTGATACCGTGCGTCAGGCCACAAGCCTGAGGTGAAGGGTCAGCGGGCCGAGGCTTTGGCTCTTAAGGAGGCGGTTGCCAGGGAAGAAGCCGGATCCGAACTCTGGGACCGGAATCGCGAATATCATTTTGGTGCTGCCAGACGAATTCGAACCCGTCTCCACAAGGACAGTATACCTGCCCCTATGCCGCGCCAAGTTCACGCCACTCTGCGAGAGCGGCGGCGCGGTTCCTTTTGAAAATGGCTCGGGACGTAAGATTGCGATCGGAGTTGAAGTGGTTGGAAACGGAGGCGTGGACAGCGGCGAATTTCTGAAGACTTAGCATCCGCCGAAACCGGAGCATCGCCCGCTCCCGTCGTCGGAATGGTAGGTGCGAGTTCTCCGCCCTATTGTTGAGCCAGCGACCCGTCTCCTGCCGATCGTCAGCTCCGAGTTCTTTCAGAGCAGCTCCATATGACCGCAGCTTGTCCGTCACGATGACCTCAGGCTGACCATGTTTTCGCATTGCTTTCTTGAGGAATTTCAACGCCGCCTCCTTGTCACGCGTCTTTGTGACGAAGCTCTCAAGAACCTCCCCCTCGTGATCGACGGCCCGCCAAAGATAATGACGCTCGCCGTTGATCTTCACGAAAATCTCGTCGAGGTGCCATCTCCAACGGCTCGATTTCATGCCCTCGATCCGGCGCTTTCGGATTTCGGAGGCGAACATCGGCCCAAACCTGTGCCACCAATATCGAACCGTCTCGTGGCTGACATCAACCCCGCGCTCGTGGATCAAGTCTTCGACATTCCGCAAGGAAAGCGGGAAACGGACGTAGAGCATCACCGCCAGGCGGATGATTTCCGGGCTGCTGTGAAAGCCCTTGAACGGGTCAGATTTGGTCATGTTCCGACGCTACGAGGCCGCCCTGCCCGCCTCAAGCCGAGTCTTTCTGACAGTGCCGGCTTGGTCATCCGAGGAAGCTATCCAACGCCCCCTGCCCCGCTCAAGCCGATTTAGTCTGACACTGCCGAACCTAGAGCATGACCGCCAGGCGGATGATCTCGGGGCTGGTTTTGAACCACTTGAAAGGGCTGTCCTTGGTCATGGCCGGACGCTAGCCAAGCCCCTCCCCCGCCTCAAGCCAGGTTTCTCTGACAGAGCCCGTCTCTGCCAAGATTTTCAAAGCATCGCTCGCCTTGGGAAAGAGATGCGTGAATCCTACACCTTGTTGCTGAGCCAGCAGCCGGTCTACTGTTACCCTGCATCGATCTCATTGGGGGCACACACTTTAGCTTCGAACGCGGCTGGAACGATGACGGCGAACAGTCTCTTGCTTACCGTATTGGTTGGTTGGGTTTGTCGCAATTCGCGATCGCAAGAAGGGGCGCGGAAGATCGAAATTGCTCTTAACCACCTTTGATACGAGGGAGCCAACATGCAGATCATGAAACACATTGTCTTCGTGACACTCGGCATCCTGGCTCTGGCCCTTCTGTCTGGATGGCTTTTCCTGGCCCTTCCACTCTTCTCGGATATGCGGCGTGGGCTGGCGGAAAATGTGCTTTCATCGCGGATCGGGCAACCTGTCGAGGTTCGAGGCGATGTCAGGGCCGTGATTGGGCGCAATGTCTCGGTATCGGTGTCCGGCCTGACGATCCCGAGCGAGACCATGGCCGAGGTTGAACTCGCCGCGCTGGATAGCGCGGATTTCAAGCTTGAAACTGCCGCGCTTTTCACAGGCAAGATACGTGCTGACGAAGTCGTCGTGGATGGAATGCGGGCGAATCTGCTGATCGCCGAAGACGGCACCAAGAGTTGGTCCGGGTCACTTGCCGAACTCACCAAAGCGGACAATGGTGTTGAGCCCGAAGAACGCTCGAGCGCAAACGAGAGGAGAACCGCCGCCGAGATTGTCGAACTTCTCAACGGAAGATCGATCCATATTGGTGCGCTGGAACTCCACGTTTCAGACGCACCAAGCGCATTCGAGTTCGATTTTTCGCTCAAGAACCTCGACGTCGAAGCGATCGGCGAAGGAGGGGCGCAGATCGACACGGCTGGCACGGTCAATGACGTTAACTTCAATCTTGCGGCCAGCTTCCCCGGAGACGGAAGCGGGAGCATTTCGGCTGACCTGGGAGACACGACGTTCCACTACGCCGGCCCCGAGGCAGCTGCAGGCAGCGAGCCCGTAGGAGCCGGGCAACTCTCGGTCGCCGTCGGCTCGCTCGCCCAAGTCCTTCAGGCTGCGGGTCTCGATCTGAGTTACGACGGCGTGGCGTCGTTCGATACGGCCGTGGCGTTCGAGGGCGGCCAGGTCGCGTTCGAGGATGTTCAGTCAAACGTCACGTTCGCAAACGGCCGGGAGCTGGCCATTTCGGGACGACTAAGCCGACCATTTTTAGGGAAGGACTTTGATCTGCGCGTGGCCGCGACGCTGAACCCGGGGAGCGCGCGCCCGGAAGCGGCCGAGAGGATCAAAGATTTAAGTATATCCGCACTAGATGCCCGGGTCACTGGGGATCTCGAAAATTTCGCAGTCACAGAACTCATCATGGAGACGAACACGTGGAACCATGGGCTGGACGAGATCGGGCCTGTTTCGGTCGGGAGCATCAAGCGAACTGAGGATGGAAAGCTGTCAATCCAGAACATCGCGGCCGAAGTCAGCGTCGGGGATGTTCCGATTGTGTCGGCCACCGGGTCGATCGGCGACGCGCTCAATCTTCGAGAATACGCTTTCACCGGGGTCGTTTCGGTACCGGCCTCACTCGTCGTCGGCGGATTCGACGGCCTTGGACGCGATATCGGGCGCTTCGATGCGAACGTCGCAGTCTCAGATGGCAACGGCCAGGTCCGCGTGGAGAGATTCGCGGCGAATGTTACTGGAACGGATGTCTGGAGCCTCGCGGCAAGCGGGACATGGCCCGACGTAACCCGGCTTGAAGGCGCCGGTCTGTCCGTCGCTCTGGAGATACCCTCCCCAGAGGCGTTCCTAGCGGCGATGAATGCGGGCGCCGCGGCGGCGGATCCCCTTCGCCTAACACTCGAATTCGGCGCAGATGCGAGTGCGGCAGACATCGATGCGGACCTGGTATCGGGCGGAACCCTGCTCGGATTGGATCTGGAGCTTTCGGCTCAGGATGACGTACCCAGAGCCAGAGGAAGCCTCAACAGCCAGGAGCTCATCCTTTCCGACGTGGAAAACCTGCGCAATTTTATTGTCGCGATGAAGGAGCTTGCCGACGACAAGGAAATTGAAGACGGGCGCGAAGTGCAACAGCTTGTCCTCGACGATGACCGGAGTGTACAGCCGCTTGTCCAGCCAAAGGACGGGATTGCAGCCATTCGAGAGATGTTACAGCCGTCAACGCTGCTGAGAAACGCCGACGTAGAGTTTAGCATCAACATCGAGAAGATCGTCGGACCGAAAGGTGTGACCGAACTAGACAGCACTTTGATAGCCAAAGACGGACAATTCAGATTCGGGCCGTTGAACTTCCAATACGGTGGTGGTCTCGTGACCATCAATGCTGACGCCGATCTTGGATCGGATTCAAATCTCCTGCGCGTCTCGGGCACTGCCCGCGGTTGGGACCTGGGAGATGTACTTGCAGTGGCAGATATCGACATGGATGCCCGCGGGACCATTTCGGCGGATTTCGACCTTGCAGGTCCGTTCTCGTCTCCAAAGGCATTCGCCGGAGCTGCAAGTGGCGGTGTTACAATCCGCGTCGACGATGGCGCGATTGCGTCAAGCCTCCTCGAACTCGCCGGACTTGGGATTATGCCATGGTTGTTCTCGAACGAGCGCAGGCAGGGCTACACCCGGCTCGTTTGCGCGAACGCGCCGATACGCATCGACCGAGGCAAGATTTCGACGGAGGGATCGGTGGTTGAAACCGAGCGCGTCCAATTCGTGCTCCACGGCGACATCGACGTAGCCGGCAACAGCCTCAACATCCATGGACGTCCTCGGCCTGTGGGCGAGCCCCTGTCACGCAGCGCATGGCCGTTCAACGTAACCGGTCCGCTCAACGATCCGAAATTTGATCTTTTGATCGGCGGGAACCGGCAACGCAGGGCCGACGGCGCCGACGTCATGCCGCTAAACCGGGTTCCGTGCCGGCCGGATATCCTGCAGTTGCAGTAAATCGATGGGCGTATATCGTCGTGAAACCCGAGACCTATTGCTCGGATTGACAACTCTGCACGGCGGCCAGGGCGGCGGAGGTCCCTTTGAGATCGATCTCAAACCCTGCCGCGCCCTTCGGGTAGACCCACACCGAATTTCTTTTCGCGAACTCGTCGATGAAACCGGGATTATCAAAGAATACGTAGCCACCCGGTCGGTCGCTCTCGGCCACGATCTCTGCCTCTCCCCCAAATAGTGCGTCCCCGAAATCGAACCGGAGATCCTCGATCTTTCCTTCACCAAGTTCCGTCCATCCTGCGTTGTACGCAGCAAAGAACCCCCCCCGCCGGTTGGGAACATGTCCCATGCGGACCAGCGTCGCATCGTCGAACTCTTTCTCCATGAAACAGCCGTTCCCATTTTCAGGGTCGATCAATATGACCCAGTCCCCAGCCTCACTCCAAGTTCGGCCTTCTGTAGCGTGACCTGGTAAACCAAAAAGGATCAGCGTAATGGCAAGCTTCTTGATCATTGTGCCTCCGAGTCTCGTCCCATGATCGAGCCACCAGTTTAGCAACCGGATGGGTTCAGGGCACGGCTTGCCCCTCAAGATCATCCTCCTTTGAGAGATAGCATGTTCCGCTTTGTTGTCTAATATTGCTGCGTCTGTACGCAAGGTTGCGCGAACGAGGCAGATCATGCGAACCAACCACCGCTGAAGATGCAATAGTCGAGTTTCTGTTAAGCGTCGAAAGTGCTATCTTCAAAGGGAGACAGCAATGATAATGGCGCGCTCCGGCATGTTCCTTGAAATCTTTCGAAGACCTCATGTCGCTCTAAGCCTCGCAATCGCATTACTCGCAATGCCGACTTATCCGCTTTGGGCTATTGCGCAGAACGCCGAGAGCCTGCGCGGCATCCACTATGTCACGGTCCGCGATAGGACTGGTAATGAGACACCAGAACGCTTCTATGGCGTTGGGCGCGGAACCCTCAGTAGCGGCTGGTGCGGCATCCAGGAGACGCTTTTCAGTGCTCTCTCGCCGATTTCGCAGACCGTGCCGTTTCACCTGCCAGACGAGTTTTTGAGTGTTGATTTCATTCGCGAGACAGACAGTCGTGAAACATGGACTTCACTTGAAACGTCGGCCCAAGGACGCCCCGTAACACTCTACATTCATGGCTTTTTTATTGACTTTGAGAAGGGCTGTCGGCGTGCCACGCTCTTCCAGGAGAACGCCGGAATAGAGGGATCAATGCTGTGGTTCAGCTGGCCATCAGATGGCGCAATCTTCAACTATGCCCAAGATGAGGCCGATCTTTACTGGAGCGTTCCTGACATCGCCGATCAGATCGAAGCCCTTGGGAATCGTTTCGGGCACCTTGAAGTTAACGTTGTAGGGCATAGTCTCGGCGCACGCGGTGTCGCCCTAGCACTTTACGAGCTTGCCTCTCGCAAACCGGAGATCCGGCTGGGCAACGTCGCACTTCTTGCGCCGGACATGGACTTCGGGATTTTCCAGAGGCTTCTGCCGCGCATACGCCCGATCGTGCGAAGTCTGACCGTCTACTATACCGACACTGACCGGCCGCTGGCGCTGTCGGCTCGGTTGCAGGGCTACTCGCGTCTGGGCGAGGCCGGGAACGATTTTGCCAGCCTTGAGGGCGTCGAGGCGATCAGTGTAAGCGCACTTGAGGTGCGAAGCCCAACGGGTCACCTCTACCACCTTTACAATTCCGAGGTGGGAGAGGATTTACGCCAGCTTCTACTGGAGGGACGGCTCGCTGGTGCCAGATCGAATCTTATTCCGACCGCCGGCAACATCTGGGCCCTTCAGAGCTCGAAATAGCAGCGCCGAGCTTAAAAAAGTAACGGGGGCCGTGTGGCTGAATTGAGGTCAGGATATTCTGTCGACCCATTGTTCTAATCAGGCAGGCACCTCCCGCTTCGCCACCCCGAAAGATATAAGCGACACGCCGCTTGAGATCAGTTCTATGGCAAGAAGGACGCCCAGGATCGACGCGGCAGACGCTGGAAAATTCGAAAAGATCATACCGGCAAGGACAATCGAAATAGCCCCGCTCAGCGCAACCAGCCAGAATTTCGAAATCCCGGCGATAAAAGCAAGAACGATCTTCGAAACACCGCCTGCAAGAAAAAGAAATGCGACCATCAGCGTCAGCGACAACACACCTGCGAGCGGGTTGGTAAAGAGAGAGAACCCGATGATTAGCGACACGATACCAATAAGCACGTTGAGGATCCGCGTTCCCATGCCGCCGTCTCCGCCAAACACGGAAACGATCTGTAAGACACCGACGATCATGAAGAACCAAGCAGCAATCCGCTCGGCAGTGAACGTCGCCGCAAGTGGGTTCAGCAACGCGAATATGCCCCCAACAACGGCAAGTCCGCCGATGACAACTGTGACTATCGGGCTATTCATTTTGCCTCTCCCATATCGAATTTGATAATGATCCTAGTAGCGAGCATGTTCATATCTTAGCCAAATTCTACCAGCATTTTCTGGCCGCTATCGAATCGCACACGATTTCCCATGGCTAACGATCACGGCGCAAAATAACGCTGGACAGGTAACTTTCAAACGATAATTCTCAAACTTCAATCCGGGCGACCAGCTTAGGGATGTTCGGACATCAACAGAACGGAGTGAGGATCGTCATGAAGTTTATAATCTCGATTGCAACCTACCTCGCCGCAAATGCAGCCGGTTTGCTTGCTGCCGTACTGCTCCTGCCCGGCTTCAGCATCGACTTCACTGCATTCATCGTCGCGGTTGTAATTTTCTCCGCGTTTCAGACGATCGCCGGACCTCTGGTAACCAAGCTTTCGATGAAGCAGGCGCCGCAATTGATGGGTGGAATCGCCCTTGTCACCATCCTTCTCGGGCTTCTAGTCACCGATCTTCTCATGCCCAGAATGGCAATCGGCGGGATCGCCAATCTGCTTGCAGCAACGCTCCTCGTGTGGCTCGGAGCCTTGGTCGCCACCATGCTTCTTCCAATATACGTCTTCAAGCAGGTCAGGAAGGAATAGTGGTCTCACCGATACCGCAAGAATCCGCGCAGTATCGCTTTACAGGATCCATTCAACAGGCAGCCAGCCCATCATGCGCACGATCATTCGCTGCATGGCGGAAGTATTGGGTTCGGTATCGTAAACAACCCGCTCGCCCGAGCCCCGATCTTCAATCCAGCGCAACGATCCGTCGTCGCCTTCCTCGACTTCGTAGAATATGTTTCTTTGGTCGAGTGCCCGAGAGAGGGTTTGCGCCATGGTCGGGCTTTCGATGAGAAACCCCATCTCAGTATTGAGTGAGGCCGAGCGCGGATCGAAATTAAACGACCCAATGAAGATCCGCGCATCGTCTATTGCGAAGGTCTTGGCATGTAGGCTCGACATGGAACCGGTCAGCAGCCGGGCCAGTGAGGAAGATTGCTCGAGCTCGGGACTGGCGCGCAGCTCCAGTACGTCGACGCCCGACCTTATCAAGTCGTCGCGGTACTTCACCCATGCACTATGGACCGGCGCCACATCCGTCGCCTCTAGTGAATTCGTGACGACCCGGGTTTCTATTCCCTTTTCGGCATAGCCGGTCAGCAACCGTGTGCCTGCTTCACCGGGGATAAGATAGGCCGAGACAATGTCAACCCGACTTGTCGGAGCCTCAAGGATCGCGGTGATGCGCCCCATAAGCAAGACATCTCTGTCTGTGTTCCCGATTCCTTTTTCCGGATCGTCGCTGACAAGCGTTACGTCTGTCCACTCGAAGATCGGCTCTCCGGCCACGATACGCTCGACAAGTGGCGCCTCGGCGACGGCTTCGAGGTACCCAGACCCGGCGACGCTATCGCGCGCTATTGCCGTTGCGCTCTCCATCGCTGCAAGCCCCCCGGTACCGTCCGGAAGAACCGTCTCGGCGGGATAGGAAGACTCGCTCGTCCAGTATTCGTCAAAATTTGATGAAACGTCGTCGACGACCGGTCCGATCGCCAGAGCATCGAGATCGAAGTAGGCCGTTCCATCGCCGAAAGCGAAATAGATGTCGCCGATATTGCGTCCGCCAATGACCGCGGCGACACCATCGACGGTCATCGCCTTGTTGTGCATCCTCCGATTGAGCCGCGGAAAATCAAACAAATAGGATACGAGTTTTGGTTCACGAAGAGTGAAGGGATTGAAGATGCGAACCTCAAAATTTTCCATATCGTTCAGTGCCGCCAGCACCGAATCAAGGCCTGGAATGCCGTTGTCGTCCAGCAAGAGGCGAACGCGCACTCCCCGTTCTGCCGCCGCCCTGAGCTCATCCAGAAGCAACCAACCCGTAGTGTCGGTCTGCCAAATGTAGTATTGTGCATCAATTGTCTCTTCCGCACGCCGGGCAAGCAAAATGCGCGCCGCAAGGGCATCCCGCCCATCGAACAGAGACACCACTCCGCTTTTTTCCTCGTGCGCTGCGGTCCGCTTTGTTACCGCAGCCCCGAGGGTCGTTCCTGCGTTCCCCGGAATGGCACGTGTTGCCGCGACATCCGGGCGATCGGGCAGCGGAAACGCAATCCGGAGGGAGAAGATCGCAACGACACAAAGGCCTACCAGCACCAAGACAAAGCGTAGAAGCCGCATGTAAGTCTCCCGTAAAGTTCCGAAAATACTGTCCTTCAGCAAGGAGGATTGCAAGGAACATCGCAGGTTACAGGCGCACAACGGATATTGACTTATTATTGGAGCCCGGAAAACCTTCACCTATGCTGATCGAAGCAATCCATCACCGGCCGCCGACATGAATTCAATCAGTTTAATCGCTGGTGGCGCGATCATTATCCAGATCACAGCCATCTACTGTATCTGGAAGGCAATCACCTCGGCGCGCACCCCGCAAAGCTCTATTGGCTGGTCGATTTTTCTCATTTCGGCGCCGGTCATTGCAGTTCCGGCCTATCTCTTTTTCGGTCACCACCGTTACAGGGGCTACGAGATTTCGCGCCGTTCGAGCGAGCGCGTAATACGTGGGGTGGAGTATCAGCAGATCGAACATCCGATGGCGTCCAAGCCCGCCGTGGACCCAACAGCACTAGAGAAAATCGCCGATTTCCGAGCCGTCGGCGGCAATGCGTTTCGCATTCTGATCGATGGGCAGGAGACGTTCGAGGCCATCTTTGCCGCGATCGATCAAGCCAAGAACTACGTTCTCGTCCAGTTCTTTATCGTCCACGACGATGAGATCGGGCGTGACCTTCAGAGACATCTGATCTCAGCGGCGGAGCGTGGCGTCAAGGTCAGATTTCTAGTTGACCCGGTTGGAAGCCACGGGCTTTCGAAGGACTATACCTCCCTGCTCCGAAAGGCCGGTGTGGAGGTCGCCGCCCGCGCACGTGGAAACCGCCCTCGGCACCGCTTCCAAATCAATTTCAGAAATCACCGGAAGACCGTGGTGGTTGACGGACAGACCGGGTTCGTCGGCGGGCACAACGTCGGTGACGAATATCTCGGGCGCAGTGAGGAGTTTGGGCCATGGCGCGATACCCACCTCGAAATGCGGGGCCCGGTCGTCGCGCAAGCTCAGTTGATATTTGCCGAGGACTGGCACTGGGTGATCGGCACTGACCTTATCGACGAGTTACACTGGTCGCCCGAAGCACAGCCCGAGAACCGGTCCGCATTGGTCGTGCCCACCGGTCCAGGCGATGTGCTGGACACCGGCACCCTGTTCTTTTTTAACGCGATCGCAGCTGCGCAGGATCGTGTCTGGATCGCCTCGCCCTATCTCGTCCCGGATCAGGAAGTCCTCGTAGCGCTGAAGCACGCGGCGCTGCTTGGTCGGGATGTCCGACTGATCGTTCCGGATGCTGTCGACCACTGGCTACCCTGGTTGGCCTCCTTCGCTTATTACACGGAGCTTCTACGCGCCGGAGTGCGGATCTTTCGATACAAGGAAGGCTTTATGCACCAGAAGGTTGTCCTCGTCGATCATGGCTTCGCGGCCATCGGTACCTCGAACCTGGACAATCGGTCGTTTAGGCTGAACTTCGAAATGATGGTGACTGTCCTTGACGAGGCAATCGCTGCGCAGACCGAGGAGTTTCTGAAACGGGACATGGCCCGCTCATTCGAAGTAAAGACAGCCTTCGAGGGCCGGTCACTCGCCATTCGGGTCGGTTCGCACATTGCCCGCTTGTTCGCCCCTCTGCTCTGACTATGCGCCCGTTTCTGAGGACGCGCCAGAAAACCTCCCGATCCAGTCGGTCACCAAATCTTCGATTTCTCGAAGTATTGCCGCGACGGCGTAGTCTATAAGTTCGGTGGATGAAGTCCGGATCTGTTCAAGTCTCTCGTTCAGATCATGTAATTCCGCTTCAAGCGCGTCGAGCCTTGTGTAAAGCCCATCCAGGATCACCGGTTCTTCACGATCCGCCAATGCGTCAATATCCCGCCTGACTTCCCGGATCTCTCCGGCCACCATACCAACCTGCTGCCCCAACTCGCTGATGTTGTCTGTTGTCGAGGCGATATTCTCGCTGACGTTCTCAACAGTCGAAAGGACGCTCCACCCGAGCCACAGGCACAACGCAGCCAGAAGAAGCGTGGCATTGATGAGAGCGAGTAGCAGATCCTTCAGAAGCCTGGAAAAGCGCGTACCGGTCATTGGATGGCTCCTGCTCATCATGGTCTATTCATCAGGTCGCATGGATGCCCGCCCTGCATCAAGACCCTGCCTGTTGCTTGTCTTGACGGACGATACAATATCGGCACAAATCCGGTTTGCGCTTGGAATTGAACCCCGACGCGCTACTGTTCCAGACCACCCGTGAATCCGAATATGAAGCTTGTGTTTACGGGAAATAGACTGCTGCTGCCGAACCAACGATACGTGTTTCGGACTAATGCAGTTTTCGGGTAAAAATTGAGGAGTTCGAAGCATGCTGGCTGTTACTCGGGCGGTTGTTGCTATTTTTGTTTCAGTTTTCCTGGCTTCAGGCTCGATAGCCGAAACAAGGACCGTAGATGTGACGGTAAGCTATCGAGAGAGGATCGCACTGCCACCGAAAGCCGAAGTTCAGGTCGAAATTCAGGATGTTTCGCGCGCTGACTCACCCGCTGAAGTCCTAAACTTCCAGCGCGTCGCGATCTCTCGCGTGCCGATGACGCTTCGCCTTGTCGTAGATGAGGACCAGATTGATGAAAGGCACAGCTACACTGTGAGGGGTTCGATCTATTCGGGTGACCAGGTCCTCTTCCGCTCAACGACCGCTACCCCGGTTCTAACCCGAGGCGCGCCCGACGATGTGGACCTTCTGCTTGTGTCCGCGACACCGTCATCCGCGGCCACCGCACCCGCGAACCCTATCGCCGGTGTGCAATGGGCAGCCTTCGAACTGGGAGGTCGCATGTTGATCCTCGAAGACCCGCCGACTATCGTTTTCGACACTGACGGCAGCTTCGCGCTGTATGCCGGATGCAACCGCTTCGCCGGATCGGCCTCCATCGGTGACCGAACCATCGCCTTTCCTGAAACGATGGCAGGCACGAGAATGGCTTGCCCAGATGATCGTGCAAAGCTGGAGCAGGACGTGCTCGACGCGCTCAGCTCTGCTACTGCCTTTGTCCGAAACGACGCTTTGCTGTCAATGACGAATTCGAACGGAGTTACAGTGGTCCGTTTCAACGACCGCCCTAGGTAAATCTCCGGCGATTTCTGTCCGCCTCAATCGCTTGCAGTCGCATGGCACGAAGCTCACTCAGGAGGGACCTTGTGGGTTACTCCAGCAACCATCGACCGTCTGAACTCATGCAACGCTTGAAGCGCAGTACTTCTGCCACTTCCGAACCTTTGGCGTTGAGGGAATGCTCAACCACTGCACATCGACGATCTTCACTCACGGTTGCTATCTTCGCGAAGCCGAACGACTTCGACGTCTCGTTGCGCCATCCAATCTTCGTGCCCGGCACAGGCGCCCCGCTTGCAAAAAGGCGGCGCCCAGCCTCTTCAGCCGCTGAAATGTCCGCCGCAGTCAGGTCGGTATCCTTGAAGATACTCGCAAACTGGGCCTGCCCAGGACTGCTCAGAACAAGTCCGAACAGAAAAAATGCAAACATCATTGGACGGTTGAAATTGCTCATTGACCTCAACATCTACTCTCCTGTGATCATGTCAGCTTCGTCTGACAGGTTAACATTTCTCACCTGATTTCTTGGAAGGCGTCACACCAATCGTGTTTGATCGAGTTCAAAGCACGCAGAGGGTATCCATGCGCGAGTTGCAATTTAATCTTTGTCAGGGTCTTCCAACCGACGCTTCAACAACGCTTCCGCTACCGCGCTCGCTGACGCCACAAAAACACCCAATCCGACCATAATGTAGACGATGCAAATGATCTTTCCAAACGTGGTCTCAGGGGTCAAATCACCATACCCAACGGTTGATATCGTGACCACCGCAAAGAAGGCGGCATCGATCAACGGCCAGCCCTCGACCAGCCAAAATGCGATCGTTGCTCCTGCGATCAGTGTAAACGTGAAGCCGATCAGACCCATCACACGCGGATTGGAAAAGACATCTCGTAAACCGCGATAAATGCTCAGGAATGCATTCATGGACAAGTCCTTCCTCCGCCGCCGTTTCAGTTGCGGCCAAGATCCGACGCAATGGCAAGAAGGGCGGAATTGTCCGGCAGGACTTCCAGCGCCCTGTCTAATGCCCGCAGCGCGGCCGTTCTGCCTTCTGTCGCCGCTTTTATCCTCACGATCATTACCCAGGCATCCGAAAGTTGCGGGTCAAGGCGAACCACCTCCTCGAACGCGGAAAGTGCCTGAGGGATTGCCCGCATGGTCAGGGCCATACCAGCAAGCTGCAACTGCGTTTCCGGGAAGTCGAGGCGGCCGGCCAATGCATTGCTCCAGTCCCGCATCGCGGCACCGAAGTTATTTCTTTGCTCAGAAGATAAATCATCTGTTGGGACACCGAGTAACGCGCGCGCAGCTGAGATACGGACAGTCCGGACGGGATCCTCGAGAGCTTCGGATAGAACTCGGAAACGCACGTCCGGCGGCGCGGCCTTTTGAGCCCGGGCCGCCGCCGCTCTGACAATAGGATCTGGATCTGAAACAAGCTGAGATAGTTTTTCTAACTCTCCGGGGGCGTTGGCATCTTCGAGAAGCCAGAGAGCCGTAGCCCGAACAATCCCGGGACGTGATCTGTCCAAGGCAAGCCCGACAAGGTCGAGTGCAGCCGTTTCCGGATCTCTACGTCCCTTTGCGAGCGTCTGCCCATAGTGTTCTGTTCCGATCCGACCGTTTGGAAACCGGCTCGTTATCTCAGCCGCCGCCCAGGCTGGATCCCGGTCCTCATGGCAAGATGTACATGCATCAGGCGCCCCGGTTTCGGAGGTAAGGTCAGGTCTGGGAACACGGAAAGAGTGATCGGCACGCCAATCGATTCCCATGTATACCCTTTCCGGCATGTGGCACGACTTGCACTGCGCCGCAGCAGAACCCTGCGGATGAAAATGATGGCTCGGGTCGTCGTAGAGATCACGTCTGAGACTGGTAAATTCAATGTTCCCAGCCGGAGAATGACACTGTGTACAGACGGCATTCCCCGTCGCGATTAGCTTCGACGAATGCGGATCATGGCAGTTCTTACAACCGACACCCTTTTCGTACATCCGCGACTGCAGGAAAGATCCGTAAACATATACCTCGTCCAGTATCTGGCCGTCGGCATGATAAAGGCCGGGGCGAAGCGTCGCCAGATCATAGCTATCGTGAAATGGCGTACCGGGTGTCGGCGTCGTCCGGGCCTGTGTTTCCCGTCGAGAATGGCATGACCCACATTGCTGGACGGTCGCTTCGGTCGACGCGAAGGACTGGGTAAATCCGAACTCATCCAGATCCACACCATAATCCTTACCGATATGATGCTTTTCGGCCCACTCGAGGTGCGCGCTGCCGGGACCGTGGCACGCCTCGCACCCTACGCCAATTTCCGCTTGCCTCGAAGCATAGCTCCGCCTTGCTGGGTCGTAGTTCTTTTCATAGCCAGTTGCGTGGCATTCCGCGCAGCGCGAATTCCAGTTCTTGTACGGGCCCGTCCAATGAAGACCGTCGTCAGGCAAAAGTTCCTGATCCGGATAGAGGTGAAACCATTCTCCTTCCAGCCGGTCCCAAACGACGTCAAAGCTCTGAAGACGCCCCGGTTCCGTCTCAAACAAATATTGCTGTAAGGGCTCGATCCCGACCACTGAATGAACACTGTAAGATTTGGTCGTGCCATCAAGTTCGGTAACTGAGGCCCGATACTCCCCATCCTTCATGCTGAAGCGAACGGTCATCCCATCCTGCGAAAAGCTCGTACCGTCAAAGTCTGCAACGATGGTATCCTCAGACGGCCACGTCCACGCGAGCGCGTGATGCGATTTTCTCCAGGCCTTTGCCTCTCGTTCATGACACTCCACACACGCTGTTGATCCGACATAATTGGGGTTCGCAACAGCACCACTTGGCCAAGAAACCGAAGCAACCAGCCAGACGAAAATTGAACCCGTAAGAACAGACCCTACATCGATGCCGATTGGCGAGAAGGTACTTCTTGCAAAATTACCGGGACGCATCATTTGCGGATTAGAACGGCAAGGCAAGTGTCAGGAAAAGTGCTTCTCCTTCAAGACGGTTCCGAGCGTCGAACTCGTTGAGGTACTTCGCGCGCAAGGAAACCGGACGTTGCGCAATGCTGAAATTATAGGCTGCCGTCAGCCCGACTGCGGTGACTTCTCCCTTGAAACTTCCAAGCACGGCCCCGGATCCACTGTCTCCAGTCAGCTGCTTATAGTGATACCCGATGACGCCGACCGAGAATTCTGGCGATAGCGACTTCGACACAGCCCATTCGAAGTGAAATTCATCACCGGTTTCATAGTTTGTGTCTTTGTTCTCTCCATTGAAGGTTGTCCCAACGGCAGCCGAAAAATCCCACCCCGTATCTGGATCGATATAACTTACGGCAAACGTAAGGTCGGCACCCCATCGGTTGAACGACACGTTGGCAATGCTGTTTTCATTATAGTCACCGATTGGAACATTGATCAGCGTCGCCGCGGTATAATGCAGATTGCCGCTGTGCCAGCCAACCTGCGCGCCAATAACGGGATCGCCGAATGTGAACACATCCCTCGAGACCGAAAGTGGTCCGGGTGAGAGCGATGCTTCCACGTCCTGGTACCCAATCGGCAGTGTCACTGAGTAGGCCAGGTTGCCACCTAAGAACTCGGTGGGCGTGGACCAAAGCATGCTGACCAGGTTCACGACGGCATCAGCCTCCAGACCAGCAACAATTCGACCGCCCGTCGGTATATTTAGGCTCGCTTCTGCCGACCCCGAATAAAAGTATAAATCGTTCTGGAGGTATGTTCCCGGCGGTGGTACGACACCCGCTGCGGGCCCACGCGAGCCCAGCAGGTAGAAACCCACGCCGCTTTCCGCAGCTCGCGTGTGCGTTGCAGATACGAGCAATGCAATCGAGGTGAAGGCGACAGTTAGTCCGGATACTGCAATTCTATGCATTCTATTAGGTCCTGGATAGCGAGAGGGTAATGAGCCGGTGATCGGCTTGCTCCAAATACTTTAATATTCCTCAAGATCGGGGGATGCCACCCACAGTACAGCGGGGCGGCCATCGCCGCCCCGCTTGAAATCTTGGCCTTCTTCTACTGCATACCCTTGCTAATGAAATCCTCCACCACATTCGACATATCGAAGGACGAGCCGCCCTGCACGGGGGGGAAATCCACCAAACTCTGGAGGTGCTCGGCCATCAGTACATTCATCGGCTGGAACAGCCACGAAATCTTTTGGAGCAGATGAGCCTGGGCACTGATGTCATCATAGCTCTCGTAGGGGTCTGCCCGAAGATTGTACATCATCGGCATCGTCTGTGGCTGGATCGGAGCATAGTAGTCTTCCTTGGTGGAGAAGTGCATTTTCCAAGGCCCCATGCGCACAGCCATGATCTGGCTTTCATAGTAGTGGAAGATATGGTTGCGCGCCGACTGCTCCTCTTCTCCTAGCCAGTAAGGTAGGTTGTTAACACCGTCGATGTACTGATCCATTTCCTCGCGTACACGAGTCACAGGGTCTTCGATACCAGC
The DNA here is from genome assembly GCF_032586175.1 of Ovoidimarina sediminis. NCBI lineage: Bacteria > Pseudomonadati > Pseudomonadota > Alphaproteobacteria > Rhodobacterales > Roseobacteraceae > Ovoidimarina > Ovoidimarina sediminis. The sequence continues at coordinate 29,112 of NZ_JAWHTE010000010.1, forward strand.
AGCAACAGCAAGAGACGTGAACATGTCCTCGTGCGCCTGAATTCCATTTCGCGTCACGCCTTCAGGCAGAACGCCGGGCCAGCGAATTACCGACGGCACCCGGATGCCACCTTCATATGTCGTCATCTTCTCACCCCGGAACGGCGTCGTGCCCCCGTGCGGCCATGACGAATGCTCCGGCCCGTTGTCGGTCGAGTACCACACGATTGTGTTCTCACTCAGTCCTTGCTCGTCCAACCAGTCGAGAACGCTGCCAATGTCGTTGTCGTGTTCGATGATGCCTGAGCCATAGAAATCGTATTCGGAGGTGTATTCCTCTGCCAGATAGCGGCTTTCATCACGCAGACGCGTATAGAGATGCATACGGCTGGTGTTTAGCCACACGAAGAACGGCTCTCCTGCCTCCTGCGAGGCCGCCATGAAGTCGAGCGCCTTGGGGATCATCTCTTCGGTATCGAAAGTCTTCATCCTCTCCTGGGTGAGCGGCCCAGTATCCTCGATCGTCTGGTTGCCGACCACGCCGAAGCGTTCGCTTTCGGTCGCGTCGAACTCCTCGGTGGCGAATGTGTGCAACACGCCTCGCGTGCCGAATTGCTCCTCATAGGCCTCCAGCGAACCTGAGTAGGATTCGGCGAACAGCTGGTAGTCGCGCTGCTCCGCCTCTTCCTGCGTGTTGAGGTGATACAGGTTCCCGAAGAACTCGTCGAAGCCGTGATTGGTCGGCAGGTGCTCATTCCGGTCGCCAAGATGGTTCTTACCGAATTGCCCGGTTCGGTAACCTTCTGCCTTCAGCAACTCCGCAAGGGTCGGCGACTCAACTTGCAGACCCAATGGAGACCCTGGCTGCCCCACTGTCGTCATCCCTGACCGGATCGGATACTGCCCCGTTATGAAGGCGGCACGTCCAGCGGTACAGCTTGGCTGCGCGTAATGATCGGTGAACAGTATGCCTTCTTCTGCGATCCGATCGATGTTGGGAGTGGAATACCCCATGACTGCGTGATTGTAGGCAGACAGGTTCGCCCACCCGACATCGTCTCCCCAGATCACGAGAATGTTCGGACGCTCCTCCTGAGCGTAGGCGGCAGCGCCTAATGAAGAAGCAACAACGACACTCAAAAGCCCTTTTCTCAACATTAAAGAGTCTCCCTAGATAGAATAGCGGTAGCTAAACACTCCCCATTTCAGTTTTAGAGCACGAAGAACGAAAGTCCACCTCGCAGATTCATCGAAGGCAAACCGTTACAGGAAGGCCCTAAATCACCATCCTTATGTAACCTTTTAAGGTGGCGCCGCTGTTGAAACCCCTCTTGAAAAAGTTGTGAAGCCAATCTGCGCTTATCAGCTAGAAGTTGAAAAAAAAATGAACTTGCAGGAAGCTACAGACCAAGAGTGGTTTTCGATGGATTCGCGCACCGATGAGAGTGTTTTTGACGATCTTGGCACTCATACTTTCGACCAATTTTGCCATGGCCTTGTGCGAGCTCCCTCTGATGCGAACAGATCAACGGCCCGAGCCGGAAGCGCGACCAACCGAAATAACAGTTTCATTTATAGTTTCCGATATTCTCGGCGTAGATGATCTTAACCAGCAGATTGAGATCGATTTTTTCGTTCGATTAATTTGGGCAGACCCTCGGATCGCCAAATTGAAGGGATGCCGCTTTCAAAGGGCGAAAGTTTGGACGCCGGATATATACGTATACAACTCCTCCAATGCACGGTCACGGCTCGAACAGGCGCGCGAGCAGGTCGTCGTTCGCGAAGATGGCCTGATATCTTATCGCCAAAGACTGACCGGAAGGTTTTCAAGTTATCACAACCTCGAAGAATTCCCGTTCGACAGCCAAAACTTCCGAATAGTTTTCGGGCCGATCAACTCTGATGCCAGTGAATTATTTTTTCGGATCGATGAAAGCGAAAGTTGGCTAGCCGATCGACTTAATCTCGAAGGTTGGACAGTCGATGGAATTTCCATCCAGTCAAATTCGAATTTACGAGAAGTCGATGGACGGAATGTAAGTACTGTTACCCTTACGATCAGCGCCACCCGGAACGCAATGTACTATGTGCTACGTATAATGGTTCCACTGAGTTTCGTTGTCGCGATGTCCTGGTTCATCTTTTGGGTGCCCCCAACTCGGTTCGAGTTTCAGATCGGTCTCGGCGCGACGTCTATGCTGACTATGATAGCTTTCATGCTGTCTATTTCCGGAAGTTTGCCAGCTCTGGGATACCTCACAGTGCTCGACAAGATCCTGATCTGGTCAATATCGTTGGTCTTTCTATCGATGACAGAAGCGCTGATATCGGGCCTGTTGGTTCTCACGAACCGTGAGAAAACTGCACTGAAATTAGATAGGTTATCGCGCATTCTTGCGCCGGCTCTTCTGGCTCTCGGTTGGTCCCTAATCTGGCATGGGATTATTTGATTACCGAACCGATTCCAGCTCTCCCCTGGAATGTCACAACGAACTGGATGAAATGACATAGACATATCCTCTTAATCGTTGACAATATGTGCCAGCCGGTTCACCACAGAACAGCAGTCCAACTAGGGCACCTCTGCACAGAGACCGCTCATGTTAAAAATGTATCGCGCGATATGGCGAGTAAGCGGACCCAAACAAATCTTGCTCGTCGTGCTATCGATAGGAATAGCCGCGCTTGCGGCCGCGCCACTTAAATTCCAGCAAGAAATCGTCAACCTTATTTCCACTGGGTCCTTCGCAATCTCTCAACTTTTATTGTTGGGAACCGGAATGTCGGGAGTAATTCTTGCCAGCCTTGGCCTCAAGTGGCTAATGGGATATTTGTCCCAACTGTTGGGTGAAGACGTAATTCGTCGCATCCGCAATGGGCTCGTATCCGACGCCGTCATGGATCCTGCATCCCAAGGCGCGAGACACAGGGGAGCATTGTCCACCGCGATATCGGCAGAAGCCGAAGACCTTGGAAAATTTGCGGGGAGCGCATTTTCGGAACCGGTGATGCAGGTAGGCACTCTCATAAGCGTCGTAGGCTTCGTGGCGGCGACACAGCCGGGGCTCGGAGTAATCGCTTTTTCAATGATTTTGCCACAGATCATGATTGTCCTTTTCACGCAGCGTAAAGTTAACGCATTTCTGGCCGAACGCGTTCGTATGCTGCGCCATTCAACGGATATGATAGCGTCCGCCGATCTCCAGTCTATCTCGCAGGAGGTCACCGAAGAATTCGACCGGATCTATGAGACCAGGCGAAAGATGTTCAGGTGGAAGCTTTCGACCAAATTCGTTCTCAGCGCAATAAACGGTGGAGGCACGGTTCTGGTCCTCGTACTTGGTGGGTGGTTCGTGGCACAGGGAAAGACTGATGTGGGGACGGTCGTCGCGGCTACCATCGGGCTCGACAGGCTGAGGGATCCCACGATGTATCTGATTTCGTTTTATCGTCAGGTCAGCGCGAACCGGGTGAAGTTTCAACTCCTACGAGATATGCTTGTACATAGAGTTGAATCCGACGTGGGTTAACTAGGTTTGAATTTTCCAATTCGGGGGAGGAGTTCCGATAGCCAGAGGCGGGACGCCTCGGTGTAACTGGATTATTCCCGGCAGACCCGTCTCTGGCTGACCGCGCCTACGGTATTCATGCGACCGGTCATCCGATTAAAGTGGCACAGCGAATCTAATTGTCAAATTCTGCGGAAAAGGCGCGGCTCGTTGAAGCCCCGACCGGTAGAAATTATGTGACGAATTTCGACTGAAATCGTCATCGCGAAAATTGTTGACCGCGTTCAAGGCTCGCGATCAAAAACCCGCAATCCGGTCAATCATCCAAAAGGATGCTGTACTGCCAATGCCATAGCTTGCGACCCGCGTCAGGGGGTCGGTTCGGGTCTTGATTTGGGGATATAACCGTAAGGCCGCGGCTCTTAGTGCCAGGACTAGAATGATGAACAGGATCTGACCGATCTCGACGCCCACGTTGAACGAGAAAAGTGCCAGCGGAATGTCACCCTCGGGGAGGCCAATCTCACGTAGCGCTCCGGCAAAGCCCAAACCGTGCATAAGGCCGAAGGCGAACGATACGACCCAGGGATAGCGCCCAGCCACCGGATCACGGGCCTCTGGCGGTAGAGACAGTTCATAGGCGAGAAACACAATAGAAAGCGCAATCACCGCTTCGACCGGCGGAGGCGGAACGTTCAGCCAACCCAGCGAGGCTGCCGCCAGCGTGATGCTATGGGCGCCTGTGAACGCTGTGACTGCCCAGAAAAGCCTACTGCGGCCACGGATTAGCAGCATGAGCGCGAAGACGAACAACAGGTGGTCGACGCCCTCAAGAATGTGCGTGACACCGAGCCCGATATAGCTCCACAGGATATCGATCACACCGGGATTTTCGGGAACGGTAAACGCGGTTTCGGCCGAGGTGAGGCGATATACTTGCGCCCGTCCTGGCTGGAGTTCGTAGCGGACCAGCGTGTCTGTGCGTGTCCTGTCGAGCCCCTCGATTGCGATCGCACCGCCCTCGAGCCCGCCCGGGCAGGTAGCGACCCAGCCGGTCGTCCATGCGCGCCCGTCGAAAACAGGCGGAGGAGGTGTCCCATTGGTGCAATTTCTGGGCAAAACCACGTCTATGGGCATCGGCCGGCCGCTCAAATCAGGCGCGCGCCAAATTACCCTCCAGCGGTCCTGCCCCATGGAAGCCAGATCAAGGTAGCCTGGATCGAGCGCATGGGCCGAGAGAGGCGCTGGCAAGCAGGTGGAGATAAGGATCAGCACGGCCACCAGAAGCCGCTTCATTGGTTCAGCACCTTTTCCGCATCCGGCAAAGTAACGGAGTAACGGTCCAGCAGTGCCTGACCAAAGGTCTCGCGCATCTCCCGCATCTGCAAAGCGCGCCACTCGGCCTCTACACGATCGCGGATCTCGGACAGCGGAGGGAGAAATGCGTCGGTTCTGTCGGTCACCCGCACAAGATGCTGCCCATACCCGCTCTTGACCGGCCCCTCCCATCGGCCCTTCGGCAAATCGACCAGCGCTTCGTGAAACCTCTCTCCAAAGGTCCGGTCGATGATTGGCGCGGGCGTGATCGGAACTGAGGGCGGCAGCAAGCTCGGTGAACCCAATTCCGAAGGCGCGGCCCCACTTTCCAAGGCGGCTCGAACCTCGTCCACCGCGGCATCTGGCGGCAACATGATCTGGTCGAAGGCAATGCGAGCCGGCTGCAGAAAGCGCTCGGGGGCCTCGTCAAGATAAGACTGCAAGATGGCGTCGTTTGCCTCTAGCGCAGCGGCACCCGATTCCGCGAGAAAGCGTATCTTCTGGTTCAGCCGCTGCCGGATAACCGCGTCGCCGCGGTCGAGACCGAGAGCGAGGGCCTCCCGGACATTGGCCTCCTCCAGCGCCCAGGACCGCATCAACCCGTCGAGCTCCTGCCTCGTCGGCTCCCGGTTCCATGTGGCGGTGAACTGCTGAACCAGGCGACTCGCGTCTTGCTCAGTCAAGATAATTTCACCCGGTGGCGCCGCGGTAGGTTCGTCTTCGAGGGCTGCGAAAACAATGAAGATCAACGCGCCAAGCGCAAAGAAATGGAAGAGCGGTGAATGAAGGATCCCACGCAGGTTCATCGGTGCTTTTTAGCTCGGTTTTTCTCTGTACGGTAGGGAGCATCCATCGTCCAGATGCCATAAATTTAATGGCCGAAAGCGGGAAGTGTTGGCTCACGTGGGGTGAACACGGTATCGTCCGGTCGCTCCATCCGTTTTAACTAGGCCAGATTCTTTGCGTCGCCACTATGGCGAAGAAACCGGTGAGACGAGCGAAGGTATGGTGTAATGTACCGCGCCGGTCTCCAACGCTAACAAGGTGGGGGAGCGTTCCGCCGTTCCCCCGTCATCCCATCTCAACCCTGTGGCGTGTACCAGATCGGCGAGGTATAGGCGCGCTCCTGCTGCGTCGCTCGCTTGCCTTCCGGTATCTCGACACCGAAAAATGCGGCATCGTAGGTCAGCCAGCTCGGCGTCGGAATTTCGAGGACGCGGACGTAGTAGAACGCGCGCTGCGTCGGATCGAAGTCCGGGTCCTGCCAGAAGCCTTGAAGGAACGGCTCGCCGATGGAGTTGGTATAGGTCGCCGCCGGGACGTCGACCGTATTGCCGGCCGCTGGCAGCTTGCCATCCGCTCCCAGCTCGCGATCGTCCGACCACGCGACATCGAAAACCCGTTCCTCGGTCGTGCCGTCGGGCGTTGTCCAGCCCTTAATAATTTGTACCCGGTCGAGGTTCGCGCCGTCGGGATCGCGGATTGCCCGGATGAGGAACCCGGGCGCCGCACCCTCCGGAGCCGCAGCCAGGTCGCCGCCCATGGGAACACCGTTGTTGTAGCCGTGGGCCGCGAAGTCCGAGCGTTCAAGGTCGCTTTCTTCAAAGCCGAAACCACCGAAGACACGCACGCGCAGCCGAGTGCCAGTGGTCGCGAAGGTCTCCTTCCGCTTCATCGCATCCCAGAGCGCTTCGCGGGTGTTTTCCCTTGCCCAGACCGCGGCAAGGCCCGCCGCAAGTCCATCTCCGACAATTTGGTCATCCGACGGATCGTCCGGCGTGAAACGGCCAGTGATCTGCTCCTCAAAGCGGATTGGGTCGGCCGTCGGCTCAACAAGTGTCACCTTGCCAAAGAAGTTGTTCTCTTGCGCTGTCGAAAGACCAGTGTGACTGTCAGTAGAGCCCACCACACCCATTTTGAACGGGTTCACGCCGAGTTCGGCCTCGTAGGCCAATCCGCGCTTCCAGGCCGCGCGGGCGTATTCCCGCGGCAGCATTTCCGGCGTCTTGGGCTGTTCACCAAAACTGCCCTTGTCCCAGGTATAGTAATCGGCAAACTCATCCTGCGGCGAGAGCATCGGGTGCGCCTCGCCATCGCCCTTGATCTGGGTAACTTCATAGATCGGTTCCCATCTCTGCCGGCGCTCGGCGTAGTCTGCGCTGAGCGGTTCGCCTGACAGGGTCACGTCGTCGAACATCAGCCCGTTCGAGAGGTTTCCATTGTGTGGAATGGCCAACAGGCGGCCACCCGTCAACTCTTCGTAGTCGGCCATCCACTGCCAGAGATCCTCTGGATCATCGCTGTTGTAAGTGGAGAACGGGACGACTTGGTCCGCCAGTTCCTTGCCGTCGCGGAAAATGACGTTCCGATGCAGGTTGTTGCCGTCAGGGCCCGAGGTCCACTCGTAGCCAATGAACGCGGTAAAGCTGCCGGGCTGGTTGTGCCGTTCTGCTGCCTCGGTGACGCGGGACCACATGGTTTCGTCGAGACCGGACCCGGCCATCGGGTCGCCTCCGCCCGGTGTGTTCACAGCCCCGAACCACTGTACATAGGTTTCGTCGCGCGCGTCGATTGTCCGCGGCGCGTAGGTTTCTGCAAGGGTACGGGCCCAGTCATTATAGTCAAGAAGCGGGCTCTGCTCCTCTAACGCGATGGCTATGCCCAAATTTTCAGAGTGATCAGCCACAACCAGGAAATCGAGCGGCCTTTTCAGGCGTGCCGGTATGCCTTGCGAAGAGATGACTTCCTCACCTTTGGCAAAGCGGAAGGCATCGTCCGGCGTCGTGGTCGCGAGGGCAAGACCCGCATCGGCTGAAAAGGCAGTGTGAAGATGCGTATCGCCGAAGAACACCTGGTTTGGGAAGTCCTCCTGCAGGTAGGGCGAGTATTCAATCTCCCGATCGGGGAAAGAATGCCCGAGCTCCTGAGAAAATGTAGGATACGCAAAACAGAGGGTTAATATCGTGGTAAAAAGATAGATCGCGTTTTTCATATATATACCTGTAGGGTCTGGACTCATTGAGTTTCAAAGCCAGTAAATGACAGTTGCAGCCAGAGCGATGGCTGAGAGGAAGACCTTCGGACAGCGGTCGTATCGGGTTGCCACACGCCGCCAATCTTTAAGCCTGCCGAACATGATCTCGATCCGGTTGCGACGTTTGTATCGGCGCTTGTCGTACTTCACAGTCTTCTTGCGCTGTTTTCGTCCGGGGATGCAGGCGCGTATGCCTTTGTCTTTCAACGCCTCTCTGAACCAGTCCGCATCATATCCGCGGTCTCCGAGCAGCCAGTCGACGTCAGGCAGGCTGCTCAGCAATGCCCGTGCGCCGATGTAGTCGCTGACCTGACCGGCCGTGACGAACAGGTTGAGCGGTCGGCCCTGGCTGTCGCAGATGGCATGCAGCTTAATGTTCATGCCGCCCTTGGTCCGGCCAATCAGGCGTCCACGCCCCCCTTTTTCACGCCCAAGCTGGTCGCTGTTCGGTGGGCCTTGAGATAGGTCGCGTCGATCATGACGGTCTTCTGTTCGCCGTGCCCGGCAGCCAGACCTGCCATCATCCGGGCGAAGACGCCCTTATCGCTCCACCGCTTCCAGCGGTTGTAGAGGGTCTTGTGCGGGCCATATGCTGCAGGCGCGTCGCGCCAACGTAAGCCATTGCGATTGATGAAGATAATCCCACTCAATACACGCCGGTCGTCGACCCGTGGTTTGCCGTGGGACTTCGGGAAAAAGGGCTCAAGGCGCGCCATCTGCGCATCCGTCAGCCAGAAAAGATCAGACATGTTCACCGCTCGGTTTTCGAGCCGTGAAACACGCCCCTACGCGGAAATCAATGGGTCCTGACCCTAAGCATCATCTTTCGTTCATGAGTAGCCGCACATTAGAGAGCAAGGCAACTATCTTCTGTCTGGTTGTTTGTTACCGCAGTCCCGGTTCCCACTTGGTTCTTGTCGATAGAGGCACAAAAACGCAATGATGCGAGAGAGAGCGTCGTAAGGGGCTAAGCGCCCAAAACAATCCAAAGGAAGACTGTATGAAGCCGTTATTTGTTGCGATCGGGCTCGCCCTGTCTCTTCTCGCCGGATGCTCTGGTGGCGACCGCTCATTCGAACAGACGCCGTCCTACGCGCCAGATCAGCCGACAAATACAAAGCTGGCCCGCGCGGTTCGGAGCCTGGGCGATCCCGGCGACGGCCGGTCCGGAGTTCGCCTGATCGGCAACGGGGAAGAGGCGTTCGCCTCCCGGCTCGCGCTCGCCGCGGCAGCGGAAAAAACGATCGACGCCCAGTACTACCTCTTGCACAACGATCTCACCGGCCAGATCTTCGCGTGGAGCCTTCTTGAAGCCGCCGACCGGGGCGTGCGGGTTAGGCTCTTGCTCGATGACATGGACACTGAAGGTTATGACGCCGCGACGGCGGCTCTTGACGCTCATGAGAACATCGAAATCCGACTATTCAATCCGTTCTGGAGGGACCAAAGCCTTCTGACGGCCGGCCTTACCGATTTCAAGCGGATCAACCGCCGGATGCATAACAAATCAATGACAGCCGACAATGCGATTACTATCGTAGGAGGGCGCAATATCGGCGACGAGTATTTCCTTGCCAAGCGGGAAATGAACTACTCGGACCTCGATGTTCTGGCCGCCGGGCCAGTGGTCGACGAGGTATCGAAAAATTTCGACGACTACTGGAACAGCAAGTTTGCCGTGCCTGCCAGCGCGGTCGTCGGAGAGCCTGAAGGATTTACGCTCACCGAAGCGCGAGAGCGCCTCAAGGCGATCATGGGTGACGCGCGTGAAACGGAATATGCCACTGTCGTACGCAAGGCGGCCGAAGAGAATTTCACCCAATCCACATTGTCGCTCAACTGGGTTCCTGCTCGGATGTATTCGGATCCGCCTTCAAAAGCAGCAGGCGAGGACAACGACGAAGAGATACTGGCTTCGCAACTCGCGAGATACTTCGCCGGAGCGACGTCAAAGGTAGAGATCATCTCCGCTTATTTCGTTCCGCGGAAGCGCGGGACCGCATGGTTGCAGGAGCTTGAGGCTCAGGGCGTCGAGGTGTCCGTGGTAACAAATTCGCTGGCGTCGAATGACGTCAAACCGGTTTACGCGCATTACGCAAAGGACAGGCGGGCGCTACTCGAAGGTGGGATCGAACTCTATGAGCTTCGCCCCGATGCGGATCGCGAACAACGACGCGGTGTCAACTGGGGCCAGTCCCAATCCGGCCTGCATACAAAAGCATTCACGATTGACGGCCGGTATCTCTTTGTCGGCTCCTTCAACTGGGACCCCCGTTCAGTAAACATCAATACCGAGATGGGTATACTGATCGACTCAGCCGAGTTCACGGCGAGTGCGTCGAAAGCACTGAGAGAGGTCCTTGAGGCAGAAACATTTGCGGTTCGGCTGGAAGAAGACGATCGGATCTCCTGGACCCAGACTGACCCGGACGGAACGCGGCGGATCTACTACTACGAGCCGACAGGATCGCCCTGGGATCATTTTGTGGCGAAGTTCTACCGGATCCTTCCAATCGGCTCCCAACTCTGATCGCGCCCCCAGAATGCACGGACACGTCATTTCCAAACGCCACGTTTGTTCGCTGGTTTTACCAAGTCAAAGAGCGCTCCGTCTTAACGGCAAGGATGGAGCGTCGGCATGGATATCGACTTTGATCCAATTTCACGGAGAAATGGACGGCATATGTCCGGGATTGCCGAAAGCGGGAGATCGCCGCGTCACCTCAAATCGACGACAAAGATTTTGTTTCTTAGCTCAATAGTTCACCTAATGAGATCGACCAGCGTCGCCTCTATTATACTGGGGATTAGGCCCCTATCTGCGGCACCCTGTCATACACTTGGCTCACCTTGCTGGCACCCTGAGGTGATCCGATGGGCCTCGATAGTAGGGTGCCGCTTCCCTCCCCTTGCGTTCTATCCATGTGGCTAAGGGACCCCCACGGGGGGTAAGTCTGGGAAGGTTCACGTAGATAACCCGCGCAGATTTTTTCCCCAAAACACGGATCAAATCCAATAAAAGGGGCACACGCCGAGACACAGGTTCTCGGATAAATGCGAACATCTAACTCAAACGCTTGTCTATTGATTGATGCAGTCTCAGCCGAAGAGTTGAGCCACTGCTGGCCACACCGTTTTTGGCCTGCGGTGGCTGGGTGCGGGCCGTGAAAACGCTGGTCGTTTCGGGGCAGAATCTGAGTATGGCCGCCCCCGTCTTTAGCCTGAGACCCGAACGGATACCCGAGCCCCGGGCTCGGATGACAAGCATGGGAGATGCGAAAGATGACAGAGATTACCATCGGGATCGATGTCTCGAAAGACAGGTTGGACGTCCACCGCTTACCGACCGGTGAAGAGCAAGACTTCGCGAATACCAAGTCCGGTTTGACCGCGTTGATCCGATGGCTTGGCGCAGGCCCTGTCCTACGCATCGTCTTCGAGCCGACCGGGCGCTATCATCGCGACCTGGAGCGACGCCTCGCTGCAGCATGCTATGCGCTGGTCAAGGTGAACCCACGGCAGGCAAAACGGCTCTGCGAAGCCCTCGGCGTGCGCGCCAAGACCGACCGCGCAGATGCCGCCATGCTGGCACGCATGGGTGCTGCGCTGGCACTGGAGCCGCAACCGGTCCGGCCGGACATCCTGAACGAACTCAATGAACTGGTTGTCGCCCGACGGGCACTGATCAAGGACCGGACAGCAGCGAAGAACCGCGCCAAAGGCCTGCGCCTTGCCCTCCTGCGTCGGCAGAATGCCACCCGCCTGGGCAGGATCGAGGCCGACCTTGCGGCCATCGACAAAGCCATCGCCGTTCTGATCGCATCCGATCCGGCACTCGCCAGGAAACAGACGATCCTTCTCAGCATTCCCGGCGTCTCGGATGTTACGGCGGCGGCGCTTCTCGCCCTGGCCCCGGAACTTGGCGATCTCGATCAGCGCCAGATCGCCGCGCTGGCGGGCCTCGCGCCCATCACCCGCCAGTCCGGAAATTGGCGTGGGCAATCCTTCATCCGGGGCGGACGCGCGCGCCTGCGCGAGGCCCTCTACATGCCAGCGCTCACCGCCATCAGGACAAACCCCGACTTCAAACGCATCTACGCCAGACTCACAGACAGCGGCAAACCAGCCAAGGTCGCCATTACTGCCGTCATGCGAAAGCTCGTCATCCTCGCAAACGCGCTCCTACGAGACCAACGAAATTGGTCGCCAGAAGCGCCTTGACCAAACACGGATACTCAGATGACTGCGTTGAGGCCGAAGCAGCCACAAGCACATCATTGCGCTGTGGCCGCTTTCCGACAAATCGATGTTGTATCGCGTTGTACTTCCGCAAACTGAACCGAGAGCACGAGCCTTTTACCGCCTAGCTAGGCGTATACCAGATGGGCGAGGTGTAGGCCCGTTCTTGCTGGCTCACATCCATGCCCTCGGGCAAGTCGACGCCGAAGAAGACACTGTCGTACGTAGTCCAGCGCGGGGTCGGAATCTCGATGACGCGAACATAGTAGAACGCCCGCTGTGACGCGTCGAAATCTGGGTCCTGCCAAAATGCCGCTAGGAACGGTGCGCCGATTGTGTTGGAATAACCGGCCGTGCCCGCATCGACGGTGTCGCCCACCGGCGGCAGCTTCCCATTGGCGCCGGGCGTCCGATCGCCAGACCACACCACGTCGTAGACGCGCTCCTGTGGCCCCTCCGCCGTAGTCCACCCCTTGATCACTTGAATTCGGTCGAGATTGGCGCCGTCAGGATCGCGCAATGCCTGGATGAGAAATCCCGGTGCGGCACCGTCCGGAGCGCTGCTCATGTCACCGCCCATCGGGACTCCCGCTTCGTATCCATACGCGGCGAAATCTGAACGGTTCATGTCCTCCGCCGTAAATTCCCATCCACCAAAGACACGCACGCGTAGTCTTGTGCCAGTGGTGGCGTAGACCTCCTTGCGTTCCATTGCGTCAAAGAGCGCCTCACGTGTGTTTTCGCGAGCCCAGACCGCAGCAATTCCCGAGGCGAGCGCATCAGCGTGGGTCAGGTCGTCTGAAGGGTCCGGTGTCGCCCGACCTGTGATCGTCTCGTTATAGCGGATCGGATCGCCTGTTGGTTCCACAAGCGCGACCTTGCCGAAGAAGTTGTCCTCCGTTGCTGTCGAAAGGCCGGTATGCGCATCGGTTGAGCCCACGACACCAAACTTGAACGGGTTGCTCCCCAGGTTTGCCTCATAGGTAAGGCCCCGCATCCACGCAGATCGGGCATATTCCTTGGGCAACATATCGGGTGTCTTCGGATCGGGGCCAAAGCTGCCCTTGTCCCATGTCCCATAGTGGGCGAACTCGTCATCGACGGAGAGCATGGGATGCGCTTCGCCATCTCCCTTCATTTGGGTGATCTCGTAGAGTGGTTCATACTGCATGCGCCGCTGCGCGTAAGCCGCAGTCAGCGGCTCGCCAGACAACGTGATGTCGTCGAACATCAGGCCGTTAGACAGATTGCCGCCATGGGGGATGGCAAGCATCCGTCCGCCGGTCGCCGTCTGATAATCCTCCATCCAGTCCCACAGCACCTCAGGGTCGTCGCTGTCGTAGGAACTGATCGGAACCTTCTGGTCGGCGAGATCTTTGCCGTCCCGATAGATGATGTTGCGATGCATATTCGACCCGTTCGGCTGTGACGTCCATTCGAAGCCGATAAAGGCCGTGAACGCACCCGGATCGTTGTGTCGTTCCGCGGCTTCTGTCGCTTTCTCCCACATCGTCTGACCGAAGGGCGTGCCAGCCAGAGGATCTTCCCCGGCAAAGGTCGCCCGCATCCAGAACTCGTAGGACGCAATCTTTGCTTCCTCCGTGCCAGGTGCCGCGATTTCCGCCAGCTGAGCACCCCATTCGGTGTCGGTCAGGACCGGGTCTTCCTCGGCCAACGCAGCAGGAATGCCGAGGTTTTCGGCGTGGTCTGTGACCACGAGAAAATCAAGCGGCCGCCTCAGACGCGCCGGAATTCCATTGGACGAGATTACCTGTTCGCCTTTGGCGAACCGAAACGCGTCGTCAGGGGTCGTTGTGGCGCCAACAAGGCCCGCATCGGCCGAGAACGCGGTATGCAGATGAGTGTCACCGAAGAAGACTTGGTTCGGGAAGTCTTCCTGCAGATAAGGTGAGTATTCAATTTCCCGATCGGGGATTGAATGACCTAGCTCCTGCGCGATGACCTGCGTGCATACAATTAGCCCGGCAAACGAAACGGATACAAAAGCCAGAGACTTTCTCATCAAATATACCCCCTTAGAACATAAGAATGTCTGTGCCGCAGATTGACGTCCCGGCCTCTTCAGCGTTTCTTTGACGCTAGCACACGCAAGGCGTGAACGAATGCCGATTCTAGGCAATCTAAGAGCGGAAAATCTTGTCCATGTCTGAGTTTCGAAATTTGGGACAGCTTCCGAACGTTGCATGGCTTTCGATTGTCTCGGAAGCCGTGCGTATTCGGATACTACAGAGCTGTGTGCTTCGGGAAGCCGAACGCGGCAAAGTGCTTTATCGCTTTGGCGATGCGCCGGACGGACTATACGGATTGATTTCCGGCTGCATACGCATGGACACTGTTCAGTCGTCACATGGTCCTACGATGCTGAGCCTCTTCCACAGCGGATCATGGCTAGGCGAAGTCGAACTGTTTTCCAGGATGGGCCGTCTTACAACGCTGACAGCGCTTCGTCCGACCCGATACGCCTTCCTGTCAAATGCCGCCATCGACGCAATCGCACGTGAAGCCCCGGAACTATGGAAGGCCCTTGGAAATCTTGCTGCAGAACACGTTAGCTTAGCAGTTGCAGCTATGGACGATCTCGCCATTCGCTCCTCACGCATCCGCGTCATGGCCATACTGCTTCGCCTTTGCGGCGCACGAATAGAAAACGGCTCTGGAGGGATTGCGAGGGAGTTGGATGTAACGCAAAGTGAACTCGCACAACTGGCAAACTTGTCGCGATCTGTGCTGAGCGATCTGCTTAATGAGATGGAAATTGAAGGCTTATTGAGCAGGGAGTACGGAAAACTGACGATCCTCGACATCAAGAGATTGAAGCTAGAATTGTAATCACTTGGCGTTTTAGGAATGAGGTTCAAGGAAAGGACGGCTTAGTCCGCCTCTCGGACATAGAGCCCGTTCTGACGAAGGCTCGCTGACGGCATTAGCAGACTGCTCGCAATCGAAACCTCGGTTCGACGACCGTCGATGACCAGTCAGCATGCCAAAACCGGCCATATGACAGATAGGAAAAGATGACGGAGAAGGAGCCAATGCAGTAGTTAACTAAAGCGAAGTCGCGCTTTATTCCTGACCTATTCATCTAGGCGGAGTGAAGCTGTGCCAAAATTCCCGAGCTGATGGTGCTGTGAACTGGATGGTGGCCGGACGTGGCATTACACACTCTGAACGGACTGACGATGAAACCCAGACAAAGCCAATGACCCTGTCCTGCCAGTTTGCCTTATGAACGTTGCGACTTATGTTACCAAAAACTGAAAGTCCGACGTCCAATTTTGCGATTGCTGTAGTTCGAGAGAATTGAGGAGGGCAGTGTCCCAACCGGTCAGAATCATCCCAATCACCTGGCCGGATCTCTGATGGGCAGAACCCCCTCGTGGTTCTGCCCATCAATCCCTTCCGAGATACATATGTGATCACTGGCGGCGCTGTGGTACCAGAGACATTCGAACGAGCCAAAAATAAGCTGCTGGACACGCCGTCGACGAGTCTCCGACGCAAAAGTTAGTCGACGCCGGTGTCCGCAAAGCTACTTGCCCATCGCAACTTGCGGAATATGCAGCCCATAGCCCGCAACGCTCCATCGAACGACGGGCGGATGATGCGGGCATCATCGCTCTCGCCTCTCAGTATGGTCGCTACCCCTACCGCCGGATCACGGCTCTGCTGCGGGATGCCGGTAGGGTCGTGAACGTGACCCGTCTCAAGGCAAGTTTCTCTGAAAGAGTCCTCTTGCTTCTTTCCAAAAGCGGTTCGATCTTGTCGATGCTAACGGCAGTCTATTTCCGTTGAGAATTTCCGAAACTAGAGACCGAGCATGATACTGCAAGACGTTCTCGAGAGTTATCGTTTAGCGCTCCGCACCTGGCTGCCTTTCCTGACGGCGCATCTCTTCATCCGGCTGGTCGTCGCGTCGCTAATGGTGCCTGTCATCGGCCTTCTTCTGGCCCTGACACTGGCGTTCTCGGGCCAGTCTGCACTTACCGACCAGGACATCGCAAAGTTCCTTCTGACACCTGCCGGGGCGATCGGGGCGCTGGTGATCCTGTCGCTTCTCGTCATCGCGCTGGTGCTCGACGTCCTCGTGGCCACGGCGATCCTCCGGCAACGGCCCGCGGGGCCGCTCACCACCCTCGCGCTCGCCACACGCTTTACCCTCGCTTCGGCGCCAAGACTTCTGCCCTTCGTCTCGCGGTTCCTTCTCAGGGTGCTTCTGATCGTCCTGCCGTTTGTGATCGCCGGCGGCGCCATCGCCAATGTTTTTCTGACCGAACACGACATCAACTACTACCTGACCGAGCGCCCGTCGGACTTCCTGATCGCGGTCGGTCTGACCGGCCTTATCCTTCTCGCGCTCGCCCTCATCCTTCTCTCACGGCTCAGCGCATGGGCGATCGCGATGCACTTGGTCGTGTTCGACGGCGTGTCGGCACCCCGCGCCTTCGCAGACAGCGCCGCACGGATGGACGGGCACCGCGCCGCACTGACCCAGCGCCTCGTGGTCTGGCTTCTGATCCGGGCACTTATCGCGACAGCGATTGGCGCCATCGCCGCGATGGCGGTGACGATGATCTCTGGATGGAGCCCCGATAGCCTTCGAACGCTTGCGGCGGCGATGGTCCTGAACGGTCTGCTTTACGCTGCGGCCAATGCGGTCCTCAATGCGGTGTCGAACGGGGCGCTCGCCGACCTCCTGAATGCGGAGTTCGACCGCGCCCTCGCCGGACGGCAGCCCACACACCGGATCACGGCATCGGACGGATTGGGCGGGCGGGAGCGCGCCGCCATCGCCGTTGTCGGGGTCGCCGCCCTGATGGGGCTCGGGACCGGCGGGCTTCTGGCCGAGCGCCTGAAGCAGGATGCGCAGGCAGAGGTCATTGCCCACCGGGGCGCGGCGGCGCTGGCGCCGGAGAACACCATGGCCTCGGTCCTGCGCGCGATCGAGGACGGCGCGGACTGGATCGAGATCGACGTTCAGGAAAGCGCGGACGGCGAGGTGATCGTCGCCCATGACAGCGACTTCATGAAATCGTCAGGCGTGCCCACCAAGGTCTGGAACGCGACCGCCGCGGACCTTGCGGAGATCGACGTCGGAAGCTGGTTCGACCCGGCCTATTCCGGCGAACGCGTGCCCCGTCTCGCCGATGTTCTCGCGGCGGCGAAGGACCGGGCGGGCGTGGTGATCGAACTGAAGTATTATGGCCATGACGAAGACCTCGAGCGGCGGGTCGCGGCCATCGTCGAAGAGGCGGGGATGAGCGATCAGATTTCCACCATGTCGCTCAAATTCCCCGCGGTGCAGAAGATGCGCGCGCTTCGCCCAGAATGGCGCACGGGCGTTCTGGCGGCAACCTCGATCGGTGATCTGACCGGGCTTGAGGGCGATTTCCTCGCCCTCAATCAGGCGCGGATCAACGCCCGCGTGATCGCCCGCGCGAACGCCCAGGGCAAGGATGTCTATGCATGGACCGTGAATGACCCGATGAGCATGGTGCGTATGCTCTGGTTAGGCGTCAACGGGCTGATCACCGACGATCCCGCCCTCGCGGGGCGGGTAATCGAAGGCTACAACGGCCTCACGGTCGCCGAGCGCCTGATCCTCGCACTGAGCGACCGGGTCAGCATCACGATCGATCCCGGCGATCTGAACGATCTCCGCCCATGACCGGACTCCGGACCTTTTGAGCGCTTTCATGCTCTGCTCGATCGCCACGGGCGCTCTGGGCGAAGAGACCGACGGGAAGGTAATCGACCTTCTCAGACCAACCGAACTGCCGGCACACCGCTCCCTCATGGCTGTCGCGGCGGCGGATGACGACGTGCTGGCCCCTTTGTCACCGATGGCTGCAGCGGCGGCATGTCCGCCGAATGGTCCCTCGTGCCCGATGCGTTCCGCGATCTGGCGAGAACCGAAGACGGGGCTCTGCCCTGGACCGGGTGCTGCTTGATCTATGACCGCGCCTATCACAATGCCGGCGGCGCCACGGATCCCGATGAAAGCTACGAGGCCCGGCTCCGGGCCGACGAGGCGCTGCGCGCCTGCGTGATCAGAACGGGCGAAGCGCGGACCGCGGAGGCGGCGTAACGGCTTGGGCTGACCGAGACGCGCAGGTCGACACCGGTTACCGTCTCCTCGCGCAAAGCATGTTCAACGCCGTGCGCCTCGGCGGCGAGCCCTGTTCAGGCCTCACCTGGCGCTGGGGCTACGGCTACCGGGCAAGAAGCGCCGTCGCCGCTTGACGGTCATGAACACGCTGGAAGACTTCAAGCGTCTGTCTGCGACCTTCGCCAGCTATGACATGCCGGTGCGGGTCGGGTTCGAGGCGACCGGGAACTATCACCGGCCTTTAGCACATCATCTCGGCCAGGCCGGGTTCGAGCTGAAGCTGGTCTCTTCGGTCGGCCTGGCCCGGACATGCGAGGCCCTGCACAACAGTTGGGATAAGAACGACCCGAAGGACGCGCAGGTCAATCTGCACATGACCTCTCAGGACGGCAACTGAACTCTTTGACTATTCTGGCATTTCGCGAAAGCGCAGAACGGTCACACCAGCATCATTCGTCAGCGCAAGGTTCGACCCGCTTCTCAAATATCCAGTGACTGTCGAGAGCGCGTCTAGGGTATCGCGTTCGAGCCGTTCTCGTTCCTCAGGGCAGGCCCTACTCGTCCCCGCAATATTGTCAGGCATGCTGAACTCACCATCGCTCGCGTCGACAGTGCCTGTGAACCGGTTGCATCCGCCATAAAGTGCAAATTGCCCGTTCTGATCGATCGACAAGGTAGGAGGGTCGTCAGCGATAAGCATGCGCCCAGCAATTTCGTATGCTGCCCAGGTGATGCCCTTGATCGATTGGTTAGGACTGCTGCTCCCGGTTCTCTGTGGCATCATTTCTAAGACAATTTCCGTGGATCTAGGTGCGCCACGAGTGAGCACGGGTGTCGCGGTCGTCGAGCGGAACATCACATTACCATCGGAAATAATCTTTGCTGCTACCGTGTAGGTGAGACGTTCTTCGATGAGATTGGTGTCGTAGGCAATCTCGACTGTTCTCGGGACGCCGGCGAGTTTGAACCGCTGCGAAGATAGCCGAACCGAAGGCGCGTCCGCACGCGAGGTATCAAGGAGTTCAACTTCCAAAACGGCATCCGGAGGAAGCGCGATCCGCTCACGGTACGTAACGGTCGTGTCGAGATGCATGGTTTCCGCAAGTCCCGTCGAAGCAAACGGCAACAGAGCCACCAATAGCGCAGCAACACCAACTTCTGTACGCATGTCCTTCTTACCTCCAGTAGCTAGCAATCGATGAGTTTCGCATTCATTTCACAGGGGTCTATCGCAAGAGGCTGAGCTGATTTGCAAGGTTGCTTCTTGCGAGAATGGGTCAAGCGGAAGTCAAACGGCGCGACCGGGTTGACCTAGGAGATGGACTGAATCGGTGTCCTTTTCTCGCAGTGATCAACGTTTCCTGCGCCAACGCTTGGGCCAAGCTCATCCCATTGGACGGGGCTTCAAACTTAGATTACGGTCGAAAGACCATTCTTGGCACGGTATCTCAACTGGCAATTCGTGCTTGTTTCTTCGTAAGTTCAGCTGCGACATCTCGTTCCACGACATGCAGTTCGCGCTGAGGGAACGGGATCGTAATGCCTTCTGCATCGAACCGTTCCTTGGCCTGCCCCGTTAGATCCCAATAGACGGTCCAGTAGTCATCGGACTTGCACCAGGGGCGGCAGAAGATGTTGACTGAACTGTCGCCGAGTTCACCAACAAAGATTTCGGCGGTTGGGGACTTGAGACACTTCGGATGTTCGGCGACGAGCCGACGCAGAACCTCAATGGCATGGTTCGCATTGTCGGAGTATGCCACGCCGAATACGAGATCTACCCGGCGTTCGGGCGACGCGCTTACATTCGTTATGACATCGTTCCAGATTTTCGAGTTCGGAACCACGATGATCTGGTTGTCGTATGTCCGGATCATGGTGGACACGATCGACATATCTTCGACCACACCAGACGATCCGCCGACCTCGATGTAATCCCCGGTATCAAAGGGCTTGAGGATCATGATCATGAGGCCACTCGCAAAGTTTCCGAGGGTTTCCTGAAGCGCAAAGCCAAGGATGAAAGAGACGCCTCCGAGGATTGCGAAAAGAGGTGTCACATTCACGCCGAACAGTCCGAGCACCAAGACCGCCCCGAAGATGAAGGTCATCCAGAATACTGCAACGACCACGAAGTTGCGAAGGAGACGGGAGAGTTTCCTGGTTCGAGCGAGCCCGCGCTTGACAAACCCGCTGACGAAGCGCGCCGCGAGCCGGAGCAACCAAAGGGCCAGTGAAAAGCCGACGATCTTTAGAAATATTCCAAGGCCTCCACTCGGAGAGACAGTCCATTCGAGAGCCAGCGCTATCAGCGCCCTGATATCAGTAGTGCGGACAACGCCGACTGCGAGAGAGGCGAGGTATTGGCGGTGTGGTGCGACATCGTCCTCCGGTGCGCCCTTGAGTTCCCAGGCATCCAGAACGGTGCGATAGCTGTCCTGGATCGCCCTTTCTCTGGTTAGAGCCTCCGCAATCTGGTCACGCGTGTTTTGCGCCGCCTCGCCGTCGAGCCCGTCAAGCACAAAGTTCAGCGCCGTGATCTCTTCCAGAGCCGCCCGGGTATGGCCTTGCCAAACCAAGGCCAACTCCGCCAGGTCGTCGACCGTCATCGGTACGGTAAGCCGCCTCATTTCTCCGGCGGTGACAGCAGCTGAAGTCGCATCCGGGAGAGTGGGTGTTATCCGTTGGGATTCTCTGGCATCTTCTGCAGTTGCTACCGTAAGCCCGAGAAAGATAGCCAGGATCAAAACGACTAGTGTTCGGGCTGCTTTCACAGCGACCTCCTCCGTCAGGGCAAGAAATGTCATCATCTTAGGCCTAGCGCACACCGCCTCTCAGTCCAGCCGCGGAACGGTTCGTAGGCGGGAATCCCCGGTTTGACGTATGGGTCCTCGTAAGAATTCAGTCGCGAAGGAGGCTCCAAGTGCCACCGTTAGGGTCGCAAGACTTCAGTGATTTGAAAAGGCACCAATGCCTTATTTAATCAGCAAGTCAGGCTCGGGCGGATCATCTGCAGGCAGTACGCCGTGCGTCATTTTGCCTTTGCTGGTTCCACATAATCTGGACCGCTTCCATTCCAGCCTTGGGTGCATCCTCGCAAATCGTACCCGCCCGTCGGCAGCACACGTCGACAACCGAATTGCGCTTATACCAAGCGCACCGCCAAGCGCCATTACAACCGGGAAAATAACTGGCAGTAGCCACAGCGCCGGAGGACCGAGCACTGCGCCCCACGGGCCAACGGCGACCATGGCGACGATATGATCCCACCCAAAGAGCGGATGCAGGAAACCACTTATAAAACCTCCATCCGCAGTTCCATGATCCCCATGTGCATGCGCTGTTCCCGCGACCAGGACCGCAACCACGACCAAAATAACTCTCGACAAGTCTCAGTCCTCTCAGTTGCCTTGATCGTGTACGCACTTGCCCAAACCTATCACTAGCCCGGCGTGTACCAAATCGGCGAAGTGTAGGCTCGCTCCTGACCTTTCAAGACAACCTCCGGATCGTGGGTGATACCGAACTTCACCGCGTCGTAGGCCGTCCAGCGCGGCGCGGGGATTTCGATCACTCGTGCATAGTAAAAGGCGCGCTCGGCCGGATCGAAATCTGGGTCCTGCCAAACGGTGCCTAGTTCGGCGGCGCCTATCGTGTTGGTCCAACTCGGGATGCTCAGGTCCACCGTGTCACCCACAGCAGGAAGTTTGCCCTCGCCGTCGGGTTCTCTGTCGCCTGACCATGTAACATCGTAGACCTGCTCCATCGCTTCGCCGGTCTCGGCGTCAAACCAGCCTTTTATAATCTGGATGCGATCGAGATTCGCGCCCATCGGATCACGTAAAGAATAGACAAGAAGCGTCGGTGCTGCGTCTTCGGATGGGCTATCGGCGTCGGATCTATTTCACGGAGAAGCAGAAGGCAGACATCTGGGATCGCTGGCAACGCGGCGAGTCTATGAGTTCGATCGGCCGATTGTTCGATCGCAACTCCTCCTCAATCTACCCGTTGCTTGCGAGGACTGGCGGCATACGCCCGCCGGAACGCAGGCGGTCTCGCTTGGCACTGACCTTGGCGGAGCGCGAAGAAGTGTCCCGAGGTCTGAGAGCCGGGCTTTCCCTGCGCTCCATTGCGAGACAGTTGCGGCGCGCGCCATCGACGATCAGCCGTGAGGTTCGTCTCAACGGTGGTCGGCGCACCTATCGAGCAGCCAGCGCGGACCAGGCGGCCTGGGATCGTGCACGGCGGCCGCGGCCTTGCAAGCTGGCGCACCGACCAGCGCTCTGTCAGACAATTGCAGAGAAGCTTGAACGCAAGTGGTCACCGCAGCAGATCGCCGGTTGGCTGAAACGAAAGCATCCCGATAACGAGGACGCCCGGGTGTCCCACGAGACCATCTACCGAAGCCTGTTCATCCAGGCGCGTGGCGTGCTGAAGAAGGAGCTCCTGGCGCATCTTCGGGCGACCCGCGCGATCCGTCGGTCTCGGCACGCCAGCCTGAAGCGGGACGGGCTCGGCCAGATCAAGGACGCGGTCTCGATCCGGGAACGACCTGCCGCCGTCGAAGATCGTGCGATCCCGGGGCACTGGGAAGGGGACCTGATCGCGGGGTCGAAGAACAGCTTCATCGCCACGCTGGTCGAGCGACGCACCCGCTACCTCATGCTCGCGAAGGTGAGTGGCAAGGAAACTAAGGCGGTCGTGGCAGCCCTGGCCGGGCAGGTCCAGCATCTACCCAGAGAGCTTTGCCGCACGCTGACCTGGGACCGCGGCAAGGAGCTTGCAGACCACAAGAGCCTAACGCTTGCCACCGATCTCGACATCTACTTCTGTGATCCACACAGCCCCTGGCAGCGTGGCACCAATGAGAACACCAACCGGCTCCTGCGACAATACTTCCCGAAGGGCACAGACCTCTCTGTGCACACCCAGTCGGATCTCGATGCCGTCGCAAGAGAACTCAATGAGCGACCAAGAAAGACGTTGAACTACTTCTCACCCGCTGAGAAGTTCGACGAGTGTGTTGCGGCGATCGGTTGAATCGGCACCTTAAAGATGACGTTGCGATGCAGGTTGTTGCCTTGCTCAAGAGACGTCCATTCGAAGGCGATGAATGTCGTAAACGTGCCGGGGTCGTTAAACTCCTCGGCGGCGAGGCCGCCCTGCCCGTCTCAACCGAAACCCTTCTCACAACACCCTCAATGATGTATTATCAAGACAAAGATCCAGAAGCAATCAACTGATTTTCTTGGAGTTTCTATGTACAACAGAATACTCATCGCAACAGACGGTTCAAAGTTGGCGGAAAAAGCAGTTGACCATGGTTCTCGTCTTGCCAAGTCAGTCGGAGCAACAATTCTCTTTGTAACGGTGATCCAATTGATGTCCGACTTGGACCTGAAGAACAGCACCGAACGTGAAGTCTTCGATATCCACGACAAATCATCGAGTTCGTCCTCAAAAAAAATTCTTGCAGATGCCGAGAAACATGCCGCGTCGATTGGCGTAAACTGTGAAATCAAGCATGTCGGAAGCGAATACAAACCTTATAAAGCTATTCTGAAGGCCGCAAAATCAGAGGGCTGCGACCTGATCGTCATCGCATCTCGCGGGCATCGCGGAGTCAAAAAGATGCTTCTCGGAAGCCAAGCTCAGGAACTTATTTCCCTAAGCAGGATACCCGTCCTCGTTGTTCGCTAGGAGTATTTATTATCACCAGCCCTCATTGGCGTCCCTCCTTGATATCCATGGCGAGACCACAGTAGCTTTACCGGCGTTGCCTAACGCAACCCGCTTAGCCTCGCTTGAAATCGGCCAAACAAAATTGGCGTTCTATTTGCAGGTTTACAGTGCTCAATTTTCTATAAATAATTTCTGCAGCAACCCACCGGTTTCTTGATCATAGCGCCAAAATCAACCCGGCTTAAAAGCGGTCGACCCCTGACATGCCATGACAGACCACTAATTACGGCCTTTGAAATTGCCACCTAAAGATCGGCCAAGAATATCAACCTTCCCGTTCCGAATGGCACTTACCTGTATAATTTATATATACTTCTTTATTCTCTAATGACTTGGACAAGACGTTAAAGGATCCATCGTCCAATGAGATTCTTAGGTTAAGCTGCCGATTTTCATCCATGCAAGAAAACTCCAGAGCCTTCTCATCAAATTCCACGAGCTGGAAGGATCGTTTCTTACAGAGGGCGCGTTGATTTACAATTTTCCCGTCGTGAAGCAAAACGGAAAATTCGTGATCAACTTCGAGGATCTCCTCGGTCTTCAAGAGGGCTTTATCAATAGCGCAATTGAGGAAACTAAGTTCTCCTGCAGTAGCCGCGCTGGAATAGATTAATGTCGTCACCACAACTCCCAATACTCCCCAAGTGGACATCGCACTGTCTTTTTTTTCTCTTGACGAATGCACCACGAGTGAAAACTTAGACCTGATTGTCTCTATTGGGAAAAGTGGTGTCATCTTGATCTCGAGTTGGCTCTTGCTGATTCTAAAGACTGGAAGCATCCGGATACATCAAGTTTGCGAGGTCGTTTGATATCCTTAGTTGTTGTCCGGCTCTCAGGGCTTTGTGCTGTCCTGAATGGCGGAAGATGCAGCCGCAGCAAGCTTGAGATTATCAACCTCATCTGAGCGATTTTTGCTATCGGTCCCCGGCATAGCCACGCGA
Organism: Ovoidimarina sediminis; assembly: GCF_032586175.1. NCBI lineage: Bacteria > Pseudomonadati > Pseudomonadota > Alphaproteobacteria > Rhodobacterales > Roseobacteraceae > Ovoidimarina > Ovoidimarina sediminis. The sequence goes on from NZ_JAWHTE010000010.1 coordinate 54,006, forward strand.
ACTTCGCGACGCGCAAACGGAATGCCCGCCTCCGCGAGCTGCTTGTGCACCTCCGTGAAGATCGCCTTGCGCATTTCCCATTGCTTTCCAGGCTTAGCCGTAAACTTCCCCCGGATTGTCATGCCTACATCATCGATCGAAATGACGCCCTGCGACTTGAACGGCTCAAGGAAATAGTCGCCAAACTCGGGATGCTGTAGCAAATCCTGCCCGATCTTCTTGAAAATCTTTCTGACACGTTCAGGATCGGTGTCGAAGGGGAAGATGAACGGTAGCTTCATGATCCCCCAGTCACGCGAATAGTTCTTCAGGAACTGGATCTCACCGTAGGGCACGGTGTAGACCGGTCCTCGGTGGTGGCGAAGCTGCATCGATCTGATTGATATCTTCTCGACGGTTCCCTTGGTCTCTCCCATCTCGACGTATTCACCCATGCGGAAAGCGTCATCTATGAGGAAAAAGGCTCCGGACACCACGTCAGTCACAAGCTTCTGCGCGCCAAAACCGATCGCGAGGCCAGCGATGCCGGCACCGGCGAGAAGAGGTGTTGTGTCGATGCCAAGCTCGCTAAGTGCGATTAAGCTGAATACCGTGGCGATGGCAATATGCACAACTAAGCGTAAAAGTGGTAACACAGTCGACAGTCGCGAACCGCCCTTCCCCCCCACCTCACCCGCGCTTGCCGCCTCAGCGGTCAGCCCCTCTGAAGTCATTTCATTCGCGAGCTTGCGATTGATAAAAAGCGTAGCCAGTTCCCAGCAAAGATAGCCCAGCACTAAGACGAAGTTCACGTCGAAGAACGCATCGACAACGCGGCCGGCCGCCCCCGCGCTCGCCAGGAATTCACGCGTCAGCCCCCAGGACCCGGCGATAACTACCAGCACGATCCCGAACACCAACACCCGCCCTATCCGCTTGTACGCAGATTTCGTAGCGGCCCACGCATCTTCGGCCACCTCCCCGGAGCCATGCATCTTAGGCATCAAATGGGGCACCAATCCCCGGATCAACGTATCGAAGGCGGGAGCCATCAATAGAAGTGTAAGTGTCAGGATATCCGGGCGGTTGGAGAGCAAGTCCGCGGCGCCATAACTCACGATGGTTGCCGCCAACCACCACATCACAAAAACCGACGCGATTGCAAAACCGGGATAGGCGCGGGCCACGCGATCCTCGAAGGCCGTGACGCTTTCTTCGTCACCGCGCATCATCGACACGATCCCCTCCCAAGCGTGCCATATGATCCAAGCTAGATAGAACCGAAACAAAAGGTCGAACCAAAAAGCCAGGCTCAAAGTACCCAACTGGACACCGCCCAGCTCGTTGAAGGTCGAGAGCGTAGTCCCCACACCACCCAACAGTGCGAGCCCCACGGGATGCCAGGAAAGGAAACGCGCGGTATTAGTATCGGTTTGGACCAGCCGATACTCGGGCAACTCGGGCGCCAGAACGAACCGTGCGATAGCATAAACCAGCCGGGGCACGAAGATGACGGCGAACAGGACGCGATCCGCAAGCGGAAGCAGATCGCCCAATGTAAACTGGTGCAGCGTAATCAGCGCCGCTGCATAGAACAGCACAAGACCCAATAGATCGCGCAAAGCTCGAGTGGTGAGAAAGCTAAATGCTTGTTTGAGTGTAGGCTCGGTCAAGCCATCTGGACGCACCAGCCGACGTCGCATGAAGCGGTTTGCCAGGAATTCAACCAAAAGCCCAACGGCCGATGCAACAGCAAGGCTCGATAGCAGGAGCCCCCATCCCACTCCGCCATAGGTGGCATTGAAGGTTGAGATGGCTTCGCCTTGTGTGGTGATCGCACTTGGAAGGCCGGTCAAGCCGCGCAACAGCGCGTTGAAGGCGCCAACTGTTCCGTGAAAAACGAGCTCGCCGAAATCCAGTGGTGGCGCCGCTGTCACTGCCTGCGCTTTCAGCTCATCCAACAGTATTGCCCGCACCTGCTCGTCTGACATTCGTGAAACAAGTGCGTCAATCGCCTCGGGGGGCAGGTCCTGCGAGAGGGTCGCTGTCGGCTCCCCGTCCGCTCCATTGTTTCCGGGCAGACCGAGCTGCGCAGCGGCAGGCAACGCGACAAGTATCAACATCATCTGCAGTAACACTGGCCCCAATAGCGCGAGCATCACCGCCGGTCCGGTGACGGAACGGATCAATGTCAGTGACCTCAGGGCAGTATTTTGAAATCTCAGTTTCATGGTTTTTCCCAGCTCACTGCAATCTTGCTTGAATTCGTCGGCAACCAAAACAGCGTTCTGCAAGAGAACCTCTTCTTGTGATCGTAATTCATGAGGTCTCCGCTCCCTTCGCCACCGCGAGTTGACCGTCCCACTTCTCGTTCGAGATCTTGGGTTCGTCCGGGTCAGCCATGTAAGACGAGGTCATGATCTGAGTTTAGTTCTCGTTGACGACCCAAACAATGGTCTGATGTAGGTCCGAGTAGATCATCGGCAAATCAAAGCCCCGGTTGGTGAAACTGTTGATCTCGTAGTTGATCGCAATATCACCAAGATCGGAATATAAAACGAATGGGCGAGGCTTCTTCTTTAGCAACTGTATTTCTCAAGCGACTTGATTGGTCCATTTCAGACGAGATTTGCAGAGTGCGTTTGCGATGATGACGAGCTTGCGTGCGACTGCCGTGATGACAACTTTGTGTGGCTTTCCCGCGGCTCGCAGACGGCCAGCGAAGGTTTTCAGAATCGGGTTGTGATGGCTGGGGACGAGGGCCGCCTGGAACATGACGTGTCGCAGCTGACGCCTCCCTCCGCCAATGGCGCGCTTGCCGCGCATGGCACCACTATCATTTGCGATCGGAGCTAAGCCCGCGAGCGCGGCGGTCTGTTCGCCCGAGAGTTGGCCGAGCTCTGACATTTCGGCGATCAGCATGGAGCTGGCGACTGGACCGATCCCGGGAACGGAACGCAAGTTACCGGCAGTCGTAGCCTGGTCATCATCCGAGGCCATGGTCTGCTCGATCCGCACCTCCAGCTCTGCAATCTGGCGATCGAGAAGGCCTTTCAACTCGGCGTCCATGGCGTCAAACATATCCGCCGATCCCAGCTTCCCGTGCGCCTTGATCTGCGCCAGGAGCCGTTTGCGGGTCTCGACCACCTGCCCACGCTTTGAGGTCAAAGCCCTCAGAAGGCGCAGCTTTTCATGTGGCAACTCGCGTCCTGCATCCGGTCGAAACAGCATGAACCGCGCGATGAGTTCCGCGTCGATCCGATCCGTCTTGGCCCGTGTGCCTCGGCTCGCGGCGAATGCTTTGATCTGCGCAGGTGGCAATTGCCGGGTCGCAATCCCGGCACCGTCGAGGGTGGACCACAACCGCCATTCCTGCCCGCCAGTAGCCTCGAAGCAAACCAGCGCGCCCAGTTCAAGAGCGAGTTGAGCGACCTGCTCGTGACCTTCAAGCTTGTTCGCCAGTCGCGCGCGCTTGCCTTCTGGCAGACAGTGAATATCCAACCAATCGCGGCTGACATCTATCCCGATGATCCTTGTCTGTGATATTTTACCCATGCTCTCTTCCTTCTGCTCCGCGGTCCTGATCGGCCGCATTCAACTGTTCGAGATGATCAAGAGAGACGGTGCTGGCTCGCTAACAAACGTGGTCAACGCCACAAGGCTCAGACGCCAAACACCGTCCCGTCACCGGCCTCGGCTAAGGTCGGTGACGGGGTCAGATTAGCAGACCGGAGATACAGAAGGCTCAGGACCCATTGATCGGGTTCTGCGCTTGTGATTCACCGGCGAAAAACGAGTGGTGACATGAGCAGTCTCTTCTGGCTGACCGAGGCGCAGGTGGCGCGCCTCGAACCTTACTTCCCGAAATCACACGGCAAGCCACGTGTTGACGACCGGCGTGTGCTCAGCGGGATTATCTTCATCAATCGCAATGGGTTGCGGTGGCGCGATGCGCCTGCGGAATACGGCCCACACAAGACACTCTACAACCGCTGGAAGCGATGGAGCGACAAGGGCATCTTCGCACAGATGATGGCCGGGTTGGCTGCCAAACACGGCGAAGAGAAAACCGTCATGATCGATGCGACCTACCTCAAAGCCCACCGAACAGCGTCCAGCCTGGGCGTGAAAAAGGGGAGCGCGGACGCCTGATTGGCCGGACAAAGGGCGGCATGAACACCAAGCTGCACGCCATCTGTGATAGATGAGCCATGAAGCGCCATTGGTCCGAGCGACAATGGCGAATGGCGCCCGCTCAGCCTGTTTGTGACCGCCGGAGAGGTCAGCGACTACATCGGCGCGCGGGCTCTGCTGGGCAGCTTGCCGAATGTGGAATGGCTCCTCGGCGACCGCGGCTATGATGCCGATTGGTTCCGGGAAGCATTGAAAGACAAAGGGATCCGGGCCTGTATCCCTGGCCGCAAACAACGCAAGACCGCTGTGCGCTACGACAAGCGTCGATACAAACGGCGCAACCGGATCGAGATCATGTTCGGCAGGCTCAAGGACTGGCGGTGTGTCGCGACACGGTATGATCGGTGCCCAAGGTCTTCCTCTCCGCAATCGCCCTCGCAGCAACCGTCATCTATTGGCTATGAGTCCTGAGCCTAGCCCCTCTGTCCGATCTGCGGCTTCGATGGGCATCGCGACGACCTTGTCCGGCGGCTCTTCGTATCCGATCCCAACGGTGGAACGGACAAGGAGACCGCGGCCGTCCTGCCCCGGCTAGAGTCAAGTACTTCTGACGAGACCCTCGATCAGGCTTGAACAAGTGTGCTACTCTGCAATGCTTACGCACGCATATTACTTTGTGGAGGGCACAATGACACAAAACTCTCATCCAGGTGGCGAAGATATCGAAGAACAGTTCAAGCTTGTCCGGGATGACGTCGCCCGACTTGCCAGACTTATAAGGCAGATCGGCGAAACGAAGAGCACCGAAGCACGTGATGCGGCTCTTGCAGAAGCCAATAAACTATTAGAACGGTCGCAAAAAAAGCTCGATGAGGGGATGACTCGAGCAGAACGAACAGCGTCTTCAGTCGAAGAGTACATCCACGACAAGCCGGTGCAATCCACCCTAATCGCCCTCGGTATTGGCATTCTCGTCGGCCTCTTGGCCCGACGCTGATTGGATCAAGAAGTCATGCTCAGCAATATAATCGGCGCTGTCTTGCAGGCTAAGGCGGCTGAAATAAAAAGAAAGGCAACTGGCGCAGTGGTGCAAATGGCTGCGTTCGGGCTTTTTGGTGTATCTTTAATATTTGGCATTGTTAGCGGATTTCTTTGGCTTGCAGGCAAAATGGATCCTTGGCTGGCTGCTCTTGCGATCGCGATCGTGGTGCTGATCGCTGCAATTGTATTGATGCTGATCGGTCGGATGATCATGCAGCAGAAATCCAAAAGAGATCGCGAACAAACTGCTCGAGCGCTCGGTGAATCCAACGCTATTGTCCAAGCCCTGACCGGCACCAACATGGACGGCAAAGGAACCAACAATCCGAGCCTTGAACTGATTGCTGCAGCCCTTGCAACGGGTATCATTTTAGGGCGTTCCCTCGGCCGCTAGATCAAAATCGCAATAATCGCTGATCACAGATCTTTATAGATCCCATTCGGGGTCTATAAAGTACAAAGACGTACTGGCACCCTTGGAGCAAACCTATCTGACCAAGGACTATCGTCTCGCGAGACCCCGGCCGCAATTTAGCATGCGCCGCAATCATTCGGCGCCGTCAGTTCTTTCCCAACAGATCCTTGAGTACGACGTTGTCCAGCATGGCGTCGGCCAACAGGCGCTTGAGCTTGGCGTTCTCGTCCTCCAGCGTTCTCAGCTTGGCGACTTCCGACACTTCCATGCCGCCGTACTTCGACTTGTACTTGTAGAACGTGCCCTGGCTGACACCGTGCTTGCGGCACACCTCCGCCGTCGCCATCCCGGCTTCCTGTTCCTTGAACATCCCGATGATCTGCGCCTCGGTGAAACGGCTCTTTCGCATTCGTTTGCTCCTTCGAAAGGTTGAGCAAACTCTACGCTAGAACGAGGGAAGTTTCGGGGGGCAGGTCACGCCGGATACGATCATTCAGCAAATGGTCTGGAGCCCGCAGTTTATACCTCTATGTTAGGCCGCAAACCAATCTGCCTTGAAAGTTCTATGACGCAAATCGAAAAGCTGAAATCTGCAATCCGTGCCTTGGCCATTCTCTGCATCTTCGCGTTCACCCCAACTGTAGCGATAGCGCAAGATGCAGCATCGCAAGCGGCAGCCACTCAGTAAGAGAGCGGCGCGGCCCCGGAAAGCCAGACAGGACGTCTTCTGGAAATCCTGAAGGACGAGACCTCCCGCGCCGCCCTGATCGAAGAGCTTGAGCGCGCGGTTGCGGCGACGCCGGAGGGCGCCGCGGATATCGCAGCGGCGGCCCCCGAAGAGCAACCTGTATCTCTTGGTCGTCAGTTTGCGTTGATTACTCAGCAGGTAGCCGAAACCGTCGCGGATGGGGTGGCGCAGACCTGGTGCAGCCTCACGCGCAGCCAGAGCGTTTTCACCAGCCTCGGCACGGATGAGATTCGCATTCTTGCCGATGCCCTTCGCGATCTTTTGCTTGTCATCCTGATAACGACCGCCGTGTATCTCACGCTCCGCAGGGCGATGATGCCGGTCTACAGGCGCATGGGAGAGCGCGCGAAGGGCATGGCCATGGTGCCGACGGCGCTTTTGTTTTCGGGCTCCGTCGCGCTCGATGCCCTGACGGCGATGGCCGCCTGGGGGATCGGCTATGCAATCTTGGTGCTGGCGGTGGGTGAATTCGGGACAATCGGCATCCGTCAGTCTCTGTATCTGAATGCCTTTCTTGTCGTTCAGATGACGAAGGTCGTGCTTCGGGCACTGTTGTCGCCTTCCACGGCGGGTTTGCGCCCGGTGCCGCTTTCTGACGACGGCGCGCGCGACGTCTACCGCAGTGCCGCGCTTGTAGTCAGCGTGCTCGGTTTCGGTCAACTCCTGGTGGTTCCGATCGTCAACGCCAACGCTTCCTACTTCGCCGGTCGCGGGGTTTCTGCGCTTATCCTGCTGTTCGTCCTGGTCTATCTGGTCGTCTTGGTCATGCGTCGCCGCAAGACCGTTTCGAACTGGCTGATTTCCCGGCTGGTGGCAAAGTCGGCCGCTCCAGAAAGCGACATCGAGCCTCTCGACGCCGAGCCGGAAGCCGAGCCGCGTGCGCCGCGCGCCCTGGCGGCAATCGCCCAAAACTGGCACTGGTTCGCCTTTGCCTATCTTGCAGTGATGCTCTTCATCGTTCTGACGCGGCCTTCTTCGGTTGTTTTCGCGGCGGTGCTCGCTTCCCTGAAGATCGTGCTCGCGCTTGTCGTCGCGTCCCTCGTATCCGCCGTAATAGCGCGGACCATCGCCCAGGGGATCAGGCTGCCCGAACATGTGAACAGCCGTCTGCCGCTTTTGGAACGGCGGGTGAACCAGCTGGTGCCGTTCATCCTGATCGGCATCCGCTTCCTCATCATGGCGGCGGTCACGGTGTTCGCGCTCGACATGATCGGGGTGATCGAGATCGCCTCATGGTTCCAAAACCCTCTAGCCCTGCAGGTTACCGGCACAAGTGCCAGTCTTATCTTGATCCTGGGTCTGTCATTTGCCATCTGGCTGGCGGTAGCATCCTGGGTCGAATACCGGCTCAACCCCGACTACGGAGCTGTGCCAACGGCGCGCGAGCAGACATTGTTGACGCTACTGCGCAATGCAGTTGCAATTGCCCTCTTCATCTTTTCACTAATGTTCTGCCTGTCGGAAATCGGCATCAACATCGGCCCGCTGCTGGCCTCTGCCGGGGTGCTGGGGCTTGCCATCGGGTTCGGGGCGCAGAAGATGGTGCAGGACATCATCACCGGCGTCTTCATCCAGTTTGAGAATGCGATCAACGTGGGCGATGTCGTCACCGCTGGAGGCATTACGGGGGGTGTGGAGAAGCTCACCGTCCGCTCGGTCAGCCTGCGGGACGTGAACGGCGTGTTTCACATCGTGCCGTTTTCCTCTGTGGACATGGTTTCGAATTTCACCCGGGACTTCGCCTACTTCGTGGCTGACATGGGTGTTGCCTATCGCGAGGATACAGCAGAGGCAAAACAGGCGATGATCGATGCATTCGACGAACTGCGGGCAAGCGACGAGCATGGCCCGTCGATCATCGGCGATTACGAGTGGTTCGGGCTCAACAGCTTTGGCGCTAGCGAAATTATTCTTCGTGGAAGGATCAAGACCCTGCCTGGAAAGCAATGGGGGATCGGTCGGGCTTACAATGAGATCGTCAAACGGGTCTTTGACGAAAGGGGAATCGAGATTCCCTTCCCGCATCAGACGATTTACTTTGGGGAACGCAAAGACGGCACGACGCAGACGATCCATGTCGCCACGGACGGACTTTCGGAAGGGATTCAGAGCGAGACGGAGCCGAAGCGGTTGACCAAAGAGGACCGAAACCCGCCGCATCGTCGACGTGCTCACTGAGATGGAGTGCGTATCGCCGGCAAAAAGTCGAACCTCGTTTGGCTTCTTTGTTCGGCGGAATCGAAGGATGGTCGCGACACTTCAACTTTGAAGCAGGATGAAGTGTTTGAGATGGGCTTTCGGCGCCGGATCTGTTTCACGGAGAAGCAGAAGGCAGAAATCTGGGATCGCTGGCAACGCGGCGGGTCTATGAGTTCGATCGGCCGATTGTTCGATCGCAACACCGAGTTTTGTCAACGCAACCGGCTCTACGCGGCCATCTGAGAGTTTGACTCATTTCCGCACCGGCGTGGTAATCACGCTCAGTAGCAACTCACTTGAAAGCACTTGCATATCTATACGAACACTGAAATTTTTGTCGAGTGAAGCGGGCTTTTTAGGACGTACTGGTATTGGTAGGCCTGCTCACACAGAAGACATCTGACCAACTGGGAGAAGAGAATGATCCACAAATTGATTCTGCCCTTGGCGGCGACCGCAGTCGTCGCATCCGTTTCAACGGCCTCTGCAGATATAACCTTAGTAAACTGCACAGAGTTCACGATCGGTATCAGGGAAGACATTGCCATTCAGGCGGAGGTGCGGGCAGGCTCGCTGGATGCAGCGAAAGAGATGATTTGCGCCACTGCTGAGCAACTTGAACGCCCGGATGGTACCGATCCAGAGCGCAAGCTGGTCCACATCATGCCTGCCGATATCCATACGGTGGTTGTCTACTTCCCAAGGGCGAACTAAAAGAGTTTCGCGGACTCGCACACCAGCAGGCCCCGGACCCATTCGGGGTCTGCTCTTGTTTTGGATATCGATATATGCGGCTTCCGAACTATCACTTAGCGGCACATTTGGCTTTGTTTTGGTAGAGGATCTACACCGGGCCTTCGGTCGTTAATTTGGCGCGCGGCGCTGCCGGAGCGGCGCTGCGGGTTCGAGTGATATAATGAAATTGGCCGGGTAGTCTGGATGATGGCGCCAGAAACCGGCCCTGACCGCGGTTTCATCGAGATGCTCATTGATCTCAAAGGAGGAAGCCGGATTCGAACTCTGGGATCGGAATCGCGAATATCATTGTAGAACTAGCTTTTTTGTTGGCTCCACTCCTTGGCGCAGCGGCTTCCTACCAAGCTGCGATTACTCGAGACTTCGCCCGATGCGTAGGATTGTGCATGTTGTGCTTGTAGGGGCGACTGAAGAACCAGAGAGCCTGTGAGAGCGCATCGACCTGGTCATTGTTGGCACCGTTTGGAAACGCGGGTGCTGTCAGACCAATGCGAACCAGTCTCTGCTAGGACAGTGTGACTGTCCCTTATGCCGCGCCAAGCTCGCGCCACTCGGCAAGAGCAGCGGCGCGGTTCTGCTTGAAGAGGTTTCGGGAGGAGAGGCTGCGCTCGTGGTTGAAGTGGTTCGTGACAGAGGCGTGGACGGAGGCGAACATCTGTAGACTTCGGATGCGCCGGAACCGCTGCATCGCCCGCTCCCGCCGTCGGAACGGCAGGTGTGAATTCTCGGCGCGATTGTTGAGCCAACGGCCGGTTTCGTGGCGGTCTGCCGCACCGATCTCCTTCAGTGCTGCCCCATAGGAGCGGAGTTGGTCCGTCACAAGCACCCCTGCACGGCCGTGTTTCTTCATTGCTTTCTTGAAGAATTTCAGTGCTGCCTTCTTATCCCGCGTCTTGGTCACGAAGCTCTCCAGGACCTCGCCCTCATGGTCAACCGCCCGCCAAAGGTAGTGCATCTCCCCATTGATCTTCACGAACATCTCATCGAGATGCCATCTCCACTGGCTCGAACGCATCCCCTCGATCCGCCGCTTGCGGATCTCTGCGGCAAACATCGGTCCAAATCGATGCCACCAATAGCGCACCGTCTCATGGCAGACGTCGATCCCGCGCTCATGAAGCAGGTCCTCGACGTTTCGTAGCGAGAGCGGGAACCGGACGTAAAGCATCACCGCCAGCCGGATGATCTCAGGGTGCGTTCTGAAACGGCGAAACGGATTGGGCTTGGTCATTCGCGGACGCTATCCACGGCCACTACACCACTCAAGCCGGTTTAGTCTGACAATGCCCGTCAACCTGATCGTCGTTGGCACCACTGGGGAAGGCTAGCAACTCGCGGATCAGCTCAGGTAACCACTCGGCGTCGTCCGGAAGATACACTTTGCCGGCTGCGATCGGCACCATGGCAAGATCCATGCGCACCTCCTTTGAGTCTTTCGGGGTGTAGGTTTGGACAACATGTGAGCGCTGTTCCGGAGGGATCAGCCCCTGAAGTTCTTGGGCAAGCGCCCGTCCGCTTGAGGCGTTCTCGATAAGGAAAAAATCAGCCGAGAAGGGTTTTTTCAGCAGGAGTGCCCGTTTACGCAACTCGGGGAAGGCCCAGCGACCTCTCGAGGACCCCAAGAGATAGATGTTACCATCCGTGATCTGCCAGCACTGGATCACGGAGTAGGAACCTGAGTCCGATCCCGAGGCCGCATCGAGGTACTGTCAGAACAAAAGTTGGTGCCCGTCCTTCCCCGACCACCTGCTCCGGCACAGGGTCAATTTTTCCTTGTTTGCTTGACTACGATCAAGCACGCGACAGTGACCAGCGCTGAAATTCCCGCCTCGAACCTGACAGGGCCAGTTTAATCTGACAAGACCGGACAAGCTGCAGTAGCCCTAGCCCGGAGCACCAAGTAATGACGTCTCAACAAGCCCAAATAGCGAAAGCGGGTATTCGCGATGAACGCGTTTCCCTGGCCCACGGAGGCGGGGGCAAGGCGATGCAGGCCCTGATTGCCGATGTCTTTGTCCCAGCATTCGATCCACCGGGAATGGAAGATCAGGCGCGGCTTCCTGCGCCCACCGTGCTTTCTGAGGGAGGCGAACTTGCTTTTACCACCGACAGTTTCGTTGTGACCCCCCTGGAGTTTCCCGGCGGCGACATCGGATCTCTCGCCATATGCGGAACTGTGAACGATCTCGCCGTTGGCGGCGCGCGGCCGCTCTGGCTGTCTGCATCGTTCATCATCGAGGAAGGGTTCGAGGTGGCGCGGCTGCGGCGGATCGTGGCAACAATGGCGGAAGAAGCGCGAAAGGCAGGTGTGCGGATCGTCACGGGCGATACGAAAGTTGTCGAGCGCGGTTCGGCGGATGGCCTCTATATCACGACCTCTGGCATAGGCGTCATCGAAAAGGGCCGCGCGCTCTCCTCCAAGCGGATCGAACCTGGAGATATCGCGATTGCAAGCGGTGTCCTCGGCGATCACGGAGCGACGATTTTGGCCGCCCGCGGCGACCTTGCGTTGTCGGCACCGATTGAAAGCGATTGCCAGTCCCTTGCCGCATTGATGGAGGCGGTTCTGCACGCGGCCCCCGGAGTTAAGGCCGCGCGGGACGCCACGCGGGGTGGGCTCGCTTCGGCGCTGAACGAGATGGCTGAGGCAGCGGGCGTCACCATAAAGATTGACGAAGACCGGCTTCCGGTCCGGGCCGAAGTCAACGGAATGTGCGAGATACTCGGCCTGGACCCGCTCTACCTGGCGAACGAGGGAACACTTGTTTTGTTCGTACCTGAGTCGGAGGCCGATGCGGCGCTGGAAGCGATGCGTGCAACAGAAGCCGGTCGCGGCGCGGTCGTGATCGGACAGGCGGTCGCTCGGGGGCCAATTCCCGTCGTCATGAATACCTCGTTCGGGGGGCAGCGGGTGGTTGATATCCTCGTGGGCGATCAGCTTCCGCGTATCTGCTGAGGCGCCCTACTCTGCCGCGTGGCGGCGGCCGCCATACTGCCAATAGGCAGCACAAGCGCCTTCCGACGAAACCATGAGAGCGCCCAAGGGCGTCTCGGGGGTGCAGCCCGTTCCGAATTGCGCGCAATCGGTGGGCTTGCAACGGCCGGCCATGACGGCCCCGCAGGCACAGCCATCGGCCTCGGGGGTGACTGCGCGGTCCTTGCCGGCCCCGTAGCCGATTGCGAATTTCACCTCAGCATCATAGGCTTGGTAGGCGTCCCTTATCCTGAGCCCGCTTGCGTCGATCTCTCCCAGACCACGCCACTCAAAAGACGGGCGCGGCTCGTAGACATCCGCGATAGCGGCGATACTCACCGGGTTGCCGTGTTCGGGCACCACCCGGGCGTACTGGTTCTCGACCTCGGCCCGCCCGTCTTGGATCTGCCGAAGAACCATCAGCACCGATTGCAGAAGGTCGAGCGGTTCGAACCCTGCGACGACGATCGGCTTGCCGAATTCCTCGGCCACGAAATCGTAAGGGTGGGTCCCGATCACCATCGAGACATGGCCCGGGCCCACGAAACCGTCCAGCACCATATGCGGATCGTTCAGGAGCGTGCGGATCGGGGGCGGCACCGTAATGTGATTGCAGAACACCGAAAAGTTCGTCAGCTCCTCGCGTGCCGCCTGCTGGATCGAGAGCGCGGTCGACGGTGTCGTCGTTTCGAAGCCGAGGCCAAAGAACACCACTTCCCGTTCCGGGCTGCGCCGGGCGAGTTCGAGGGCATCGAGCGGCGAATAGACCATGCGGATGTCGGCGCCGTCGGCCTTGGCCTGAAGCAGCGATTTCTTCGTTCCGGGCACACGCATGGCATCGCCGAACGTGGTGAAAATCACCTCGGGGCGTTCCGCGATTTCGATGCTTTCATCGACGCGGCTCATGGGAAGCACGCAAACGGGACAGCCCGGCCCGTGGATGAACTCGATCCCCTCGTGTACCATCCTGTCGAGCCCATGACGAAAGATCGCATGGGTATGCCCGCCGCAGATTTCCATGATGTTCACCGGCTTATCGCGGGTCGCCCCGATATCTTCGGCGACGCTGGCAATGGCCGATAGTACCCGGCGGGCCGCTTTCGGGTCGCGGAATTCCTCGACGAATTTCACGCCCTGCCAGCCACGGCACGGTCGCCCGCGAACATTGCTTCGAATTCTTCCTGCGCCTCGCCCAGGTCGATCAGCGTTTCCATCGTCTTGCGCGCCTCGTCTTCGTCGATGAGGGCCATGGCGAAGCCGACATGGATCAGGACCCATTTGCCGACCAGATCGTCAATGCCACCCCCCATTACGCAGGTCACGTTGACGTTGCGCCGCACGCCAGAGACATCCGCGACCGCGATGTTCGTCGTCGCGTCTACGATTTCTACGATCTGTCCTGGAATTCCAAGGCACATGGGCGACAACTCCTTATCTCATAGACAAGGTATTGATATGCTGCCTCTTGGCAATAGGCATCCGGACCTCTCCGGTCACCTCTCGGTTCCCGCCGAAATCTCTGTCTCGTAAAGCCCCAGGAGGGTCAGCCCAAGGCATGACAGGACAATGGCCAGGCCGGGAAAAAGCGATAGCCACCAGCCTTGATGAAAAAAGCTCTGACCGTTCCGGATCAGATCACCCCAGCTGATCAGGTCGGGATCCGACAGGCCGAGATAGCTCAAACCAGCTTCCGTCAGAATGGCCGCGGTTGCGATGGGACCGATGACGGACAGCGCGGGGCCAATCGCCGCGGGCAGGATGTGGCGTCGGCCGATACGCCAATCAGTGGCGCCAAGGGCATGCGCGGCGAGAACGTGTTCGGCGTATTTCTGCGCCCGGCTCTCGGCCCGGACGATCCTGGCGAGCCCTGGCCATGACATCAGCCCGATCGTCACGGCCGCAAGTTCGAGCGACGGGCCAAAGAGTGTCGCAAGCAAAAGAAGCACGAGAAGCCTGGGCATGATGGCGACGAATTCCGCAAACCGGGTAATGACCGCATCGACAAGACCGCCGGCCAGCCCGGCGGCAACCCCCAATATGCCGCCAACCAAAAGGGTCAGGATCACCGATACTACGGCGAGGATCGCCGCACTGCGCGCACCATGTACCAGCATGGAAAACAGATCTCGGCCAAGATCGTCGGTTCCGAACAAATAGTCGGCACCCGGCGGCGCGAGGGCCGGGCCCACCGCCGCCTGTGGATTGTAGGGGGCGATAATCCCGGGCATCAGGGCCGCAAGAACCACCGGCACAAGGATAACAAAAGCCAACCGGCGCGCCTGTCTTTCCGAGGCATTCTTTGCACCGACGGGTGTGCTTGGGGCGTTTCGCTCGATTGCCATCATGCCGCACCAGCTTCGTTGCGGAGCCGCACATCGCTCGACATCTGCGTGAGATCGGCCAGGAGGTTGCCCAGCATCGTGAACAGACAGCCGACCAGAACGATTCCCACTACCAGCGGCGTATCGCGGTTCTGGATCGCTGCGACAGTCAATTGCCCCAATCCCGGCCAGGCAAAGACCACCTCGACGAGGATCGCGCCCGACAGGAACCAGCCGATCCGGTTGCCGAAAAGCGCAATGATCGGAGGGGCTCCATTCGGCAGTGCGTGTCGCCACTCTACACGGCGCCGAGACGCCCCTTTGGCAAAGCCGGTCTGGACATAGGGGCGTGTCATCTGAGCCTTCATGGCCCGCCGGGTGATCAGCACGGTATAAGCCATCTGATGCAGAACCAGCGTCAGGCACGGCAAGATGGCATGATGCGCTACGTCGAGGGCAAAGGCGGCGCCCTCGTGAAACGCTCGCGCATCCGTCATGCCCTGAACCGGGAAAATCTGTCCGACGCCGGGAGAAAGCCGCAGCATATGCCCAAGCCAGAAGATCGGCATCGCGAAAGCGACCAGCGCAGCGGCAACAATCAGCCCGGATGTCCGGCCCGGGCGCACGGCCCGGATTCCGAGCGGCAGTCCCAGAAGAGCTGCCAGCAGGATGGCCGGAACGGCAAGGATCAGCGTCGCGGGAAGGTGCGCCCAAACCACGTTCAAGGCCGGGCGTCCGTACGTGTAGGAGTGTCCAACATCCCCCGATGCCAGCAGACCAAGAAACCGGCCGTAGCGTTCACCCAGTGGTCGATCGAGACCAAGGCGCGTCTCGATCCGGGCAACGGTGTCGGCGTCGGCAAACTCGCCCGTCAGTGCGACCACTGGTCCGCCGGGCACCGCCTCCAGCAAAAAGAACAATGCCGTCGCGACCGCCCAGAGCATCACTACAGCCTGGGCGCATCGCAGAAGCGTGACGCGCAGCATCGCGGCCTATTCGACGATCTGGATGGTCTCCAGATAGTGACCGGTCCAGGGCCGATAGCCCGTGAAGCCGTCGCTTGCCGCAGTAATTCGAACCGTCTCCACCAACCAGAAATATGGAAGATCTTCTGCGAGGATCGTCTGGATCTCACCATAGGCCCTCGCGCGCTCCCCCTGATCGGCAGTGCTACCGGCGGCGGCGAACAGGGCGTCTACCTTTTCGTTGCGATAGGCTGACGCGTTCGAGAACGGAATGGGACCGATATTGTTCGATACATACATCCGCTTGATCCCGATCTCGGGATCAACCCCGTTGCAGTATGAGATCAGGTTGGTGTCAAAATCCCGCGCTTTGAAGATTGCGTCGATGGCAGCCGGCCGATCGAGCGGCCGTGATGTCAGCCTGATCCCGACCTTTGCCAGATCCTGCGCCATCAGTTCAGCGTATTTGCTGAAGGTTGGGAAATGAACCATGTCGATCTCGGCCCGTATGCCGTCAGCACCGGGTTCGAGCCCGGCAGCGTCCAGAGCCGCAGACGCCGACGCGGGATCATGGCCGAGGGAGGAAAGCGACCCGGCAGCATGCGCCCAGCCGATGGCGCTGGAAAACGGCGCTTCGGCCACGTTGCCACGACCGAAGAGCACCTGATCGTTCAGACGCTCGCGGTCGATCCCAAGCGCGATGGCACGGCGCACGTCTGCCGGCTGCAGCAGCTCGCTTTCGAGGTTGAAGGACACGGTCATAATGCAGTTCCCGCCGCCGGGTCCGGCCGTTGCGGTCAGCACCTGCCCGGCATCCTCGGCGCGCACGATATTCTGGCCGCCGATGCGGGGGATATAATCCACTTCGCCGCGTTCGAATGCCAGAAGCGCGGTTTCGGCATCCTGGATGATGCGAAAAACCACTTTGTCTACATCCGTCGTGTCGCCCTTGAAATAGTCACTATTCTTCTCAAGCACCACGCGGTCGCCGGGCGCGTGAGAGACGAAACGATAGGGTCCGGTGCCAACCGGGGACGCGTTCTGTGCCGCCTCGGTCGGATCTCCTGCCCCCTCGTAAAGGTGTTTGGGCAGGATCGGCGCCTCGGTCACGTCGAACCGGCGCAAGAGCGCGGGATGCGGTGAGGAAAGTCGGAAGACGACCGTCCTCGGATCGGGCGTCTCGATGGACGAAACCACGCCGCTCAGTCCCGATTTCGTACGGGCGTGATGCTGGAACAGCACTTCTTCGAAGGTAAACTTCACATCCTCGGAGGTAAACGGCGCTCCGTCGTGCCAAGCGGCCTCGGCGAGAGTGAAGGTGTAGGTCGTCCCGTCATCTGAAACGGTCCATGAGGTCGCGAGGTCTGGAATTGGCTCCAAATTCTCGTCTAGCGCGACGAGACCGTTGAAGATCGAGTCTGCCACTGCATGCACGTGAGCGCCCGTCGTGATCGCTGGATTGAACTGGCCGGGATCCGACGGGACGGCGACGATGAACGTGGTTTCGGCAAGCGCAGAGGCACCGAATGCCGCGGACGCAACCGTCCCGAGGATGGTCGACCGGACGAAGTGACGGAATTGAATCATTTTTTCCTCCCAAGACGGGGGAAGGCTAACCCTGGACTTGGAAGTTGAGAAGCGCTTTAGACCCCAGTTGCCCGGAAATTATGTGCACCGCTCGATATCTTTACGAATTTCTGCTTCAGGCAGGTCGAACCCGATGAAAACGAGCGCCGAAGGGCCAGCGTCATGCAGCGGGACAATCTCGGCAACATCGTGCACGACATTTAATAGCCGCGCAGTATCTTCGCCCCGAAATCGGACTATACCTTTAATCCGCAAAATGCGCTCCGCATGACGCATGATCCAGAAAGACATAACATCCCGAAAACGGTCCGCGTCGAGCGGTTCCGGCAACGGCACGGCGAATGTCGTGATCCCGTCGGTATGCTTATGCTGAGTATCGTCCGGCACCGAGCGCGGCTGTTCGGGTGGGCGGAACATCTCTGCGATATCGATTATGCCGTCCGATACTTCGATCTCAGCAAGGGGATTTCGCGTCGCCAGTTCCAGCATCGCGCGCGCAACGCTGTCCCTTCCGGCGATGTCCGCCTTAGTCGCCAGAATCCGGTCGGCGAGCGCGATCTGCGCGGCGGCTTCTGGGAAGCGGCGTAGTTCCGATGCAATGCTGGTCACGGCCGCGACCGTCAGTGTCTGGCGCACGGCGACAAGGGATCGAAGCCGAGGGTCATGAGCCATCCCGCGCAAGATGCTTCCCGGTTCGGCAAGTCCCGTCGTCTCAATGACACAATGCCGGATTCCGGAGCTCTCGCACCCCACCGCAACTTCGATGAGCGCTGCAGCCAGATCCTCCTGGACTTCACAACATACACAGCCATTTGGCAGCGTCATAAGGCGTGCCTCGTCCTGGGCGCTGCCGAGGACGGCGCCATCAACATCGACCGCACCGAACTCGTTAACCAGCACTGCGGTGCCTTCGCCTTGCGGACTTTGCAGATAGCGATTCAGAAGCGTTGTTTTCCCGGCCCCCAGAAAGCCGGTGAGGATCGTCACGGGCAGCAAGTCGTCGGGTGGAATTGACTTGTTCATAAGATGATTTTTACCCATTCTTTGGCTAAACGGACATTCTCCAATCAGTCGGAGATCTCACTGCACAAAGAGGATCGCATGAAAATAGCAACTGTTGGCAAGGGCGGATCAGGGAAAACAACGATTGCGGGCACGCTTTCACGCGTTTTTGCCGAGAATGGACGCAAGATCCTCGCGATCGACGGCGATCCCAACCCCAACCTGGCACTGACCCTCGGTATGAGCCGGGAAGAGGCAGACGCCATCACCTATATTCCGGCTTCAATCATGCAGCGGGGCGACGAGGTGGATGGTGTCATACAGATGGTCCCAACCATTCCGCGAGAAGAGATCATGTCGAATTACGCGTCCGCGGCTGCCAAGGACGTGGACCTGATTGTCATGGGTCAACCGGCGCATGGCACCGCCGGATCGGGATGCATGTGCGCCTCACACCGGGCCGTGCGCGGCCTTGTCGCCGAACTAACCTCTTTCGGGGAGCACACGGTGACGGACATGGAGGCCGGTCTTGAACATCTCAAACGCGGCACGGCGCGCCATGTGGATATGATGCTCGTGGTGGCTGAACCCTATTACCGCTCTCTGGAGGCGGCGATGCGGACGGCGGACCTGGCGAAGGAATTGGGCATCCCGCACATCAAGGTCGTCGCTAACAAGGTGCGTAACGAAGATGACATGGCCGCGATACAGACATTCTGTGACCAGCATGGAATGGAAATCATCGGCACGGTTCCGCTGGACGACGAGATGGTTGCCGCCGAACGCAAGGCACAGTCTCCCTACGATTTCGCACCACAGTCCGAGGGCGTCACGGCGATCCGCAGGATCGCGGCGGAAATCGACCTTCTGGCTGCCTGAGCCAGCATCATGCAGATCGGCGAACTTGCGGCGGATCTGGGTGTATCGACCAAGACCCTGCGCCACTACGAGCGCATTGGCCTCTTGCCTGCCGCCGTACGGCGTGAGAACGGCTATCGGGATTATCCGCCGAAGGCAGTTGCCCGTGCCAGACAGATCGTTGCCCTGCGCGCGCTGGACCTACCGTTAAACGCTATTGCCGACCTGCTCGCGGAAGAGGAAATCGAGTTACGGAAATCGCTGCTGACCCTCCTGGACGAAAAGCGGAGTGCGATGTCGCTTGAGATTTCGATCCTCCAGGGGAAGCTCGACGAATTGGACATGCGGCTCATCAATCTTCTTCGGACGCCGGACGACCGGCCGAAAAGCTGTATCTGCGCCCTTCTAAACGAAGACTGCGCCTGCGAAAAAAAGCTGGACGAAGCTTGACCTTGCCCTAAGGGCAATGCCCCATAGTCGTGTCGTCGACAGATCCGGGAGGTTCTCATGGCGACAGACGGCATCCGCGCTACGGCGCGTCCGGCAACCCGGGAGGGCTATATGCCCCGTTTCGGGCTCGATAAGGGGCCGGTAACCGAGGTTCACGCGTTCTGGCTTGCAGGCATGAGTTGCGACGGCTGCTCGATCGCGGCGGTGGGCGCGCAGAACCCTACCGTCGAACAGCTCATTACCGGCTCTATCCCCGGCCTGCCGAAAGTCATATTGCACCATCCCGTGCTGTCCGTGACCGCCGGGAAGGATTTCATGGCGGCGCATCACCTCGCCAAGTCGGGCAAACTTGGCGCCCCTTATGTTGTCATCCAGGAGGGCTCGGTCGCGGATGAGGATATTGCCGGTGCCTTTGGCGGCTACTGGTCGGGTATGGGTGTCAATCACGAAACTGGCCAGCCGATCCCGACGGCGCATTGGCTGCGCGACCTCGCCCCCGGCGCAGCGGCAGTGATCGCCGTCGGCACCTGTGCGACCTGGGGCGGCATTCCGGCGGCCACGGGCAATGTCACAAACTCGATGTCCGTCATGGACTACCTGGGCAAGGATTATCTCTCGACCCTCGGCCTGCCGCCGATCAACATCCCCGGCTGCGCGCCGCTGGGCGACAATATCACCGAAACCGTGGCCTCGGTCCTGATGTTTCTCGCGGGAGTAGGCCCACTGCCCGAGTTCGATGAGCTTGGCCGCCCGGCATGGATGTTCCAGTCGACCGTGCATCGCGGCTGCGTCCGCGCCGGGAACTACGAAGAGGGCAAATTCGCAGACGAGTACGGTCAGAAAGAATGTCTTGTGGAGCTCGGCTGCTGGGGGCCGGTGGTTCAGTGCAACATGGTCTCGCGTGGGGCAATCGGCCACAACGGCGGCTGCATGAACACCGGTGGTATCTGCATTGGTTGCACCATGCCGGGGTTCCCGGACGCCTTCGCGCCTTTCTATAAGAAACCGCCTGGTACAATGGTGTCATCGAACCTTTCGCGTGGCGCCGGGTCGTTCATTTCGTATCTGCGCCGCTTCACGCAACGCAGCCGCAATATGACGACGCGCTGGAAAGAAAGCGGAGAAGTGCCGTCGGGCTGGGCGAATGTCAACGGGAGCCCCGGGCCAGTCGACAGCGCGGTCAGCTATTTCTACGAAAAGATCAAGCTGGCCGGCACCGAATTCTCACCCGGCTCAGACCGCCAGAAGGCGCTGCAAAAATCGGCCCGTCGGTTCCTGGACAAGGCACCCGACAAGATGGCGGCGGAATAGGAGGATCTGATGACACTCTGGACACTGGGATTTGTTGTCGGCGTGGTTGTCGTTCTGGTGGTCGCACTGCTGTTGATTGGAATCCTCATGCAGGCACGACGGATACGCGGGCTGGCAGATGCCGCGGCGGGGATTGTCGCCGAGATCGACGCGAATACGCGGTCGGTCTGGGCTTTGAAAAACACAAACGCCGTGGCGGCGGATCTGCTGGAGGGCGCGCGTGCCATCGACACAAACGCGGCGGCCATCGTGAAGGCCGTGAGCCACGAAGACGAAACGACAGCGGCGTGAGGAGGGAGATATGGGACTAATTACCGGAAACGACCCGATCGCAAGCTGGTGGCTGGCGGTCGTCGTCGTCGTGGTCGTGACGGTCGTAGTCGCGATCTTGCTGCGTGCCATCATTCGCGAGGCCGCCGCAATCGAGGACGGGGTTGCAGTGGTCTGGGCCAACGGCCAGCGGGTAGCCAACAACACGATCCACATCGCCGCGCTCTACAAGACCCATGAGTTCGTCGAGGGTATCCTGGGTCGGGCGGGCCGGATCGCGGGCAGCGCCAAGGCGATCGAGGAGCATGCTGAACATTGCGATAGCTGCCCGCGCTGCATCTGGCACAAGGGGTAGGACAATGATCACGCTGCTTACCCTCATCACTTGCCTCGCCGCACTCGTCTTTCTTGCAGTCGTCGCACTCGCGCTCGTCCGGATCGTGGCACTTCTAGAAAGCATCGGCGGCAAGGGGGACAGCTATCTTGCGAAGCTGCGCCTGGGTCTCCGGGCCATCGAGCGGGAGACATCGCATCTCCCGGCCGCCGCCCCGGCGCTCAACCGCGATCTCGGAGCCATCGCCGAGGGCCTGACTGCGGTCGACGCTACCCTGGGTCGGGCGCACGCCGCCATCGTCGCGCAGGAGGGCCGATCATGACCGGCGTCGCACTTACCATATGGATCGTCACACTGCTGATCGTCGTTGTGGTGATCGTCCCCGTAGCACTTTCGCTTCTGAGCCGGGCGCTCAACGCCGCACAGGCCATCGAGCGCTACCTCGCCGACATGCTGGAGGCGGGCGTCAAAATCGTGGGCCACACCGAAGCGGTGCCGGCGCTAGACGACACGCTCGCGACAGCCGGGGCCATGGGCCCTGTGGCAGAGGCCATCGAGGCGAAGACAGGCGCGGTTGCGGCGCTGCTTTCAGAACGCGCGAAGGAGGGCTGAAGCATGATCGTTCTTCTTGGATGGGTCTCTCTGATCGTCGTCCTCGTTATCGTTGCGGTCGTCGCGTACCACCTGATCGGCATCTACGTCGCGCTGAAACGCGGAGCTGATCATCTTGAGAAACTCGCCGGAGGCCTGACGGCGATCCGCGACAACACCGCCCCCCTGAATGGCCGGGTCGATGACATCAACGTCGGGCTTTCGGGCCTGATAGCACCGCTTCTGGCGGCCAACGGAAATCTTGCGGCGATCGTTAAGGTCGCGGGAAGCCGCTAAGGGACTACGGGGAAGGAACCGCCGCATGTGTTTTGAACATCTGCCGATTGAGTTTGACGAGAACGGAAAGGCGCATCTGAAAGAGGGGATCAAGAATCCCTACGAATACCAGACCCGGACACTGGAACAGCGCCAGGCGGCGCTGCGCGAGATCGCGGCAAAGAACGGCCAATTAGCAGATGTGGATTTTGATCCGGTGACGCGAGTTGCCGGGGCGCTGGCCTTTCATTCAACCGTCGATCTGGGCGAAGGCAAAGTCCTTGAGACCAACGCAATGGCCACGCTCTTTCGTGGCTATGAGGTGATCCTGCGGGGCCGCGATCCCCGCGACGCGGCCTTCATCTCTTCCCGCGCCTGCGGGGTCTGCGGGGGCGTGCATTCCACGGCCTCGGCGCTGTCGATCGAAATGGCTCTGGGGATCAAGCCGCCGCCCCTGGGCGTAGTCGTCAGGAACCTGCTCCTGAGCTGCGAATACCTCTACGACAACCCGCTGCACCTCTTCGTGCTGTCGGGACCAGACTTTTCCGAGAGCCTCGTGAAGGCCACCAATCCGGAGATATGGGACAAGGCGGTCGACTCCGCCGCGCCGGGAAAGGATATCCACGGCTACGGGACGATCGGCGAAATCATGACCGATCTCAATCCGCTGACCGGCAAACTTTACCTTGAAGCCCTGCAGATGACCCGCGTGGCGCGCGAGGCATATGTGCTGCTCGGTGGCAAGTATCCGCACCCCGAGACGATCATTCCCGGCGGCGTGACCACGACGATCACCACGTCCACCTTCAACGAGTTCTACCTGCGCATTCAGGAGTTCTTCGACTACGCTAAGAAATGCGTCGCGATCTGGGACGACGTGTTTGACTTCTTCTACGAATGCGATCCCAAATACCGCGATGTCGGCCGCATCCCCGCAACCATGGTGGATCTTGGTCAGTGGGACCACGAGGACTACTACGACGCGACCTATGAAAACTGCAACGCCTGGGGCGAAAAGCGCTGGTCGACGCCCGGTGTCGTTGTGGACGGCAAGCTCGTGACGACACGCCTGACTGACATCAATGTCGGCCTCGAAGAGTTCATCGAGCATTCCTATTACGAACAGTGGGAGGACTATCCGTTCAAGACGGATCCCCTTGGCAATCCCCTGTCGCCGAACCACCCTTGGAACAAGACGACGATCCCACGTCCGGGCGCGCAGAACTGGAAGGAACGCTATTCCTGGTCGACAACGCCCACCTGGGACCGCCAGACCTTCGAGGCGGGCGCCTATGCCCGCGTGTACATCTCGGCCTTGGCCCAGAAGATCCCTCATAGCGAATATTTCCAGTCCACCGGACATAGCCTCGTGCTGAACATTCCCGAAGGGGCCGCCCTGCCCGCACAGAGGCTGGAGTGGGAGGTGCCCGAGGTCTGGAACGCCTTCGAGCGGAACCGTGCGCGGGCCTATGCCGTGGCCTTCAACCTCTTGGTCACTATGGAAAATCTCGTTCGTGCCTTCGATCTTCAGAAACAAGGCGAAACCCAGGTAGCGACCCCGTTCGAGATCCCGTCGAAGGGCCACGATATCGGCGTCGGGTTCTGGGGGGCAGGTCGGGGCTTTCTGACCCATCATTGCGAGATCAAGGACGGGCTTCTGGCCAATTACCAGATCGTCACGCCCTCGACCGTGAATGCCTGCCCCGCTACACCCTGGGGCGAGCACGGGCCCTACGAACGCGCGGTCCTTAACACGCCGATCATCGAGACGGCGTTTAAGGACGAGAGCGACTTTCAGGGGATCGACATTCTGCGCGCGCTCAGATCCTTCGACCCCTGTATGCCATGCACCACGCATGTGATGGTCGAAGGCTCGGACAAAGTCGTCACGCGCGAGGTCACGACCTGCGCCTGCGGCATCGACTAGACTCTTGGGCGGGGGCGGCGGCACCATCATCGGGATCGTCGGCTATTCGGCGATCCTCGACCCCTACCCGCTCGGCCCCCCGTTGATGACCGGTCTCACCGAGGCCGTGGCCGATCGGCCGGACGTGCGCGTCGAAAATTTCACCTGGAGCCCGGTTCACGTCGTCCAGAGGTTCGAAACCGGTGAGATGGCCCGGCCCTCGCGGATCGTGCTGATCGGAAGTGCAGCCGTATCCACCGAACCCGGGCTCGTTCGCGCATTCCGCTGGACTGGCGGGGAGCGCGACCCTTTGGAGGTGCAGGAACGTATCTATGAGGCCGTCACCGGGATCGTGGACCTGGAAAACACGCTGATGATTGGCGCACAGTTCGGCGTCTGGCCCGAGGAAACCTTCACCGTTGAGGCCGACCTTCCGTCTGACACCTTCGGGCGCATGGTCATGGCCGACAACGATGGCGTATCGGACGATGCGGGCTTTGAGGAACGGATCGGTTTCTCTCCGGCGCGACAGCGTCAGGATCTCGTCCGCACGGCGGCCGCGTTGGCACGGCACGGCCGCACTGCTGAGATCTCCTGGCTCGATAAGAGCGCCGACAGGCTTGCGCGCGTCCGCCCCTTCACCGAAACTCACTTTGCCGTCGCTTCAGGAGGCAGAACATGACCGACGAGAAAGTTCCGGGCGCACTCGACCGGATGATCGTGCGCGAGGACGTGCTGCAGATCTGCTACTGGTTCCAGGGCGAGGGGTTCGGCGATGCGTTCACTCCGCAGGCGGTGATGCCCTTTCTTCAAAGCGACCCGGACATGGTCGAGATCGTCATGGAAGAACTTGCCGCCGAAGGGACGCTTGCGCGGGACGGAAATACCTATCGCTTTAGTGAAGGTGGAAAGCGCAAGGCAGGCGTGATGTTCTACGAAAGCTTCACCGAGTTTCAGCAGGGCACCCATGGCGAGTGCAACGCCGGCTGCTGCGATGGGGATGAGGTCTGCGACCACGAGCATCATCACCACCACTGACGGAGACGCACACCATGCCGGACACGAGCTCCGATCAAGCTCTGGTGGGATACCGCAGCAACGAGGAGTGGCAGGACCTCCTTGCCCAGACGGCTGCGATGATTGGCGGTCTTGAGGAAATCATGGACGAAGATGTGCGCGCGCAGGTCTTTGGCGCCCTGGCCGGCATCGATGCGGTCCATCGCGAGGCCCTTCACCGCCTGGTCCGGCTGTTCAAAGAAGGCGTGCTTGAGCAGGTGGTGACCGACCCCGCGATCAATTCGTTGATGGGGATGTACGATCTTTTGCCACCCGAGACGCCGGGTTGCCAGAAGGTCTGGGACTTCCTCGACGAGGATGCGGTGCCCGACCTCGGCACACGCAATTCCGACATCGGCACCTCGGCGATGCCCGAGCCGCCACACTGGTCGCCCGTGCCGGACGCCGCCGTTGCCGAAGAGGGCTCCGCCTATATGTGCGAAATGGACGAGGGACCCTTGCTCGTGTTGCGCGTGGGCAAAGCAGATTTTGCGTTGTCGGCCGTGTGCCCGTCTCACCGCGCCACGCTGGAAGGCGGAGCGCGGGACGGCTTTACCTGGCACTGCCCGCACGGACCGGGTTGCTCCTATGATATCCGCAATGGGAACCGCCTGGGCGGCGGCCCAGGCCTTCAGCCATTTCCCGTGCGCGACGAAGGAAGCGGGCGACGCATGATCGGCTTCGGCGTGCCCTTCGAACCCAAACTTCCCGCGTTCTGATCGCTGACGTGAGGGTTCTCGCCGCAGGCGTTGGTAACGAACTCAAGGGCGACGACGCCTTCGGCCTTCACGCGGCACGCGCCCTAGGGTCCGATCCACGCCGACCGGCGGCTTGCACGGTGATCGAAACCGGCATCGGGGGCATCCACCTTGTTCAGGAATTGATGCGAGGCTACGACGCCCTGATCCTGTTTGACGCCTTCGATCGGAAGGGCGTGCCTGGAGATCTCTGGCTTCTGGAGCCCGAGCTGCCACGGGCAGAAGAGATGGACGACCGCGCACGCCGCGATTTTTTCGCTGACGTGCACTATGCCACGCCGATCCGCGCCCTGACGCTTGCGCAATCCGTGGGCGCGTTGCCGCCCCTGGTGCGCATCGTGGGGTGCCAGCCTGCCGATCCGGACAGCTTCGAGATCGGCATGTGTGACGACGTCCGGGAGGCGATCCCCAAAGCCGTCGAGATGGCGCTTTCCGTTATGGGATAGGGCCGCCGAGGTCAGAGGAAAAGCGGAACGAGTGCGTTTGCGGTCCGTCCGCGATGTTGGAGTTCCAATGCCTTGATGGGCACGCCGTAGAGCGCCTCAAGACGATCCTCCGTCAGCATGTCGACCGCCGCGCCCCATTCCTGACGGTCGGGCCCATGCATCAAAAGGACCTTATCCGCGAGGAGTTGCGCGTGCTGCGGGACATGAGACGTCATCAGCACGGTCAGACCGTTTTCCGCCGCGATCCGCTCTAGCATCTCGAGGATCAGTGCCTGGTTCGAGAAATCGAGGGCCGAGGTCGGCTCGTCTAGGATCAGGATGTCGCAATCCGACGCCAGGGCCCGGGCGATCATCACAAGCTGGCGTTCTCCGCCCGAGAGATGAGTGTAAGGGCGATCCGCGAATCCGCCGATCCCCAGACGGTCAAGGGAATGACGGGCGATTCTGTAATCTTCGGCCCCGGGGGTCCGGAACAGTCCGACATGTGACGCGCGCCCCATAACGACAATATCGAGCACCCGGTAAGAGAAGGCCATGTCGTTGCGCTGTGCCACGTAGCCGATCCGCCCCTCGGTCGTGGCCACCCCGGCTGTCAGGGTCAGAAGTCCGACAATGGCCTTCAGCAGCGTCGTCTTCCCACGCCCATTGGGACCAAGGATCACACCAGTTTGCCCCCGCTCCAGGTCGAAACTCGTCCCACGAAAAACCCTTACGTCCCCGTACTGAACCTCTGCATCCCGAACCCGGATCATTCCGACGACCAACCCTTGTTGGCCGCACGGCGCAGGAGATAGGCGAAGACGGGTGCCCCAAGAAGGGCGGTGATGATGCCAACAGGTATCTCTGCCGGGATCGACGCCCGGGCGACATTGTCCACGTGGATCAGGTAAATCGCTCCTATAAGCGCAGATGCGGGGATCAGGAGCTTGTGATCCGGGCCAGTCAGCATGCGTGCGAAATGAGGGATGACCAGCCCGACCCATCCCACGATGCCCGCCGCCGCAACGACGGCAGCGCTGATCAGCGCAACCGCCACAAGGACGATCCAGCGGGTTCGCTCGACCTTGAGGCCGAGCGTCTGTGCCTCTTCGTCGCCCAGCGACAGCACGTTTATCTGAAACCGCATAAGGTAGACGACAAGCGTCCCCGCAACGACCGGAATCGCAATCAGAAGAACCTTATCATAGCTTGCCGAGGCGAAACTTCCCATCAGCCAGAACACGATCGCCGGCAGTTTATCGTCGGGGTCAGCCACGAATTTCGTGATCGACACGAGGGCAGAGAAGAATGCGCTTGTGACGATACCCGACAAGACCAGCATAAGGATCGAAGCGCGTCCCTGCTGGCGGCTGATCGTATAGACGACGACCATCGCCAACAGACCGAAGCCGAAAGCGCCGCCAATCAGAAGAACCTGACTTTCCGAAACGAGGATCGCAAAGGCGCCTCCGAACGCCGCACCTGACGAAACCCCGATGATCTGCGGCCCTACGAGAGGATTCCGGAACACGCCCTGAAGTGCCGCGCCCGCGACAGCAAGCCCCGCCCCCGCGAGCCCCGCCATCAGTATGCGCGGCATCCGAATGAGCTCGACGACACGCTCCTCGACGACCGGCCAGGCTTGCTCAATTGGCAGGACATTCGATATCAGAATGCCCGCCACATGAGAAATCGGCACGGCAAAACGCCCGATGCCGAGCGAGACGAGAACGGAGGCTCCTAGCAGGATGAAGAGCACACCCCACAACCCGAACCGACGTCCAGCGGATCGGGCCGTGTCCTCATTCGTGATGCTCACCGCGCTGGCCTAGCCATCCGCAAAGATATCGTAATGCGCAGCATCCGCGTTCATATCGAAGCGAAGGATATTCCTGACATCCTCGTCTGTGACGCCCTGCCCGTATATGAACTCGTAATTGCGGTTGATCCGGTCGTTCAGATCCCAGTCGAACTTGTCGGGGTGCAGCACCATCGAAAGCCATAGCCACGTCAGGGGGCTCTCCTGGTTCGGCGGATCCCAGCGATATCCGCCGAGCGGCATTTTGTAGACACGGCGGTTTTTGACCGCCGACACATCTGCCAGAAGCGGGTTGTCGTAGACATCCTGCGGCGACAGTTTTGCCTCGAACCCATTCAGAAGAATGACTTCCGGATCCCATGCTATGATCTGTTCAACGCCAACTTCGACGAACATGCCGAGATCGGAGGCAACATTCCTGCCACCAGCAAGGTCGATGTAGAAGTTGTTGTAAGATTTGCCGCCGGCAACCCTGAGGCTCGACAGGTAATTCATGAAGTAGAGCGTCCGTGGACGGTCCTCCGTCCCGATTCCGTCAGTCGCAGCCTTCACTTCCGCAGCGACCGTGTCACGCCAGTCGATCATCGCCTGGGCCTTCTCCGGCTTACCGGTCACCGCGCCCATCATTTCAAGCCATTTCCGGGTGAAGGCCTCCTGCCCGATTTTGATCAGCGCGACGTTCAGACCGGCATTGACCAGCGGGTCGATGATGTCGTCGTTCAGATGACCCCATTGAAAAACGAGATCCGGTTCGAGAGCTAGTAGCTCCTCGACATTAGGTACGAAGCTAAAGCCCTTGCCCGTAATGTTCGACGGAATGGCCAGCGCATCGGGAAAAAATCGCTCGAGAATGTGACCTTTAATTGCGGTCTTGGACAATTGATGCATGCCAACGAGCCGGTCCGTGCCGCCATCGACGGCAATGAACATCGAAGCGGCCGGGATCGGAATGGTGACAACCCGCTGCGCCTCTCCTTCAAGCTCTACGCTCCGATCTCGCTGATCGATAATCTCAATGGGGTCGGCGAACGCGCCCTGAACGCAAAAACTGGCACCGAGCACAGCCGCAAGTATTGGCAATCGCATAACAATCCTCTCCCTGTTCCGTTGGCAATGAAGACAGACCGGGGGTGACTGTCAATGCATTCTCAGGTGGAGGGGGCATCAATCTGCGCCGCGCGAAACTCCGCAAGCGCCTCGGCTTGCCCGGTCGCCGACCAAAGACCGGGCAGATCGTCTTGTTGAAGCGTCCCCGGGAAGATGTGATTGACGAAGGTAAAGCCCACTGCGGATGTAATATCGGGTTGGCGCAGCCTCGCACCATCGAAGAAGTCCTGGTCGCGCTCGAGCGCCTCGAACCCCTGTCGGCATTGCCGGAGCAACCGGTCAATTCGCACCGGATCAGGGTTATCACGACGCCGTTCCGCATTCGCTGTCATCGCTCGGTCAATAGCGCCTGTTGCAATCGCAATGCGCCGAAGCGCATCGCGCCTTTCGGACCCGGATACGGGGATCAGCGCCCGTTCGGGTCCGACAACCTCATCGAAGTGATCAAGTATCGCGGCGCTGTCGATCAGGACTTCTCCGGATGACAATTGCAGGGCAGGAACGCGACCCACAGGATTGATCGCTTCCCGCTTAGACTCATCTCCGATGGCAGACACGACCACGTGCGAGAACTC
The DNA here is from genome assembly GCF_032586175.1 of Ovoidimarina sediminis. Lineage (NCBI taxonomy): Bacteria > Pseudomonadati > Pseudomonadota > Alphaproteobacteria > Rhodobacterales > Roseobacteraceae > Ovoidimarina > Ovoidimarina sediminis. The sequence continues at coordinate 83,863 of NZ_JAWHTE010000010.1, forward strand.
GATCCCGAGGAGGTTGAGACTAACGGCCACGCGGCGCACGTAAGGCGACAGCAGACGTCCGAAAAGGATCGGATCGTTTGTGATCATGTCGGTACTTCGCGATGCTCAAGGACATTTATAGCGTCACTCGCCGACATGGCCCGCAACTGATCGGAGAATGCAAGTTGCAGGGCCCTGAACTCCGCTGCCTCTGCAGCAGACGCCACACCCCGTGCCAATTTGCGACGGCGTGTGACGAACTCAGGCGGAACGACCTCGGGCTTCAACCCCAGTTCAATGATGTTTCGATCATCTGACAGGCGAAAGAAATAGGCCCCCTTGGCTGCCTCGGCGACACGCGGTCCGGCCATGACCTCGGAGAGGATTTCATAGGCGCCTCGCGTCACGGCGCGTGTCACCATCTCGAACCCGTCGCGTGCGCCTGGCCCCGGGAAGCCGCTGGCAACGACGAGGCGATCACGCTCTGGAGGGGTGCCTGTCCAAGCGGTGTCCCAGGCGGCTTCCATGACCTTATAGGCGACCGTTAATCCGCAGATGCTTCTCTTGCCGTGGTAACGGACGAGATCATCAAAGTCGAATGACAGCGTCTCATCGTTTTCGGTCACAACCAGCGCAGGCAACATCGCGCCCCTTTTTCGTCTATTCTATCGAGCCCTTCGCAGTCGCAATTCGAAGGGACACCCCCTGCTCAGCAACCTCGCCAGCCCAATAAACACCGGAAACAACGTGGCAAGTAAATGTTTTCGCGCAACCATGCGGACTTGTGGCGGAGAATTTGCCCTCTATATCGGGATTTCCCGAGAAAACCCGCTTGAGAAGCGGTAGCGTCGCGGGATTGCAATCGTCCCGATCCGCTATCACCGCCGGCCCATATTGCGATGCCCGAGCCATGAAATCCGGGGCCGGAGTTTGCTGCCGAAGCGATGCAAGCATGGCTTCGAAGAGTTGGTATCAAGCCAATCCGTATCTATCCCGGATCGCCCTGGGAGAACGGATACAACGAGCGGTTTAGCGGCACGCTGTGCCGAGAGGTTCTCAACGCCGAGTGGTTCACCACGACCGAGCAGGCGCAGATCGTCATCAATCACTGGCTCAGGCAGTACAATCACACACCGCCGCATCAGGCACTCAACATGCGTCCGCCCATTCCAGAAACCATATTAGAGAAAGCCCAAATCAGTTGCCCAGAAACAGGGGGCTAGACACATCCGGTAGCTTCACTGGCTACCAGTCCGCACTTCCAAGATGTCCCTGCGCGCATCGCGTACAATTATCCAGGACCGCTTTGGCATGACTCTGCTTCCACACGCTACACATACTAAAGGTGCTGCCAGACGAATGCGAACCAGTCTCCACAAGGACAGTAGACCTGTCCCTTATGCCGCGCAGAGACCACGCCACTCGGCGAGAGCGGCGGCGCGGTTGGCCTTGAAAAGGTGTCGGCTGGGTGCTGCCAGACCAATTCGAACCCGTCTCCACAAGGACAGTAGACCTGCCCCTTATGCCGCGCAAAGCGCGCGCCACTCGGCAAGAGCAGCGGCTCGGTTCAGCTTGAAATTTGGTCTGGTGTTGAGGCTGCGTTCCGAGTTGAAGAGGTTGTAAATCGAGGCGTGGACCGAGGCGAACTTCTGCAAGCTTCGCATGCGCCGGAAACGAAGCATCGCCCTCTCCCGTCGTCGAAACGGCAGGTGCGAATTCTCCGCCCGATTGTTCAGCCAGCGACCCGTTTCCTGCCTGTCAGCTGCACCTATCTCCTTCAGCGCCGCGCCGTATGAGCGCAGCAGATCCGTGACGAAAACATCTGGACAACCATGCTTACGCATTGCTTTCTTTAAGAACTTTAATGCCGCCTTCTTATCGCGTGTCTTCGTCACGAAGCTTTCGAGTACTTCACCTTCGTGGTCAACAGCCCGCCAAAGATAGTGTCTCTCGCCGTTGATCTTCACGAACATCTCGTCCAGGTGCCATCGCCATCGACTGGATTTCATGCCTTCGATCCGGCGCTTGCGGATTTCCGCGGCAAACATAGGCCCGAACCGATGCCACCAATATCTCACCGATCCATGGCTGACATCGATGCCCCGTTCATGCAGCAGATCTTCCACATTTCGAAGAGACAGAGGAAACCGCACATATAGCATCACAGCCGGGCGGATGATCTCGCGGCTCGTTTTGAAATAGCGAAACGGATCAGGTTTGGTCATCCGACGAAGCTACGTAACTGCCCTGCACGTCTCAAGCTAGTTTGCTCTGACAGTGCCGGCTAGAGTGGTGATGAACCACCGTTCGGGTGCGGGAAGCCAGAGTTGGGGATTTGGAACCGAGCGATGAAGAGCAGATCATTTGACGTTGTGCGAGCAGCAATGCTTTTCCCAACCTTTGAGGTGCTGGAGAAGTCCGGCGTCTCAGTGAACCGCCTTCTGAACTCAAATGGCTTCCGCGCGTTTCAATTCCGAGATCCTTGCGCCACGGTGCCATATCCCCTTGTGAGCGAACTCTGGGATCGCATTCTTCGCACCGAGGGTGTTGAGGTAATCGAAGTGATCTCACGAGCATACTCAAAGGATCGAATTCCCGGCTGGGGGGCGGCGATCCTCTCGCATCCCACCGTACTGGCAGCGCTGAAAGCTGGCGCATCTCCCTCACGGCGAACGTTCAGCAGTTGGCGCGCTGGGCTCGAGTTGCGGGATGCGGATGCCGTGTACACCTCCCGAATAAACTTGAACAGCCGCGATCGGGTATGGGAAGCCGCAATCGCCATCCGCCTGACATTGGACACGTTTCGTGCCGGCGGTCAGGAGGATTGGATGCCGACGAAAATTGATCTGCCGCTGAACGTCCCTTCCATGATCGACGGGCTCTTCGACTTCGAGGCGGTTGACGTACGTTTCGGGCAAGACGCGATGCGCCTCTATTTTGATCCGATTATTCTTGGCGAAAAGCTCCGTGACAAGGGCGAGCAAGATGCCTCAAGCTTCGGCGTTCCAGACCTGACCAGCGCTAAGATTTTCGATTTGCTGCAGTCACTTAAGCCTGACTGTCGGCCGTCGATCGAAGTCATCGCAGAGTCTTTTGAGGTCTCACCGCGAACAATCGAGAGACGGCTTGAACAGGAGAACACAACGTTCCGCGGGGTGCTCAAAACCTGGCGCACTGGACGAGCCCTTGAACTTCTACAGAATTCACGTTTGTCCATCGAAGAGATTTCGACAATCCTGCACTACAGCACGGCGTCGCACTTCCATCGTGCGTTTCGGAGCTGGACGGGCATGACCCCGGGTCAATATCGAGATGCGATGTGACCTAGGTTTACACGCCCCCCAACACACACAACCTGTCGCGAAATGGTAATTTGTTCTGTTTCGCAACTACGATAGCATGCACTGGGATAAGCATAATTCGTCCGGGGGGAGTAGCTTCTATGTTGCTGATTTCTAATTCTTTTCGCGGAATGATTTGGGCCGGTGCCGTGCTATTCACTGCGGTGATTTCAACTGCAGCGTTCTCACAACCCAGCGAGAAACCGAATATTTTGGTCGTGTGGGGCGATGACATTGGAGTCGCGAATATCTCCGCCTACACACGCGGACTAGTTGGTTATCAGACGCCCAATATCGATCGGATGGCGAATGAAGGTATGATGTTCACCGACTATTACGGCGAGCAGTCATGCACCGCGGGGCGTTCGTCTTTCATCACCGGACAAAGCGTCTTCAGAACTGGTCTATCCAAAGTAGGCTTGCCTGGCGCGGAACTTGGGATGCGCGAAGAAGACCCCACGATTGCGGGTTTGCTCAAGGCACAGGGCTATGTGACCGGTCAATTCGGCAAGAACCATCTTGGTGACCGAGATGAACATCTGCCGACAAACCATGGCTTCGATGAATTTCTGGGCAACCTCTACCATCTGAACGCGGAGGAAGAACCCGAACTCGAGGATTATCCTCGCGACATGGTGTTGAAGGATGGCCGCACCTTTCTGGAAGCTTTCGGCCCGCGCGGCGTGATCCACTCCACGTCAGATGGCGCGATTGAAGACACTGGACCTTTGACGCGGAAGCGGATGGAAACCATCGATGACACAACAGCCGAAGCTGCCCTTTCATTTATTGAAGCCGCCCATGCTGACGGCACTCCGTTCTTCGTTTGGTGGAATGGGACTCGGATGCACTTCCGCACCCACGTCAAAGAAGAATTGCGCGGAATATCGGGGCAGGATGAATATGCTGACGGGATGGTTGAGCATGACATGCATATCGGCCTCTTCCTCGACAAGCTCGATGAGCTGGGGATCGCGGAAAACACGCTAGTCCTGTATTCGACCGACAACGGCGTTCACATGAACACATGGCCGGATGCCGGCATGACACCGTTCCGCGGCGAAAAGAACACCAATTGGGAAGGCGGCTGGCGCGTACCCGCTATGGTGCGGTGGCCAGGCCGGATTGAAGCGGGTGCAGTGTCCAATGACATCATGCACCACATGGATTGGTTGCCCACCTTTCTGGCCGCAGCAGGTGTGCCCGACATCAAAGAGCAACTCATGGAGGGCGGCGTCGAAGCCATCGGCCGTGAGTATCGCGTGCATCTGGATGGGTACAATTTCCTGCCATACTTGACCGGTGAGGCAGCAACCGGTCCTCGGGAAGAGGTCTTCTATTTCTCGGATGATGGCGACCTAACAGCTCTGCGCTGGAACGATTGGAAAATGATCTTCATGGAGCAACGGCAGGAAACGACGCTTGGTGCCTGGTTTGAGCCCTTTACTCCGCTGCGCGCTCCTTTGCTGTTCAACTTGCGCCGAGATCCGTACGAACGGGCAAACCTGACGTCGAACACCTACTGGGACTGGTTCATAGATCATGCCTATCTGATGGTTCCGGCACAGGTCTACGTCGCTGGGTTCCTGGAGACGTTTGTCGAGTATCCGCCGCGACAGAAAGCGGCCAGTTTCTCGCTCGACCAGGTGCTGGAAAAGCTTCAACAGGGTACAGGCTCGCAGTGATATCGGGAACCGGATGATCAAGTTACTATCCGGTTCCACCATGCGGCAACTCGCATGCCAGAGAGTCCGCCGCCCCGCATTGTACCTCGTGTTTGGGGTGCTACTTCCCGCGTTCGCCTTTGAAGCCGAGGCACAGGCGACACCGAGCTACGTAGGCTCAGAGCAATGTGCCGGGTGCCATGAAGCCGTCGGTCTCGCCTGGCGGCAGTCGCATCACGCATTGGCTTGGACGCCGGCGCGCCCGGATACCATCGTGGCCGATTTCGACGGGACAGACTTCTCTGGCGAGGGCGTCGAAGCCCAATTCAATATTGGAGAAGGAGGAACGTACGACATTACCGTGACCGAAGCAGATGGGGACACCAGAAGCTACGAGGTGCATTCTGTCGTAGGGATCGAACCTCTACAGCAATACCTGTTGGAAACGGCGCCGGGACGCTTACAGAGCTTCGACATAGTTTGGGATGTCGAGAAAGAGCGTTGGTACCACCTCTACCCGGGGCAAGACCTTCCCCCAGACGACGGGTTGCATTGGACAGGCCCGTACAAGAATTGGAACGGTCGCTGCGCAGAGTGCCACGCGACCGGTTTCAAGAAGAATTACAATCCCAGCACGCGTGGCTTTGCGTCGACGCAGGCGGAAATCGGAGTTGGTTGTGAGGCTTGCCATGGTCCGGGCTCCGAACACGTCGATTGGGCGGACGGGCAGGGTCTCGCCGAGGACGCCAACGATCTTGGTCCGAAGGGCTTTTCTGCATCGTTCGACGAAAGCGAGAAGACAATCCAACAATGTGCGGGGTGCCACTCGCGCCGTGAGGCCCTCGGTGACGGCAACCCCTTGCCAGGAACACTCTATCACGACGCCTACAACCTCGCCCTTTTGAGGCCCGGGCTTTATCATGCTGACGGGCAGATACAGGACGAAGTCTACGTCTACGGATCGTTTCTCCAGTCGAAGATGTACGCGCGAGGCGTCGGTTGTTTGAACTGCCACGATGCCCACACGGCTGAACTTGTGGCTGATGGAAACGCTGTATGCACCCAATGCCATTCACCCGCCGGCAATCCCGCGTTCCCGACTTTGTCGGGCTTTGAATATGATAGTGCGGCTCACCACTTCCATGCACCGGCCGGCGCCGGCGCTGAGTGTAAGAACTGCCACATGATCGAGCGGACCTATATGGGGATCGACGGCCGTCGAGATCACTCATTCCGGATTCCGCGGCCCGATCTGGCGCCGATCACCGGTGGGCCGGATGCCTGCACGGACTGCCATAATGACCGTGATCCTGCCTGGGCCGCAGCCCGGGTCACGGAGTGGTTTCCGGAGAGCCGCAATCGTGGTCCCCATTTCGGTATGGTGCTGGCGCGCGGGCGAACAGACCCTGCCGCCGAAACCGGCGACCTTTTGGCGTTGGCCGCCGATGAGGGACAGCCGGGCATCGTCCGTGCGACGGCTATGTGGCTCTTGGAGATCGCCTCCGACGGTGCGGCTGCGAGCGCCCTAGTCCCGCTTCTGACTGACTCCGACCCTGTCGTGAGAGCCGCCGCCATACGGCTTCAGAGAATTGCTCCGCACCGCGAACGGGTCTCCAGACTGGCCGGCGTATTGAATGACCCGGTCCGGACGGTGCGGATTGCGGCCGCGCAGGCACTCTTGGACGTATCGTCCACGGAATTGGGGGACGGCACCACGGCAGCTTTGCGCGCAGCTCTTGATGACTGGCAGAGAGCCATCAGAAATCGTCTCGATTTCCCGGAAACGCATCTGCAGAACGCAGGGCTCGCGTTGACGCAGAGAAACGTTCCGGCTGCGGTCAGGGCATTTCGCGAGGTAGTCACTCTTGATCCTCAGCGAGTGGAAGCATGGTCTATGCTGGTCCGCCTCGCGGCCGCGACCCGAGGTGCCGAAGGCGCGAGAGCCGTTTTAGATGAAGCACTCGCTCTGAACCCAGAAGATGAGGAATTGCGCAGTTATGACCGAGAGATCCCGTAGTTGTCAGATTGCCCCGAGGGTGATCACAGGCCTTTCTGGACAACCCTTTGGGTGCCGGTTGGTCGCTACGGATTCTTTCAAGATCGCACGGGAAACAGAGGCTCTCATGTTGGCACCTTCCATAAAAGTCGCCGTGGCGAGTGGGATCACCAGTACTCGTCAGGCGATTAGCGCCAATAAAATATCGGGTATGGGCGCAGGAAATCCCGGGCGGAGTTTTCGTCGGTTCTTAAAATTCCGACTTGGAATTTGGCGGGCCGTAAGAACCATAATTTTGAACGGCATCCGCGGATCTTTCCCCCTTGTCGGGATGCTTGCATTGTCCAGTGGTGCAGTAGCGCAATCCGACACCGAAGCCTTGGCCAAGCAGCTCTCTAACCCGGTTGCATCCTTGATCACCGTTCCATTTCAACTGAATTTTGACGACGGGCTTGGTCCGGACGGCAGTGGGCAAAGGACAACATTGAACCTACAGCCGGTTGTCCCGATCTCTCTCGGAGAAAACTGGAACCTGATTTCTCGCACAATTGTTCCGATCATTGACCAGAAGGACGTCATACCTGGTATTTCACAATCTGGCGTGGGCGATATCGTGCAAAGCTTCTTTTTCTCACCCAAGGCGCCCACCGCGGAAGGATTGATTTGGGGGGCCGGCCCAGTCTTTCTGTTGCCCACACATTCTGCAGTCTGGTCCGCCCCCACTGAGTGGTCCAAGTTAATTGTTAGTGCATGACGAGCCTCCGATCCATCGGGATGATGCTTTCCGGAGCTGGTGGGCGGTATCCGAGAGCACTGTGCGGGCGAACGGTGTTGTAATGGATACGCCATTGCTCGATGAGGATCTGCGCCTCGCGGAGTGAGTAGAAGATCTCGCCATTGAGCAGTTCATCCCTGAGCCGGGCGTTGAAGCTCTCGACGTAGCCGTTCTCCCAAGGTGATCCCGGTTCGATATAGGCGGTCTTGGCGCCGACCGCGGCGATCCAGTCACGGACCGCGCCGGCAACGAACTCGGGGCCTTTGTCCGAGCGAATGTACTCTGGTGGCCCCCTTAGTATGAAGAGATCGATCAACGCGTCGAGGACATCGATCGAGTTCAGCTTGCGTGCAACACAGATCATGAGCGCCTCCCGGGTGAACTCGTCGAGGATGACGAGGATGCGATAGGGTCGGCCGTCGTGGGTGCGATCCTGAACAAAGTCGTAGGACCAGACATGGTTTGGCCGCTCCGGCCTGAGCCGGATGCAGGAGCCGTCGTTCAGCCAGAGCCGGCTTCGCTTCTTCTGCTTCGGTGGGATCTTAAGCCCTTCGCGCCGCCAGATGCGCTCGACCCGTTTGTGGTTCACGTGCCAGCCCGCCTGGTTCAGCAGTGCCGTCACCGGCCTGTAGCCGTAGCGCCCATACTGCGTCGCCAGTTCGATGATGTCCGCCGTCAGGCGATCTTCATCCGGGCGGCCCCGCGGAACCTTGCGCTGTGTCGAGCGGTGCTGACCGAGCGTGCGGCAGGCGCGGCGCTCCGATACGCCAAGCGTCTGCCGCACGCGGTCGATGCACTGCCTGCGACGCGAAGGGCTCAGAAGTTTCCCTTTGCCGCCTCGGTCAGGATCATCTTATCGAGGGTCAGGTCGGAGACCGCGCGCCTCAGCCGGGCATTCTCCTTCTCCAGCTCCTTCAGGCGCTTCAACTGATCCCGGCTCATCCCGCCGTACTGTCGGCGCCAACGGTAGTATGTCTGCTGCGTCACGCCGATCTGGCGTACCGCCTCCGCAATACTCATGCCCTGACCCTGCAGCACTTCAACTTGCCGCAGCTTCATGACGATATCTTCAGGCTTCTCTCGCTTCCCAGCCATCTCCTGGTCCTCCAATAGACGGGGCAAAACTACCCCAGTTGGTGGACCACTTCAGTGGGGGCACTCCAAGGCGGGAGCCGGCGCGGCAGGGATCAATTTCGCAAGTTTCCGGAGGTTTTGGGCGGTTGCGGCGAGGAGGAACCCGCTCATGTCGGATCATTTGCTTCTGGCCTCACCGGCTGACTAACGCTTATCGAAAGTTTCATTGAAACCAGCGGTCTGAAGCAATAACCATTCGGCGAAAAAAAGGGATGCGGATCAAGGCGCCCTATGTTCGCGGTATATCTTCGGTGTCAGGCCCGTCCATCTGCGGAAAGCTCTTATGAAGTGAGAGCTGTGCCGGTAGCCAAGGCGCCCTGCGAGTTCCCGAACTGACATGCGTGTGTCTTGCAGCGACTGCACCGCAACTGAGAAGCGCCAGTGCTCCAGCATCTCTGAAAATGTCGTACCCTCCTCAGCGAGAGATCGCTGCAACATACGAGACGACATTTCGAACATTCCGGAGATCGAGGTAATGTTGAGATGCACTGGCGATTCGATTGAACCGAGTATCTTTTGCAGCCGGTCCCGCCGTCGTTCCGGCACATGCGGCAAGCCAGGTCTTCCACTCTCGCCGGGCGGCATCTTTCGGGTGAGAAGCGACGAATCGAAATACAGGCAATTGGCTATCTGACCGGTCCGAACCTCGACAGCCGAAAGGTCGAACAACTCTTCGAGAAACTCGGGATCGTTGAATTCAGTGTCTATCCGATCAGGCATCCAGTCCGGACCGCATGCGGCCCGGAAACCGTCGATTGCAAGAGGAAGGGAAAACATCGACTTCCATTCTGACCCGCGCTGTGCACCTGCCAGATACCGATCTTCGAAGATGGCCGTGCGGCCTTCCACTCTGACCAGAATTTGGTTGTCCGAGAAGATCCGGGCTTGCGTCGAACCTGCGAGATCTATGGCTTCCAGAACGTCATAGGTGCCGGTGATCGTTTCGCCCCAGCCAGGGATGTTTTGCATTGCGTACCATTGGGCGACGAACGCGTATGCCTCTCGTCCTTGTTCGGCGGCGACCTGTTCGAAGAATTGGCACACGCAGGCCTGCGGAACGATTGCTCCGGGATCATCTAAGCAAAATTCACCAAGGGACGTCTTGCGGTTTAAGCGGTGTAGATTAACGCCGGCAGACGACAGCGCTTGGAACGCGGGTTGAAGAAATCCAACGCTGACGCAATCCATTGAGGTACTCACGTATCGCCTGGCTCATCACCATGATGCTTGAAGGATTGTCGAGCCGCAACACAGTTGGCGGAAAGTGGTCAAAGATTGAGCCGAGGGCCATTGTCAGATTAAGCGGGCTGGCACTGTTAGAAGAACCCGAGCGCGATGGAGTGCACATTGGGGTGAAACGTTCAGATGACCGTGAGCAGTCCAATCTGATTGTACCATGTTGGGTGTTAGTGCAGGGGCGGCCTTGCCCAGGTTACAGTTGAATTGCGTCTTTTGCTTGTGAGGGAGGAAACGATCAGTTGGTTTTGGGCCACTTTCAGCAGCTCTTTGAGGGATAAGCCGTCTGACCACGATCATCAGTATCCGCTAGCTGAACGCGCAGGATGCTGCTTGAGATCGCTATCCTGTCGGCTAACCTAAGTCCAAAACAGTGGAGAGCAGTATGAAGAACTTCCTCCTCGCACTTCTGTTGGCTTTGCCAGTCTGCGGCCATGCAACGACAGCTGCAGCGCAGTTTGTCGAGGTGCCGCTCAGTGGGGCGGAGCAGAAGCGACTTGGGGCTATCCTGGGGTTTTTGAAAGCCTTCTATGCGGCCAGAGGTGACACGCCTGCCTGGGCAGATCCAAAGGACGTTCAGACGGCTTTGACTGTCATAGCCGAGGCAGAGGCCGATGGTCTCGACCCAGAAGACTTCGCGTTCACGAAGCTCCAGGCTATGGCTCAGCAAGGGCACTCAAGAGAACTCGACATTCAGCTTACTGCCAATATCGCGTTGCTCGGCTATGTTCTGCGAAACGGCAAAACAGACCCAAACGATCTTCTCCTCTCAGGCTTCTGGGAGCGTGTTTCCAAAAGCGACCCTGCATTTGATCTGAACTATGCAATCGAAGGCGGCATCCTTCGGGAGGTTATTGGGCGGCTTCGTCCTCAATTCGCATACTACGGTCAGCTCCAGCGGGCCTTAACTGACCTCAATGCGGTCTCTGCGCGGGGCGGCTGGCCTCAGGTTTCAGAAGGACCAACTCTTCGGCTGGGAGATCGGGGACCTCGCGTCGCAGAAGTCATCCAGAGGCTCGCTTCAGGTGGGTACATGGCCACAATCGCGATGGTCGGCGCTGACCCCGGGGATGTCTTTGACGAAGGCGTTCAACAGGCCGTCCGAGACTTCCAGATTGCGCATGGCGAAGATCCTGATGGCATTGTGGGTTCAAAGACCATAGCCGCTATGAACGTGTCTGTTCTCGATCGGATTGATCAACTGCGCGTCAATCTCGAGCGTGCGCGATGGATTGGAGAACTGCGAGATGAACGCCACATTATCGTGAACATCGCGGGCTACTACGCCGCCGTTATAGAGGATGGACGGCCTGTTTGGACGACACGGGTTATTGTTGGTGACGAGTACACCCGTACCCCGGTATTCCTCGACGAGATTGAATATCTTGAGTTCAACCCAACTTGGACGGCACCGCGAAGCATTATCCAGAACGAACTCGCTCCAAAGATCATCGCGGACCCCCGATACTTGGAGAGGAACGACTACTACCTTGCTGAGGCAAACGGTCGACGAGTAAGCCCAAGTTCGGTCGACTTTTCCACACTGACCCCGCGCAACTTCCCCTATTGGGTCGTTCAGGAACCGGGAGACAAGAACGCCCTTGGTCGGGTTAAGTTCGTGTTTCCCAACGCTCACAGTGTCTATATGCACGATACGCCGAGCCGTCAGCTCTTCGACAAGACGAAGCGCACGTTCAGCCATGGCTGCATCAGGACAGAGAACCCCTTGGAACTCGCAGAGCTCTTGCTGTCGGATCAAGGCTGGGACGCTGCACGCATTCAATCTGTCCTGGCCTCAGGGCAACGCACCCGCGTTCCTCTGGAGACGTCTGTTCCAGTCGCAATCCTGTACTGGACAGCAGATCCAACGCCCAGCGGCGTCAGGTTCTATCCCGACATCTATGGGCGGGACGCTGCAGTCCTGGAAGCGCTGAACACGCCGCTCCAGCTATCAGATCGATAGGCAAATCGTTTCGGTGCAGTTGATACCAACATACTTGCGCATAAGTGAACGCAAACTACGCTGTGAAGTCTTCCCGTTAATGCTAGCGAGGCAACATCGATGAACAGTGACAAAGGTCGAACGTTGCCAAATGGTGAGACCTCTGGTGCAAGAGGCAATACTCATAAAGGATCACACGCGACTGTGGAGCGCATAATTCTTGCGGCGCAGCAGATGCTGATTGAAGTCGGAAGCGCCGATCTAACTATGCGCAAGGTTGCAGAGGTTGCGGGCCTCTCACTTGGAAACGTTACTTATCATTTCCCTTCGAAGCGAGATCTTTTGATCGCGCTAATTCAAAGGCTAACGACTCAATATGCGGAGCAATTTAAACAAATTCTTGGCGAGATAGCCAAAGACCCCAACACAACATTGGATCAACTAGTTCGCTGGCTTCTCGGCGATGCGGCTGAATATGAGACAGCGGCAATCTTCCGGGAGCTTTGGGCAATGTCGCTTCATGACGACGTTATTCGGGATTGCATCGACAGTTTCTACGACCGTCATATGGCTGAAGTTGCAGCCATGCTCGAAGACCTCTATCCGGAAGTAGACTCGCAAGCGGCCGCCGAATTTGTTCAGATTTTAGCAATGCTTAGTGAAGGCACGGCAGTTTTGTACGGAACATGCCGAGACCGCAGGGTTCGACACGAGCGTGCTGTCGAAAAGGCTTGCGAAATTATGGGGGACTTGCTGCCTCTTGGGGGCGCTCCGCAAGATTGATTGAACTTTGAGCCTCTGATCGGCTCCCTTACGTTAGCGCGACCTCGATCCAAGAGAATGGTCATTGGGCCACGCTCAGCGCCTCATTGTAAGCCGACCAGTTCGTGGTCTTATAATTCGTAGGGGCCCAACTGCTCATGCTGACCTGCTCCCCATGGAGTCCGCATTTATTGATTAGCTCTGTTCAGGGTTTGGTCCTCTTCTGACCGTTGGTGATACTCCCGCGGGGTGAGCCCGTCGAGGCTCGAGTGCGGGCGGTGGTGGTTGTAGTCGTCGCGCCATGCCGCAATCAAATGGCGGGCATGGCGCAAGCTGGAGAAGAGGTGCTCGTTCAGGCACTCATCCCGCAGTCGTCCGTTGAAGCTCTCCACGAAGCCGTTCTGCATGGGCTTGCCCGGCGCGATGTAGTGCCATTCCACCTGGCTATCCTCCTGCCACTTGAGCATGGCGTTACTGGTCAGCTCCGTGCCGTTGTCGGAGCCCACCATGCAGGGCAAGCCGCGCATCTCGGCGATGCGATCCAGCTCTCGGGCGACCCGGATGCCGGAGATCGACGTATCCACAACCGTCGCCAGGCATTCCCGGCTGAAGTCGTCGATCACGCAGAGGATGCGGAACCTGCGGCCGTCATCCAGCGCGTCCGACACGAAGTCGAGCGACCAGCGCTGGTTCGGCCCCTGCGGGATCGTCATGGGCGCTCTTGTCCCGATCGCGCGCTTGCGTCCGCCCCGTTTTCGGACCGTTAACCCCTCTTCGCGGTAGAGCCGGTAGAGCTTCTTCCAGTTCACACCCCAACCCTCGCGCTTGAGCAGGACGTGCAGCCTTCGATAGCCGAACCGCCGCCGTTCAGACGCCAGTTCTTTCATCCTGGTACGCAGCTCCGTGTCCGCCGGGCGCATCGACTTGCGCCTATAGACACGCGGATCGATCCCGGCCAACGCACAGGCCCGCCTCTGCGAGTAGCTCTTCTCCTTCATGGCCCAGTCCACAGCTTTCCTCCTCGAACCGGGCCTCAGAAGTTTTTTCCGAGCATCTCTTTTAGTGTGGCCACATCCATCATCTGCTCGGCCAGCATCTTCTTCAGCTTTGCATTCTCGGCTTCGAGCGCCTTCAGCCGCTTCGCGTCGGCCACCTCCATGCCCCCGTACTTGCGTCGCCAGTTGTAGAATGTCGCATCGCTGATCCCGTGCTTGCGGCACAGGTCAGGCGCGTTCATGCCCGCTTGATGTTCCTTCAGGATGCCAATGATCTGCGATTCACTGAAACGGCTTCTCTTCATCGTCTGTCTTCTCAGATGGAGAACAGGCTAACCCCAAACCGAGGACTTTTCAGGGGAGCAGGTCAATGCCTCCAAGCTATCATGCTGGATTCATGCAGTGAATCCCTCGAACGATTTGTGCAACAAGGCCCTTCGAAGTGCCGCCCTTCAATTCCAACAAGCCTGTCTGATCGCCAGAAAGTTCCCAAGCGCGGCAGCTGAACTGATTAGGTCATCTGTACTAGATTGAATATGGCCTTTCTGATACCATAACACTCGGTCCGCAAAAAAATTGCGGCGAGCGTCAACCGTGACATCGATCCAAAACGTAGGCCGAAGGAGACGACGATGCGCACCAATGCACTGAACCTCGCTTTTGCGCTCCTGCTTGGGTTCTCGGCCACAGGCTCCGCCTTGGCACAATCCAGGCAACCCAATGTTGTTCTAATGCTGGCCGACAACCTGGGATATGGCGACGTTGGCGCATATGGCGCTGGCGAGATCCGCGGCATGCCGACGCCACATATAGATCAGCTTGCGGCGGAGGGTTTGCGCCTTACGCAGTTCTTGGTGGAACCTGGCTGTACACCTTCCCGTGCGGGATTGATGACCGGGCGTTACTCAATCCGCTCGGGCCTCTCGAAGATCCTTCTGCGTGGGACGACGAACACCCTAAAAGCCGAGGAGATTACGCTCGCCGAGGTTTTCAAGTCACGCGGCTACCGTACCGCGTATATGGGCAAATGGCACCTCGGCTCCGACGAAGAAAGCCAGCCCCAAAATCAAGGCTTTGACGAATGGCGGTTCGGCTTCTTCGGCACAACAGAGGCAACGCTCTACGGCGAGAGCATGGCGCGCACGAAGGCGCCAGAAAAGTGGCTAGCACTGATCCCTCAGATCATCGAGGCGGACCATGCAGGAGGACCGGTGAAGCCTGTACGAGCCTATGACTTGGAGTATCGGCGCTTCGTTGATCGGGATATCGCGAATGCAGCGGTCGACTACATCAAGACCCATGCTGGTTCGGACACACCTTTCTTCCTTTTCCTCGGTTGGACGCGACCGCATTATCCTAATGATGCAGCTCCAGAATATCACGGCAAATCACGTATCGGGTCCTACGGCGATAGCGTCATGGAACTGGATGGCAGAACCGGCGAGGTCTTGGGTGCGCTTTCCGAAGCTGAAATCGAGGACGATACGATCGTCATTTTTTTATCAGATAACGGACCAACCAAGACGAGCGGTACGGTCGGTGAAATCAACAACGGGTCAGCAGGACCATGGCGCGGCGAACTAGGTGACGGTCTGGAGGGTTCTATCCGCACGATCGGCATGATCCGCTGGCCAGGAAGAATCGCACCAGGCGTTACAAACGAGATGATCTCGGTCCATGATTTCCTGCCCACGCTGGCGAATATCATTGATGCGGACATTCCGTCGGATCGGCCAATGGATGGCATAGACCAGTCGGCTTTTCTTTTCGGTCAACAGCCGACCTCCAATCGTGAGCACCTGCTCACGTTTATCGGTGATCGGTTGGTTGCCGTGCGTTATCGACAGTGGAGGATGTATCCGGTCTCCTTTTCGTCGACCGACGGAACTGCGACGACCGGAGGATACCTTGGCCGCATGGGCGAGACGGCGGGTTTGCCTGAAATCTACAATATCGAGGCTGATCCACGCGAGGAACGCAATGTCGGTGCGGAAAACGGATGGCTCGTCGTCCCCTATCTGCAATTGATCGGGGAGTACATGGCGACACTCCAAGACCACCCAAATCCGAAAGCTGCAAACCTTACTGATTTCCGATGACTAAACGATTTTCTTCTACCCGGCTACCAACTGAAAAATGTACCGGGCGTCATAGCGAAGTCTCTGGCCCAGTAGCCCTGAAGCTGAATGCAAAAGAAAAGAAGGGGAGACAACGATGATCAGACGCCTTGCCTTGCTAGCGGCGACCGTTCTTTACGCGAACATTGCATCGGCACAGTTTTTGCCTTCGGAAGAATCTCTCTCCGACCTCTATTCCGGCAAGGCCTATTCTCCCTACGCCAACCGCGGCTTTCCCAGCCGAGTGTTTTGGGGCGACACCCACTTGCATACAGGGCTGTCGCCCGATGCTGGGCTTTTTGGCAATACCACCGGGCTTGACGAAGCCTACCGCTTTGCCCGTGGCGAACAGGTTATGGCGTCGTCCGGCCAGCCTGCCCGGCTAGCACGCCCCTTGGACTGGCTGGTCCTGACCGAACATTCCGATGCGATGGGCATGATCTCGGACATCTTCGCTGGCACGCCGGCAGTGATGGCCACCGAACAGGGCGCGCGCTGGCATAAGGCGCTGAGCGCCGGTGGAGAAGAGTCCGCAGCGGCGGCTTTGGAGCTGATCACCACCTTTTCACAGGGCCAAGTGGAGCCAGCACTAATCGGAAACTATGTGCCCGGCACTCCTGGCTATCAGTCAGTCTGGCAGTCGATCATCGACGCGGCCGAACGCTACAATGAACCGGGCCGGTTTACAGCGCTCATTGGATTTGAGTGGACCTCGGTTCCCTTGGGCAACAACTTACATCGAAACGTGGTTCTGCGCGACAATGGCAATAAGGCATCACTGGTGGAGCCGCCGGTCACGATTCCGCCCTTCGGCAGTACTGATCCACACCACCTTTACGACTGGCTGGAAGCCTATGAGGAAAAGACCGGTGGCAAGGCATTTGCACTCGCTCATAACGGCAATCTGTCGAACGGGCGAATGTTCCCCACCGAAAAAAGGTTCGACGGCAGCACCGTCGATCAGCGGTACGTGGAACGGCGCGCCCGTTGGGAACCGCTTTACGAGATCACCCAGATCAAGGGCGACGGCGAGGCCCACCCGATGCTTAGCCCCGACGATGAATTCGCGGACTATGAGAACTGGGATGCCGGCAACCTCGATCTTTCCGAAGCGAAGACCACCGACATGCTCGCAGCAGAGTATGCCCGCGAGGCCTTAAAGCGTGGCTTCGAACTTGAGGCTAGGTTTGGGACCAACCCATATCGCTTCGGTTTTTCGGGTGCCACCGACAGCCACACATCGTTGTCGACTGCGGATGAGGACAACTATTTCGGCAAGTCAACCATTGCCGAACCCTCGCCTAAACGTATGGAACATCCATTTACCAAGAACGAGAACGGGGCGTTCGAAGGCTATGAATTGGTCGCTTCGGGCTATACCGGTGTCTGGGCGATGGAGAACACCCGCGCCTCGCTGTGGGACGCGATGGTGCGGCGTGAAACATATGCCACGACTGGCCCGCGCATGACGGTGCGTTTTTTTGGCGGATGGGATTTCACCGAGAGTGATCTCAACAGCCGCCAGCCCGCCTTCCGTGGCTACGAAAAAGGCGTGCCTATGGGTGCTGACCTGCGCACAAGGGCGAGTGATGCGCCAAGCTTCATGGTCTATGCCCTACGCGATCCGATCGGCGCTAATCTGGACCGGATTCAGATCGTCAAAGGATGGCGCGACGCCGACGGATCCTTGCAGGAAAAGGTCTATGATGTGGCCTGGTCGGACGACCGCCAGCCTGCCGCCGATGGCTTCGTCCCGCCCGTTGGCAACACGGTAGATGTCGAAAATGCGAACTGGTTTAACACCATCGGCGCATCAGAACTGGGCACTGTCTGGACCGATCCGGATTTCGATCCTGCAGTTCCAGCCTTCTACTACACCCGCGTCCTTGAAATTCCGACACCGCGTTGGGTGGTTTATGACGCGTTCCGGTTCGGAGTGGAGATCCCCGAAGGTGCCGAAACCTCGGGCCAGGAGCGCGCCTATACCTCACCCATTTGGTACACGCCGCAAGGCTGATTTGAAGAAGGAACCCGATATGAAAACTCTGATGACACCCCTGCTGGCATGTACCCTGCTGACACTGTCGGGCACCACAGGTGGCGCCCAGGAGTCTTTTGGCGAGGGCACGGTCGGCGTGCTGGCGCAGCCGAGCTATTCTCCCTATGCGGGACGCAACTTTCCTACTAGGCCGCTTTGGGGTGATACGCACCTGCACACCGCCTTGTCGCTCGACGCTCGCGCCGCGGGCGTAATTCTGACTCATGACGACGCTTACAACTTCGCCAAGGGCGAAGAGATCACTACCTCGAATGGCATGCGCGCGCGGATCGGCCAGCCACTGGACTGGCTGGTGATCACCGACCATTCCGATGCCATGGGCGCAATGAACGAAGTTGTGGCTGGCAATCCGATGCTGATGACCGACGCAACAGTGCGTGACTGGCATGAACGCATCAACCAAGGTGGTGCGGTAGCGCTCGAGGCTGGGTTGGACATCGTTGACAAGTTCTCTCAGGGCAATTCGCCAGAGATCCTCTTGTCCCGCAAGTTCCAGCGGCAGATCTGGGATGGCGTGCTGGAAGATGCTGAAGAGCATAACGATCCAGGTCGGTTCACTGCGATCATCGGATTCGAGTGGACCTCGACTCCAGGCGGTAACAATCTGCACCGCAACGTGCTGCTCCGTGATGGAGCCGACAAGGCGGGTTTGGTGCTGCCGCTGACGGTGGCCGAGGGCGTGGATCCGCGCAAGCTCTGGGCATGGATGGAAAACTACGAGGAAAAGACCGGCGGACAGATGCTGACGCTGGCCCATAACGGTAACCTATCGAACGGCATTATGTTCCCGGTCGACAGGCTCGAATTCGGCGAGGAGATGACTGCTGAGTACGTCGAAATGCGCGCCAGGTGGGAGCCGCTGTACGAATACACCCAGATAAAGGGTGATGGCGAGGCGCACCCCGCGCTGAGCCCCAATGATGAATTTGCAGACTACGAAACCTGGGACCGCAATAACCTTGGCCCGGTGCCAAAAGAGCCGGACATGATCCAGTACGAATACGCTCGCGAGGCGCTGAAGAATGGACTGCTGCTGGAAGACCGGCTCGGCACCAACCCATACAAGTTCGGCGCCTCGGGCGCCACTGACAGCCATACCGGCATGGCCACGGCGGAAGAGAACAACTTTTTTGGCAAGCATTCGCTGACCGAGCCTAACGAAAATCGGATGACCACCGATGTAGGGCATTTCGACACCGTTAGCTGGCCTGGCTGGTATCAAGCTTCGTCGGGTTACACCGCTGTCTGGGCAACCGAAAACACGCGCGAAGCTATTTTCGACGCGATGATGCGCAAGGAAACTTACGCGACCACCGGATCGCGCATCACTGTGCGGTTCTTCGGCGGCTACGACTTTGTGGCCAAGGATGCGCTCAGTCGGCGGCCTGCGAATGAAGGCTATGCCAAGGGAGTGCCAATGGGTGGCGACCTGCCACCAGCACCAGAGGGCAAGGCACCGACGTTTCTCGTGGGCGCGTTGAGGGATGCCTACAGCGGCAATCTCGATCGCATACAGATCGTAAAAGGTTGGCTAAACGCAGACGGGACAACAGGCGAGAAAGTTTACGATGTGGCCTGTGCTCAGAGGGCAATTGTCGATCACGAATGTGCGGGCGATGTCGGGAACACTGTAGACGTAGCCAATGCTACTTGGACAAACACCATCGGTGATCCAGAACTCATAACGGTTTGGGCTGATCCGGATTTCGATCCCGCGCGACCTGCGGTTTACTATGCCCGTGTGATTGAAATTCCGACCCCGCGTTGGACGGCCTATGAGGCCAAGTATTTTGGCATCGAGGCGCCTGCTGAATCACCTATGATCACGCAGGAGAGGGCGTACACCTCGCCAATTTGGTATACGCCTGACTGATAACGAAACCTGTTTGTGACAAGGGAATCGATCACGTCTGCTGCTTTGCTCGTTCGTGCCTTGCGCGAACCCCTCGTTCATTTTCTGATCGTTGGTGCATTTTTGTTCGTTGTACTGGAAGCGTCCGGCGAGGAAAAAGACTGGCGCCCAGGAAAGATCGTCATAACCGAGGAGACTGTCGATCGTCTGTCGGCCAACTTCGAGGCGACATGGCGAAGGTCACCGGACCAACGCGAGTTGAATCTTCTGATCGAAGACTATGTTCGGGAAGAAATCTATGTTCGCGAGGCCCTCGCCCTCGGCCTGGATCAGGACGACGCGGTAATCCGAAAGCGACTGCGCCAGAAGATGGAGTTCGTCGCAGCGTCGTTTGCCGCAGCGATGGAGCCTACGGAAGAAGAACTTCGCGAGTTTTTCGCAGAGAATGCCGACAAATACGTGATCGAGGGCGCTTTGGCCTTCCAGCAGGTTTTCTTAGGCGAGCGGCCCCACGAGGCGAGAGTGGTTGCAGTTCGCAAAGCACTTGCAGATGGAACGGACCCGATGACGATTGGCGAGCGTACAATGCTGCCAAGTGAAATTGGCCTCTCCAGCGCCGTGACCATCGATAATTCCTTCGGTCCGGGGTTCTACGAAGCGGTGATTCCGTTGGAGGCGGGTGAGTGGCATGGCCCGGTGAGTTCTTCCTTCGGAGTGCATATAGTTCGGGTGACGGACAGGAAGGAACCTGCCGCACCGGATTTCAAAAAGGTCATTGTTGCCGTGCGGGACGATTGGCGCCGGGCGAATATCGAACGCATCGTAGAGATGAACTTTGATCGGCTGCGCGAACACTACGAGATCAGTTTGCCCGAACCGGACGAAAAATGAAGAAGGCGCTGGTCCTCCTTTTCGTCGTCTTCGGTACATTAATGCCCGCTGGCCTAACATTCGGGCACGCGCTTGAGCCCGGCTACCTCTCGATTGAACAGGCGGAGGGTGGCGACTTTCGCATTTTTTGGCGTCGACCGGATGTCGGCGGCGCACCAATGCTGCTTGACCTTGAATTGCCCGAGAACTGTTCGCCTCGGCAGGCACTGCCTCCGCGCTTCGACGGGCGCGCCTGGATTTCAACGTTTTCCTCAGAATGCGTTGACGGCTTGGGCGGCGGCCGGATCACCATCCATGGTCTGGAAGCGACCCGAACAGATGTGCTCGTGCGCCTTAGTGTCTCCAGCGGCACAACGCTGACAGAACGGCTCACGCCCGACCGAGTCATGATGGTGGTGCCGACCCGGCACGACCTGATCAGCGTCTTCGCGTCCTATTTCGGGTTGGGCTTCGAGCACATTCTCGAAGGTTGGGATCACCTTCTGTTCGTCTTCGCGCTCCTTCTTCTGATCCGTGACAGTTGGCGTCTCGTCGGGGCAGTCACGGCGTTCACGGTGTCCCACAGCATCACGTTAGCTGGCGCGACGCTCGGGTGGCTTTCTGTTCCGTCGGCGCCGGTCGAGGCGACGATTGCACTTTCGATCGTGTTTCTTGCATCGGAGCTCGCCCAAGCCACGCCCGGACGGCATCGGCTTTCGGAACGGTTCCCGTGGTTGATCACGTTCAGCTTCGGTCTGCTTCACGGACTGGGTTTCGCGGGCGCGCTCGCCGAAATCGGCCTACCATCCGGCGAGGTGCCGCTCGCTCTCCTGGCCTTTAACCTGGGTGTCGAAGCCGGTCAGCTTGCCTTTATTGCCGTCATCCTTGCCGTAGGCTGGCTAGGCAACGCAATCCCGAGAGTGAACCGATTTATGCTGAACGCTACCACTCGAACTGGGGCGGCCTACGTTATTGGTTGCGCTGCTAGCTTCTGGTTGATCGAACGGATTGCCCAAGTTTAGGGCCAGAGGTAATGGCGTCCGTTGTTCGCGCCGTTGCCGGAAATTCTAAAACTACTTCAAAGTCGTCACAGAGCCGCCTCCCACTCATGAGCGGCCAGGGAGGAAGCCGGATTCGAACTCTGGGATCGGAATCGCGAATATCATTGTAGAACTAGCTTTTTGTTGGCTCCACTCCTTGGCGCAGCGGCTTCCTACCAAGCTGCGATTACTCGAGATTTCGCCCGATGCGTAGGATTGTGCATGTTGTGCTTGTAGGGGCGACTGAAGAACCAGAGAGCCTGTGAGAGCGCATCGACCTGGTCATTGTTGGCACCGTTTGGAAACGCGCGCAGTTCGCTGATCAGCTGTTCCAGCCAGTCCGCTTCTTCGGGAAGATAAACCCGTCTCGCCGAGATCATCACCATGGCCAAGTCCACTCGCACCTCCTTGGAGCGTTCTGGCTTGGGGTAGAACCTCTGGACCAACTTCTCGGCCACTTCCGGCGGGTATTTCGCCTGGAGTTCCTGCACAAGCGCAATCCCGCTCGAGGCGTATTCGATCAGAAAGAAGTCAGCAGCGAGCTTCTCCTGCAAGATCACAGCCCGCTTACGCAACTCTGGGAACTTCCATCGTCCGCGCCACGAACCTATGAGGTAGATGCATCCGTCACTGATCATCCAGTGCTGGATGACAGAGTAGGATCCCGATTTCGAACCGGAGGCCGCATCGATGCTAAGGAACGTCGTATCCCAGGTCTTCGGCAACACCTTGTAACGGCGGAACAGAGACAGATCGATCAAGCCGCCTCCCGCCGGCAGCGGGGCCTGTTGGTACTGGGCAGAGTAAGCCGCGGGGCCCATGGCGCTGCATCGGCTCTCCAGATGGTCTGCCGTGAGGTGGTGGGGATGCAGAAGCTCGCCCTTGCGGAAGAGATGCGTCTCATCCGGCCCAATGGGAACCTCCACGTCTTTTTCAGCTACGGCCGGCAGGGACAGGTGGGACCAGGGCTCGATCTCAAGCAGATGCGCCGAGGCATCGTTGAGGGCGAGACGCTGTTGAACGACCAAGAAGACGACCTCGGAGGGCTTGTTGACCCGCCCCATCAACACCTCGCTGATCCAGGTGTTGACCTTCTCCAGCGCCTGTTCGTTCAGGGCGTCGGACGCATCCTGCGGATCGTCGATGATGATATAGTGCGCCCCTTGGCCGGTGATCTTCGAGTCAACCGAGATGGCCTTGCGCTGGCCACCCTGGCTTGTGCGGTAGATCAGTTCGGTGTCTTTGTCTGCGGCTGGCGACATCGTCGGGAACACCTGCTTGTACCAATCCGACTCCACGATCTTCCGGAAGTTGGCGTGAAACTCGGCCGCAAGATCGAGGTTGAGCGACACGCAAAAGATCGACTTGGTTGGATCGTGGCCCAGCAAAAAGGCCGGCCAGGCGACCGAGAAGATCAACGACTTCAGGGTTCGCGGCGGCACATTGATCATTACCCGGCGGGTGTCGCCCAGCGTTGCCTGCTCCAGCTGCCAGATCATCGCCTCGATGTGCCAGTTGTGGAGGTAGGTGTCCCCCGGATGGAGAGTGTCGAAGACCTTCCGAACGAACGAGCGAAAGTCCTGTCGGAGGAGGGCCCAGATTTCAGAATTCGTCGGGTAATGGTTCATCGGATGTTCCTTTCTGATCCGGGAGTGCCTGCCCCGTCGCGCGACGCACGTACTCAATCAGGAGCGCTGCGTCCTCTTCGCTGGCCGGCAGGGAGGCATCGTTTGATGCCGGTTCGTTCAGGTGGATGTTGATCTGGCGAAGAAGTTCAGTGAGCTTCCGCGGGTCACCCGCAAGAGCATCGGCCACAAGGCGCTTGGCCAAAGCCTCCATCTTGGAGACCTCTCGTCTGCCGCTGCCATCCGAGACGACGATCTTCTCGGTCAGTTCGTTCTTGATGGCAGATTTCAGGGAGAGAGAGGCGGGTTTTCGCCCGGCCGGATTGCCGGACTGACCCTTCTTCCACCGCGTATGCGTTGGTGTCCTATACTTGCCAACCTCGTAGTCGCCCGATTTCTTGTCGTCATCAGACATCACAAGCCCTCCCGTGCTGCTTGATGGGCTGCGTTCTGCGCGCGGTATTCCGAATCTGCCTCTTCCGAAGGGCTTTCGACGGACCGCTCCTGCGCCAGTTCCTCGAACATCTGGCCGGTCTTGGCGAGCACCGCCTGCCCGCTGGTCATTGCCTGCCAGCGGCGGATCGCGACATCGACGTAGCAAGGCTCTATCTCGACGCCGAGACAGCGCCTGCGCGTCCGCTCGGCGGCGAGCAGTGTCGTGCCGGAGCCAAGGAACGGATCGAGCACGAGATCACCCGGAGCGGTGACATCCAGGAGCGCATCCATGACCATCCGGAGGGGCTTCGTCGTGGGATGCAGGCTGTGATCGTCGTCGGGATCGGTCCGCCCACCGGTAGCCCCGGCATAGTGCCAGACATTCGAACGGTTCCGACCGTGCTGGCCAAGCTCGATGTTGTTTCGGTGCGAGGCACCGGGTTTTCGGGCGACGAAGATGAACTCGTGCTGGCTCCGGTAGAGGCTCCCCATCCCAGGGTTGGTTTTGACCCAGACACAGATATTCAGGCGATCAAGCCCGAGCGCGTCGAGCGCTTCGGCCATCTCACCGACGTGGCGCCAATCGATGCAGGCGAAGAGGACACCGCCAGGCTTCAGAACCGCGACCGCGTTTCCAAGAGTGTCCGTGAGAAACGCCAGGTAATCGCCATCGGACATCTCGCCGCTGGCTTCGACAAATTCCTGGAACCCCGCGTTGGTCGACCGGGCATTCCCGGCAATCTTCACGTTGTAAGGTGGATCCGTGAAGACGGCGTGGATTGCCACGCCTCCGAGCATCTCACGGATCTTGTCGCCGTCGCGGGCTGACCCGCACCAAAGCCGGTGGTCGCCCAGGATCCACAGATCGCCAGGACGGCCCACCGGAGCACGTTCGTCATTGACGTTATCGTCCAGTTCATCCGCCGGATCAGGTTCGGCGGCATCGAGGTCCCCAAATTGGATCGCTTCGATCTCTGGAAGCGCAAAGCCAGGGAACTCGAGATCGCCGGTGATCTCAATGATCTCGTTGATCTCGAGGTGGACAGCCTCCTCGTCCCATTCGCCCGTTTCCTGGGTCTTGTTGAGGGTCAGGGCTAAACGGCGGATTTCTGCGCCGGGAAGATCATCGACGACAATACAAGGTAACTTCTCGGCGCCGAGAAGCCGGGTGGCGGCCAGGCGGCTGTGGCCATCTACGACTTCATACCGAGTCTTGCAGTCCTTGCGCCTGACCAGGATCGGGATCCGGTTGCCGAAGCGCTCGATCGAGCGCTTGATGGTCTCTACCTGCGTCCTGGCCGCGCGATGCAGACGTCGCGGAGCGTCGTCAATCTCGTCTTCGCTGACCCAAAGGATTTCTAGATCGGGGAAGGGGTCGTTGCGACCACGCTTCGCTTCGGCCGGCAAGTCCGGGCGGGCAGTATTATGTCGTGTCAATAGGGCCGACGCGGCGGTTTCGCCACTCGGCAAGCTCTTTGATGAATCGGGCATACGTGCCTCCATCCTTCGAGTTTCGGTCTCGATGTGATGGTGGAGGGCCTCCCGTAGACAGACTCCGACCAACCATTCCCATCAGGTTGGCCCGGGGCGTCCTTATCCACGGGCAGATATGATAACTCATATGCCATGCCCCAAGGCCCGTCAATCCCCTAAGTCATTGATAATGGTTGACGAACTCTTTTCGAGGGTGTTGGTTGCTCGTCAACTTCGACAACGGACTGGACATCGTCGCGGAACAGAGCGTCAGTGTCGTCACGCCCGGCCGTCCGGGCGCGCCTCGGTAGGGCCGACAGGGTGTCGGCCCGGTCAAACCCGAGGAGATCAGAATGACCAAATCACCCAAACCCCGAGAGACAAAGGCCGCGACCTTGCGCCGTTTGCTCGCGCGCAAATCCGGCGCCGACCTGGCCGCGCTTCAAGACGCCACGGGCTGGCAACCACACTCCGTGCGCGCCGCGCTCAGCGGATTGCGGAAGGCCGGCTACACGATCAACCGGGTGCCGCCGAAGACTGAGGGCGGCACCGCGGTCTACCGGATCACCGTGGAGCCCGCCGAGGCATGAGCTTGCCCTCTGTCACGGAGATCGAAGCCATGGACCGGGCGGCGCTCCTGTCCGCCTGGGATCAACTCTTCGGCACGCAAGTCCCGAAGGGTTTGAGCCAGTCGTTTCTGCGCCGCTTCATCGCCTTCGAAGTCCAGGCGCGCCGCTACGGGGGATTGCCCAAGGGCTTTGTCACCGGTCTCGCACGACGTCCGTCGGGCGCTGTGGCCCCGTCTACAACCGCTCTTGAGGTCGGCGGTCGGCTCCTTCGAGAGTGGAACGGCGTGACCCACACAGTAGAGGTCACAGAGAACGGATACCGCTGGAACCGGGCAACTTATCGGTCGCTGTCGGCCGTCGCGCGCGCCATCACCGGGGCCCGGTGGTCCGGGCCCCGGTTCTTCGGCCTCAGGGAGACGGGTTGATGGCGACTTCGAAGATCCGCTGCGCGATCTACACCCGGAAGTCCTCCGAGGAGGGGCTCGATCAGAGTTTCAACTCTCTCGATGCGCAGCGAGAGGCGTGTGCGTCCTATGTTGCGAGCCAGAAGCACGAGGGCTGGATCCTGGCGAAGGACCACTTCGATGACGGCGGCGTCTCGGGCGGCACGCTCGACCGCCCCGCCCTCGCCCGGCTCCTCGCCGAGATCGAGGCCCGCCGGGTGCAGATGGTCGTCGTCCACAAAATCGACCGGCTGACGCGCTCGCTTGCGGATTTCGCGAAGCTCGTGGAGCGCTTTGATGCGGCCAACTGTTCCTTCGTCTCCGTGACCCAGGCCTTCAACACGGCCTCCTCGATGGGACGGCTCACGCTCAACGTGCTCCTCTCCTTCGCCCAGTTCGAGCGCGAGGTCACCGCCGAACGCATCCGCGACAAGATCGCCGCCTCGAAGAAGCAGGGGATGTGGATGGGCGGGCTCTGCCCCCTCGGCTATGATCCGCATCCCGACACACAGGTCCGGGAACTCGTCGTGAACGACGCGGAGGCAAAAACTGTCCGCGCTCTGTTTGAGCTCTACGAGCAGCAGGGCAAGATCACTGACGTGGAGCGCGCGGCTTCGGAGGCGGGGCTTCGTTCGAAGCAGCATAGGTTCAGCTCGGGCCGGGAACAGGGTGGCGGGCATCTCTCGACAGGGCAGATTTACAAGATCCTCACCAACCCGGTCTATCGCGGCCAGATCCGGCACAAGGACAAGACCTGGCCAGGACGGCATCCCGCGATCGTCAACGCGGACCTCTGGACCCGCGTGCAGGAGAAGCTTCAAGCTGCCTCGAGGCGGAAGCGGGGACGCACCTCAGATGCAGAGACGGCGCCGCTCACTGGCAAGCTTTGGGATGAGACCGGCGATCGGCTCACGCCCACCCACAGCCTCAAGGCGGGCAAGCGCCATCGCTACTACGTCTCGAACCGGCTGATCACGGGAGGCCCCGATCCCACAGGCTGGCGCCTGCCCGGCCGCAAACTCGAGACGCTCATCGCCGGCGTCATTGCCGATCACATCGCCCAGGCCGCGACCGAGCATCGGCTCCTGGCGACACCGGATCTGAGGTCGGACCCAGATCACGCCCAGTCTGCCAAAGCATTCGCAAGCGCGCTCTGGAAGCACGAGCCCGACATGCTTCGCCGGCTCCTGGCCCGCGGCATCATTACGCCCCGGGAGATCACACTCGAACTCGATCCAGCGGTCCTTGTTGAAGCGCTGAAGCTCCCACCCGAGGATCTCGCGCCCGACATCCTCAACTTCTCAGCACCGATCCGACTGCGCCGCCGCGGCGTCGAGGCAAAGCTGGTTGTCGGAACAACAAAGCCCGGACCCGACCCGGTGCTCTTGCGGACCCTCGCCGATGCGCATCGCTGGGCCGCAGCGCTCCGGACCGGGACGCCCATCTCCGAGGTTGCTCGTACGGCCGGGCATCACGATGCCTTCATCCGGACCCGCGGTTCCCTTGCATTCCTGTCCCCCAAGATCCAGGTCGCCATGCGTGACGGCACGCTTCCACCGGAGCTGACATTGCGCCGCCTATTGAAGCTTCCGATCTCGCTCGACTGGCAGGAGCAGGAGCGGATCTTCGGGATCTGACGGGACCCTTCGACGAGGGATCCTGTTGGCCGGTAACCCATTCCCTGTTCAGGCGACGGAATTCCCTGCTCTTTCCCTGCTCGAGCGAGCAGGGAAAACACATCTAAGTCGCTGAATTGGCTGACGTTATCGTGGCCAAAATTGCCGGAACATCGCGAATCGGGTGATTTTTCCCTGTTAATTCCCTGCTAGCAGGGAAAATCCGACCAAAACCGAACCCGCAGATGTGGCCGACAGAGACCCATCGCGGGTTCTCGCGCGAAACGGGCTCGTCCATGAGTCTCTCTGCTGTCGGCAAACGCGCAAGGCGCGGAAAAACCGGTCAGAAATCCGGATTTTTTCCGTTCAATATCAATATGTTAGGTCTGTGGCGGAGAGACAGGGATTCGAACCCTGGAGACGGTTTCCCGCCTACACGCGTTCCAGGCGTGCGCCTTCGACCACTCGGCCACCTCTCCGGCCCGCTTCCTCTAGCGTGGCGGGGCGGCGCGGTGCAAGGGCAAAGACGCGCCCTACCCTTCCTCGGCGGCCGGCGGCGGCGTTTCCGCGCGCAGGGCCTCGGGGTTCCTCAGCCAGATATCCCGCTGCGCGAAGGGGATTTCGATGCCTTCCGCGACGAACCGCTCCGCGATCCGGTGGTTCAGCTCGGTCTTCACCTGCATGATCTTGTTCACGTCCAGAAGGATCGCGCGCACCCGGAAATCCAGGCTGTCCGCCCCGAAGCCCAGGAAATCGACGCCGGGCTCGGGATATTTCGCCACGTTCTCGACGTCGCGCACGATCTCTTCGAGGATGTGCTGCACCCGCCGCGTGTCGGTGCCATAGGCCACGCCCACATTCACCGTCGCGCGCCCGATCTGGCTGCCGCGCGTCCAGTTCGTCACCGGGGCCGAGATGAAATCGGCATTCGGCACGATCACCTGTTGCTTGTCGAAGGTCTCGATCGTCGTCGACCGCACCGAGATGTCCTTCACGATCCCCATCTGCGATCCGACTTCGATCCAGTCGCCCTCGCTGATCGGGCGCTCGATCAGCAGGATGATGCCCGCCACGAAATTCTGCACCACGTTCTGCAGGCCGAAGCCGATGCCCACCGACAGCGCGCCGAAGACGACGGCCAGCGCCGTCAGGTCGATCCCGCCCGCGTTGACGGCCAGAAGCGCGCTCAGCGCGATCCCGGCATAGCCCGCGAAGGACACCGCGGCATTCTGCGCCCCGATATCCAGCCGCGTGCGCGGCAGCACGGTGATCCTCAGCGCGCTCTGGAACAGCCGGGTCAGCGCGATGCCGATCCCCAGAACCAGAAGCACGGCCAGGATATCGCCGGGCGTCACCCGGGTTTCCCCGAAGGTGATCCCCTCTTCCAGCCGCGCATAGAACTCGCCGATTTCCGCCGGGCGCGTGCCCCAGATCAGCGCCAGCACCGGCAGCGCGGCCAGCGCCAGAAGGAAGTTCGTCAGAACCGGCACAAGCGCCGCCCGCGCCTCTTCGATATCGGAGCGGGTCATCCAGGCATAGCCGTCCCGGATCGGCGCCTGAAACGCGATCCCGAGCCCGACAAGGCCCAGCGTCATGGCCGTCGGCACCATCAGCGCATCGGCGAAGTTGTGATAGCCGAGCGCGGCGATCACCGGCCCGACGATCGCAACCCCCATCAGCGCCTGCGCCAGCACCGCGAGAATCCGCTTTCCGAAGCGCGAACCTTCGTCTTCCGTCGCCCGCACCGACGCCGCCTTCAGCACCCGCCCCAGCCAGAAAAAGCCGAAGGCAAGCCCGGCATAGACCGGCAGCGCCAGAACGGCCTCCGCCACCGGCTCGATCACCGCGGCGTCCGCCAGCTGGCTGAGAAGCACGGCAAAGCCCGTCAGAACCCCGACAAGCGTTCCCGACCGCCGCGCACTGCGCTGGATCTCGACGCTCACATCGAAGGTCGCGGGCAGGTCCTCGCCGCGCGGAAAGACGCGCCCGGTCAGCCAGACGGCGCTCAACCCGCCGAAGATCACCGCCCCGATCCCGCTCAGCAGCGCCCGCCCGAAGGGGCCGAGGATATCGGTCGACAGGATCGCCCCGGCCAGCATCCCCATCCCGACCATCGGCAACAGCACCTGGCCCAGTGACACGCAGAAGCCCAGAAGGATCCGCCCCCGCCTGCGCCGCCGCGTCTGAACCCAGGTCGTGAACCGCGACATCCACCGCCGCCCGCGGGTCAGAAGCAGAAGGCCGATCACCGTCAGGCCCAGCGTCACCGGCGCCCCGTCCCGCACCGCGCGCCGCCGCCACTCGGTCGACAGCGAGCCCGAGATCTCCTCCGATATCGTATCCGCCACCGCTTGCGCGGCGCTCACCCCCGCCCCCCAGTTGGCCGGGTTCAGGGGCGACGGCCTCGCTTCCAGAAGCGCCTCGCGCTGCCGCGTCCGGATCTCCTCGTCGATCTCCAGGATCAGGCCATTGGCCCGGTTGAAGGCGGTCGTCGCCCGCACCCCGGGCGCCCGCGCCTCTTCAAGCTGCGCCGTAAGCCGGCTGCGCTGCTCGGCGATGACGTCCGGCTCGCTCTCACCCGCCTCCGCGTTCGGCGCCGGCCCCAGCGCATCGATCTGCGCCTGCACCGTCGCAATCCGCGTCTCGTTCGCCGACTGGGCGTCCAGGAAGCGCGACCGCCAGCCGGCAATCTCCTCGCGGAAGGTCTCCAGCCGCGAGGTTTCCGCATTGCCCTCGGCCAGAAGCCTCTCGATCGCGGTCGCGAACTCGTCCCACTGCGCGTAATCGACGGTGGTCTCGCCGGTATCCGCAGGCGCGGCCTGCTGCGCCAGGCCGAACCCCGGCCCGAGGGCCGTGGCAAGGACGATCAGAAGGACAAGGACGAAACGCATCAGTCGATGAAGACGGTGGGCAGGATCCGCGCGTCGCCGTCCAGCCAGGACGGCACCGGCAGGTTCTTCCCGCGCAGGAATTCGGGGTTGTAGAGCTTCGACTGATAGCGCGTGCCGAAGTCGCACAGGATCGTCACGATCGTATGCCCCGGCCCCATCTCCCGCGCCAGCCGCACGGCCCCCGCGATGTTGATCCCGGACGACCCGCCAAGGCACAGCCCCTCATGCTCCAGAAGATCGAACACGATCGGCAGCGCCTCGCTGTCGGGGATCTTGTAGGAATGATCCGGCGCGAACCCCTTGAGGTTCTCGGTCTCGCGCCCCTGCCCGATCCCTTCGGTGATCGAACTGCCTTCGGCCCTGAATTCGCCGGTGGTGTAGAAGGAATGGATCGCCGATCCTTCCGGGTCAGCCAGCGCGATCTTCACCCCCTTGGGCTGAAGCGCCATGCCCACGCCCGCCAGCGTGCCGCCCGTTCCGACGGCGCTGACGAACCCGTCGACGCGGCCCCCCGTCTGCTCCCAGATCTCGGGGCCGGTGCCGTCGATATGGGCCTGCCGGTTCGCCACGTTGTCGAACTGGTTCGCCCAGATCGCGCCGTTGGGCTCCGATTGCGCCAGCCGCTCCGCCAGCCGCTCGGAATAGCGCACGTAATTGTTGGGGTTCTTGTAGGGCACCGCGGGCACCTGAACGAGTTCCGCCCCCGCCACCCGCAGCATATCCTTCTTTTCCTGGCTCTGGGTCTCAGGTATCACGATCACCGTGCGAAACCCCATCGAAGCGCCCACAAGCGCCAGGCCGATCCCGGTATTGCCCGCCGTCCCCTCGACGATCGTGCCGCCAGGCTGCAGGCGCCCGCTCTCGATCGCATCTCGGATGATGAACAGCGCGGCCCGGTCCTTCACCGACTGGCCGGGGTTCAGGAACTCCGCCTTGCCGAGAATCTCGCACCCCGTCGCCTCCGACACGGCGTTCAGGCGGATCAGCGGCGTATTGCCCACCGCATCGGACAGGGAGGAACGGATTGTCATGCTCAGAAAGCCCCGATTTGCTGCCCGATATCTCTAGGCCCGGGGCGGGGCAAACTCAAGCAAGCGACCGAAGCCGCGCGCGATGCCGCATCAGCCAGTGCACCGACAGAAGCAGGGGGCCCGTCCCCACCTCGCCGCTCTCGGCCAGGGCGTCCATCTCGTCCAGCGGCACGATATGGCCCTGGATATCCTCCGCCTCGCTGTCGAGCCCACCGATCTTCGCCGCCCCGGGCGGCAGATCCGCGATGCCCACATAGCTCACCAGCCATTCCGTCACCGCCGCGGGCGACGGGTAATATTTCCCGATCAGGTGCAACGCGCCGATCTCCAGCCCCGCCTCCTCGCGGGCCTCGCGCCGGGCGGTTTCCTCCGGGGTCTCGCCCGGATCGACCCGCCCCGCCACGGGCTCCAGCGACCAGGGGCGCGGATCGCCGCGCAGGAACGGGCCGAACCGGAACTGGTCGATCACCAGAACGACGTCGCGCACCGGGTCATAGGGCAGCACGGTCACCGCATCGCCCATCAGAAAGCCCTCGCGCCGGATCTCGGGGCCCAGACCGCCGCCCGCCACCGGATGGCGCAGCACGGTGTCGCTCACCCCGAAATACCCCAGATGCGGCATCCGCCGCGACAGAACCTCCACCTCGCCGGCCCCGATGCCGCGCCGCACCTGCGCCGGCGGCACCTCCCCGCGTGCCCTGAGCTCCGACCAGGCCCGTAGAAGGATCGTGGGGTAAACGCCCCGCACCTCCTCCTCCGAACGCGTGCCGTAAAGCCCCATCACCTCTTCCGCCGCGATCCGCGTCGCCGGGCCATGCACCGCGGCCCAGCCCTCGTAATCCCACGGCCCGTCGGGCGGCGGCTGCGCATCGGTCGGAAAATACACCTCTGCGGTAACCGCGCCGTCCGCTGTCTCGACGCTCAGCGCCCGCAGGTCATAGTGATAGGCCCCCTCGTAAAAGTTCAGCCGCGCCAGATCCTCCTCCGACGGCGTCAGCAGAATGCCCTCGGCCACCGCGCCCGGGGCCGGGCGGATCGCCGGATAGGTCTCGCTCCGCACCGCCATC
The DNA here is from genome assembly GCF_032586175.1 of Ovoidimarina sediminis. NCBI lineage: Bacteria > Pseudomonadati > Pseudomonadota > Alphaproteobacteria > Rhodobacterales > Roseobacteraceae > Ovoidimarina > Ovoidimarina sediminis. The sequence goes on from NZ_JAWHTE010000010.1 coordinate 116,775, forward strand.
GCCCGATGATCGCGAAGCCGCGCCGGCACGGCATCCGCCGCCCGCCCCAGCACGGTCTCCAGAAGCGGCAGATACCGCAGCGTTCCGTAAAGAAAGATCCGTTCCGCCAAATTCAGGACCAGCGGCGTGCCGCAAGCTCGGTCAGCATGGCGCAGACGAAGCTGCCGATCACGGCAAAGCCCACCACGCGCGGCTCGACGATCAGAACGGCGTAGTCGAACATCAGGTCGCCCATGGCTTCCAGCGCCTCCACCGGGCCCTCATAGCGCCCGCGCCAGGCCCGGTTGATCATCTCATAGGCCGCCCAGACCAGAAGCGCCCAGAAGGTCGTCGCAAACACCGTCGTCAGCCCGTAGCCCGTCGACGGCGTGATCCCGTCCCCGGCCCGCGCCCCCGCGATCCGCCAGCCCATGACCAGGCCGATCAGCGCATTGATCGGGCTCAAAAGCCCCGCCCCGGCCCCTTCGGAGGGCAGGAACAGCTTCACTTGTTCGGATACGATCCACGCAAGCACCGCGAAAAGCGCGGCACCGATCAACTTCGCGGCGGTGGGCATCTGCTCAGACTGGCCTTCTTACCGTGATCTGTGTCACGTCGCAGTTTCGGCTCTCGAATCCGCTCGCGCAAGAGGTCAGATAGAGATTCCACATCCGCCGGAACCGATCGTCGAAGCCAAGCGCCTGTATCTCGTCCCAGCGGTCGTTGAACGTCTCGTGCCAGCGCCGCAGCGTCAGGCTGTAGCTGTCGGCGAACTCGAAGGATTTCGCCACCTCAAGCCCGGCCCGCTCCACCTGCTGCCGCAGCACCTTGGGCGCGGGAAGCATTCCGCCCGGAAAGATGAATTTCTGAATGAAATCAATGCCCTTCCGGTAAGCCTCCCAGCGAAAATCCGCCACCGTGATGATCTGCAGCGTGGCCCGCGCCCCGGGCTTCAGACAGCCCTTCACCTTGTCGAAATAGACCGGCCAGTATTTCTCCCCGACCGCCTCGAACATCTCGATCGAGGCGATGCCGTCATACGTGCCTTTTTCGTCACGGTAATCCTGCAATTTGATCTCGACCCGGTCACTCAGCCCCGCCTTGGCGATCCGCGCCACCGCGTAATCGTGCTGTTCGCGGCTGATCGTCAGGCCGGTCACCTGCAAGCCCCGCGTGCCGGCAGCATATTCCGCGAACCCGCCCCAGCCGCAGCCGATCTCGAGCACATGGTCCCCGGGCTGCGCCCCCATCTCGTCGATCAGCGCCGCGTATTTCTGTTCCTGAGCGGTTTCAAGGCTTTCCTGCCCGGTCTTGAAGTAGGCGGACGAGTAGGTCATCGTCTCGTCCAGCCACAGGCCGTAGAAATCGTTCCCCAGATCGTAGTGGTACGAGATGTTCTTCGGCGCCTGCCCCTTCGAATTCCGCTGCAGCCAGAACCTCAGCCGCTCATAGGCCCGCACCAGCCCCATGCCGGGAAAGCCGCTATACATCTCGTCATTGCCGTCGTTCAGCAGATCCATGAACGCCTGCAGATCGGGCGAGGACCACCAGCCATCCATATAGGCCTCGGAAAACCCCAGATCGCCTTCCCGCAACAGCCGCGCAAAGACATCCGGGTTGTGCACCACCACCTCGGCCACCGGGCCGGGCTCCGCGCCTTCCGCCCGAAACCGCCGCCCGTCCGGCAGCACGATATCAAGCCGCCCCTTGCCAAGCGTGCGCGCGGTCGAAAAGGCCGCCGCGAAATAGCGTGGCAGGTCCGTCTGCCCCTCGGTTGTCGTCAATACGTCCATGCACTCCCCCAGGCTTCCGGAAAAACTATCCCGACCAAAGCGGCAGGCGCAACGTCGCAGGACACATAAATTCCTCAGAAGTCGCGATTTTCATAGGCCGCAAGCGCCCGCTTGCGGCCCTCGTCGGCGGTCACCACCGGATCGGGATAGGCGTCGTCGGGCGACATGTTCCACCGCCGGGGGATCGCCTCGAAATAGGCCAGCGCGTCCTTCGGCGGCCGGCCCTGCCCCTCCGCGATCCAGCGCGAGGCGTAGTCGCGGTTCTTGTCGAACTTGTCGAGCTGCGTGACCGGGTTGAACACCCGGAAATAGGGCGTCGCGTCAGGCCCCGACCCGGCCGACCACTGCCACCCCATCGCGTTCGACGCCGGGTCCCAGTCGATCAGGCAATCCTCGAACCAGGCCTGCCCGATCCGCCAGTGGCACATCAGGTGCTTGGTCAGGTAACTCGCCACGATCATCCGCGCCCGGTTGTGCATGTATCCGGTGACGTAAAGCTCCCGCATCGCGGCATCGACGAAGCAGATGCCGGTGCGCCCCTGCTTCCAGGCCTTCACCTCCGCCGTCCGCTCGTCCTCGTTCCAGGGGAAGGCGTCCCACTCCTCGCGCCAGTTCCCGCTGACGATCCGGGGGGTATGATAGGCGAGGTGATAGGCGAATTCACGCCACACAAGCTCTTTCAGAAAGGTCTCCGCCCCCCGCTTGCCCTCGTTGAACGCCCGCATCCCCGAATGCCACGCGGTCCGGGGAGAGATCTCGCCATAGGTCAGGTTCTCCGACACGCGCGAGGTGCCCTGCACCCCCGGAATGTCCCGCGCCTCGGCATAATCCGCCACCTTGTGCCCGATGAACTGCGCAAGCCGCCCCCGCGCCGCATCCTCCCCGATGGTCAGATGCGCCCGCACGATCTCCGCGCCGCGGTTCATCGCCCGCGCGAGATCCCAGTCGCCGGGATCCTCGCTCCCGGGCCAGGCCCCGGGCGCCGTCAGCGCCGACACGCCAGGCAGGGCCGCCGGCACCTCCCGGTCCTTCACCGACTTCCAGAACGGCGTGTAAACCTTGTAGAAGTCTCCGGTTTTCGTCTCGACCGTCCAGGGCTCGAACAGAAGATGCCCCGCCCAGCTTCGCGCGTCGATCCCGTCCTCCTTCAGCCCCGCCTTCACCGCCTTGTCGCGCGCGATGGCCTCGGGGTCATAGGCCCGGCCCCACCAAACCGATCCCGCCCCGGTCTCGGCAACAAGGGCCCTCAGAACCTCAAGCGCCTTGCCCCGCCGGAAGATAAGCCGTGATCCGATCCCCTCCAGCGCCGTCGCGAACGCCTCCGCCCCAAGGCCCATCCGCCAGCGCGGGCAGGCCCCGTGGCCCTCCATCACCTCGTCGAGGATAAAGACCGGGATCACCGGCCGCCCGCTCTCCGCAGCGGCACTCAGCCCCGGATTGTCGCCCAGCCGAAAATCGCGCCTGACCCAGTAAAGGATCGGCCCGCTCGCCTCGCCCGCATCTGTCGTCTCACCTGTCACAAGACGTGATCTAGCGCGGCGATAAGCCGATCAACCTCTTTTCGCGTCGTGTAATGCACGAAACTCGCCCGGAACACCCCGTGCTCCGGCGCGATCCCAAGCGCCTGAAGCGGGCGCACGGCATAGAAATCCCCGCCATCGGCCATGATCCCGTGCGGCGCCAGCGCCTCTGCGATCGCCCGCCCCGGCCGGTCGGTCACGATCGCGACCGTGGGCGCCCTCAGCCCCGCCGCCTCGGGGCCCAGCACGCGCACGTCCTTCCGGTCCGCCAGATAGGCCATCAGGGGCTTCAGAAGCTTCGTTTCCCGCCGCCGCATCAGCCCCGCCACCACCGAACACCGCTCCGCGGGCTCCGCCGCCTCGCCCTTCGCGTGATGCGCATAAAGCGCGTCGATGTAATCGGCCATCCCCGCGCTCGCCGCGATCTGCGCGTGATCGGGCCCCGCCGGCGTGAACCGCTTCGTCAGCACCTCTGCGTTGAAGTAATGCCCCTGCGCCGGCAGCGCGGCCGCCAGATCGGCCCGGATCGTCATGATCCCCTGATGCGGCCCATAGGTCTTGTAGGCCGAAAACAGATAGATATCGGCCCCGAGCGCGCCCACATCCGGCAACCCGTGCGGGGCAAAGCTCACCCCGTCGACACAGGCGAAGGCCCCCGCCGCATGCACCAGATCCACGATCGCGGCCACGTCGTTGATCTCCCCCACGACGTTCGAGCAATGGGGAAAGCACACAAGTCGCACCCGCTCGTCCAGAAGCGCGGTCAGGTCGGCGATATGAAGATGCCCCGTCTCCGGCACCATCCGCCATTCCCGCACCTCGATCCCGGCCTCCGCCAGCCGCCGCCACGGCCCCGAATTCGCCTCGTGATCCTGGTTCGTGACGATGATCGCCTCACCGGGCCGCATCGCGCCCGCAAAGGCCCGCGCCAGAACATAGGTGTTCTGCGTCGTCGACGGCCCGAAATGAAGCTCGTTTTCGGCCACGTTCAGCATCGCCGCCAGCCGCCTGCGCGCCTCGTCCATCTCCGCCCCGCCCCGCGCCGAGGGCTTCGACGGCCCATAGGGCTGCATCTTCCGCTTCTTGTAAAACCGCGTCAGCCGGTCGATCACCGGCCCGCAGGCATAGGACCCGCCCGCATTCTCGAAATGCGCGAGGCCCTTGAGCGATTTCTCGGAAAACGCGGGAAACTGCCCGCGCACGAACCGTATATCAAGCTTCATCGGCAGAGGTTGATCCCCTTTCCCCCGCCCGGTCAAGCCTCGGCCACGGCGCCGCCCGCCATTGTGCCGCCGCCGGAAACACCGTGCCGCCCCGGGCCGGGTCCGGCGCAAAAATCTGAACCAGACCGCCCCGGCCTGAGTTACCGGGACATCCGCGGAAAAGAGTGATCCGCCGCGGCGGTGAAACCGTAAACCAAACTAGACAGGCAAGAACTGACAGCCGAGACATCCATGACCGACATCCTGAACATCCTCATCGCCCTCACCTCCATCGGCCTCGGCGCCATCGGCTGGCTCGCGCCCCGCTACACGATGGAGGTGCTCGACATGGCGCCCACCCGCACCACGATGGGGATAAGCGAGGTGCGCGCGGCCTCGGGCGCCCTCTTCATCGGTCTGGGCGCGGGCGCGCTGATCCTCGGCACGCCCCTTGCCTTCGCCATGATCGGCTTCGCCTGGGCGGGGGCCGCGGTCGGCCGGCTGACCTCGATCGTCGCCGACGGCGTGCAGACCTCGCGCAAGGTCACCTTCTTCGTGGTCGAGGCCATCGTCGCCGCCACGGCGCTCGGCATAAATATCTAGGTATCATGCTCTGAAGATATTATGTTTTGAGAATACGAAACTGGCGTTAGGCTCGCCCTGCGAACAACAGGGAGGTCCTCATGCTCAAGAGGCTATTCGCGATTGCACTCATCGCACTTGTCACCGCTGCGGGAAGCGTCAGCGCCGAGGAAACCGAGCGCTACGGCAAACAGAAGGTCGTCTATCACATCAACTATGATGGCGGGCCGGAATCCAAGGCGTATCGCGGCGCCATGCGCAACATTCAGAACCACATCAATGCCGTCGGTGCCGAAAACATGGACATCAAGGTCGTCTTGCACGGCAACGGGCTTGGCCTTCTGATGACCGCGAAGCAGGACGACACGCTGCAAACCGCCGTGTCCTCGCTCAAATGCCAGAATGTCAGCTTCCACGTCTGCAATAACACGCTCAAAGGGCGGAAGATCAGCTACGAGAACGATCTTTATGACACCTGGGACGAAGACATCGTGCCCTCAGGTGTGGCAGAACTCTCGCGGCTGCAGCAGATGGGCTACACCTATATCAAGCCCTAACCCGACCCGATGAGAACCCCGGCGGCGAGCACCAGCCCGCCGCCGACCACGACCTGAAGCGTCGCGCGCCAGAACGGCGTTTCCATATACCGGTTCTGGATCCAGGCAATCGCCCACAACTCGAAGAAGACGACGATGATCGCGGTGATCGTCGCGGTCCAGAAATCGGGAATGAGGTAAGGCAGCGCATGGCCCAGCCCGCCAAGCGTCGTCATCACGCCCGAGGCAATGCCCCGCTTCACCGGCGATCCCCGGCCCGACAGTTCGCCGTCATCCGACGCCGCTTCGGTGAACCCCATGGAAATCCCGGCCCCGACAGAGGCCGCCAGCCCCACGAGGAACGTGTTCCAGGTATCCCCCGTGGCAAAGGCCGCCGCAAAGATCGGCGCCAGCGTCGACACCGATCCGTCCATCAGCCCCGCAAGGCCCGGCTGCACCCAGGTCAGCACGAATTGCCGGTGGGCCTTCCGGTCCTCCTCGTCGGTCGCATCCTCCGTCAGATGCGCCTCGGCAAGCGAGGCGGCGGTGTCCTCGTGCCCCGCCTCCGCCGCCGCCAGCGTGCCCAGAAGCTTCCGGGTCGCGGCATCCTCGGTCCGCGCCGCGGCCATCTCATAGAACCGGCCCGCCTCGGCCTCCATATCCCCGGCGATCTCGCGGATCCGCTCCAGCGGAAGCTGTTCCATCAGCCAGACGGGACGCCTTGCATAGAAGCCCGACACATGTTCGCGCCGGATCAGCGGAATCGTCTCCCCGAACCGGTCGATATGAAGGTCGATCAGCCGCTGCCGGTGCCCGTCCTCCTCTTCCGCCATGCCTTCGAAAACCTTCGCGGTCGCCGGAAAATCGGTCTTCAGCCGCTGCGCGAACCCGCGATAGATCCGCGCGTCATCCTCTTCCGAGGATATGGCCAGCGCCAGAATCTCTTGGTCCGACAGGTCCCTGAACCGTTTCCGGCCAGACAGCATGGGGCGCATGGCAACCTCGCAAAAGTGGTTAGAACCATTCTAATCTAACAGCCCCGCCCGTGTGTTCAACCGTCAACCGCGCCTTGAAATTTGCCGTGATTTCGCATACCTCTGTTCCGTTCCCGCAAGGGGACTATGGACATAAACGCGCCCGTAATAAGCGGATCGGACCCGGGGGCGGTACCCGGCGGCTCCACCAAATTCCCTCGTTGGGGGATCATGGGGCCGAAATAGGATCGACGGACGTCTAAAGGGGTTTGCTTTGTCCCGGTGAGGTACCACCGATATCGGTCCAAACTGCATAGTTGCCAACGACAACAATGCTCCGGTCGCGCTCGCTGCCTAAGCAGTGCGCAAAGCCGAAAATTAAGCCCTTGCGCCTAGCAGCGTAAGGCGGGGCCCGCCGGAGCCTGGCAACAGAATCCGGCACCTTCCCCCCAAACCGGCAAGATCCTTCCAGGCGGCGCCCGATCTGTGTCTGTTGCGCCTCTTCCCGGCAGGCGGTTTCCCCTGCCCCACAAGCGCCCCAGCCTTGCCCTGAAAGCGCCCCCGCCACACGCCTTGCGGGACGTGTGACGCAGCGTTATCGCTCGAAAATTGTGTGTATACTATTGTATGCGGGAAACCGACCCCCATGCAATTCAAGGGCTTATCCATGATGGGAGGCGCACATGATCGACACGCTACTGTCTTCGAACTTCGTTCCCTTCAGTCTCGCACTCGGGCTTCTCTTCGCGCTGCTCGCCCTTGAAATCCTGTCGCATCTGGTCGGCAGCAGCCTGTTTTCCGCCGATGACGGTCCCGATTTCGATCTCGACGCGGCGGCGATGGATAGCGGCGCCTTCGATTTCGATCCCGGCATGGAAATCGACATCGACGCCCTGCCCGATCCCGCCGATCTCGACGCGCCCGCGATGCCCTCGGGCGGCGGTGTCCTCGATCTGATGGGCCTCACCGGCGTGCCGCTTCTTCTGTGGTTCGCGGCGCTCCTGCTCTCGTTCGGCGTGGCCGGCCTCGTCCTTCAGGGGCTTGCCGGCAACCTCCTCGGCGCTCCCCTGCCCGGCCTCGTCGCCGCGCTCATCGCCCTGCCCCTGGGTCTCGCCGGTGCGCGCAGCTTCGCCCGCGCCTTCGCCGCCGTCCTGCCGAAGACGGAAACCACCGCCACCCGCGCCCAGTTCTTCGGCGGCCTCCGCGGCACCGTCACGCAGGGCACCGCCCGCCACGGCCACCCCGCCGAGGTCCGGCTTCACGACCGGCACGGCAACATCCACTACATCCGCGCCGAACCCTTCACGCCGACGGATACGATCCCCGAAGGCACAGAGGTCGTCCTGATCCGCGAACGCCGGGGCCCGGGCGATTTCATCCTCCGCCTCGTCCCGGTTCCCGCGGTCTGACCCGATAACGAACAAAGGAGTATTCACATGGATCTCATGACTTACGGCATTGTTCTTGCCTCGATTATCGCATTCCTCCTCCTCGTCGGCTTCGCGCTCGGCCGCATTTACCGCCGCGCGACCCGCGAAACCTCCCTCGTCAAGACCGGCGCGGGCGGCAAGAAGGTCATCATGGATGGCGGCACCATCGTCATCCCGCTCCTGCATGAAATCAGCCCCGTCAACATGCGCACCCTCCGGCTCGAGGTGAAACGCCAGGGCGACGGCGCGCTCATCACGAAAGACCGGATGCGCGTCGACGTGGGCTTCGAATTCTACGTCTCCGTCCAGGCCACCGAAGACGGCATTTCCCGCGCGGCACAAACGCTCGGCGACCGCACCTTCGACGTGAACCAGCTCCGCGAAATGATCGAGGGCAAGCTGATCGACGGCCTCCGCGCCGTGGCCGCCCGCATGACGATGGACGAGCTTCACGAAAACCGCTCCAACTTCGTCCAGGAAGTGCAGAACACCGTCTCGAACGACCTTCTGAAAAACGGGCTTGAGCTTGAATCGGTCTCCCTCACCGCCCTCGACCAGACGCCCTTCGAAGCGCTCGACGAAAACAACGCCTTCAACGCGGTCGGCATGAGGAAACTCGCCGAAGTCATTGCGAAATAGAAGAAAGAACGCGCCGAAATCGACGCCGAGGCCGAGGTCTCCGTGCGCCGCTCCGCCATGGAAGCCGAAAAGCTCAAGCTCCAGATCGAACGCGACGAGGAAGAGGCCCGGATCGGCCGCACCCAGGAGGTCGAACTCCTGAAGGCCGCCCAGGAGGCCGAGATCGCGCGCAACCGCGAAGCGTCCGAATCCGAGAAAGAGCGCGCCCGCATCAAGCGCGAGGAGGAAATCCGCGCCGCCGAAATCGCCCGCGCCCGCGCGATCGAAGAGGCCGAGATCACCAAGGAACGCGAAATCGAGGTGGCGAACCAGGAGCGCCAGATCGTCATCGCCGAGAAATCCGAGGCCGAAAGCCGCGCCCGCGCCTCCGCCGATACCGCCCGCGCCGAAGCGAAGCGGGCCGCCGAAGAGGTCGAAACCGCCCGTGCGGTGGCCGAGGCCGAGCGGACGAAGCGGATCGCCCTGATCGAGGCCGCGCGCGAAGCCGAACGCGAGGCGACGAAACTGCGCCTCGCGGCAGAGGCCGAACGCGCCGCTGCCGAAGACCGCGCCGCCGCCCGCCGGGAAGAGGCGCAGGGCGACGCCGATGCCGTCTCGATCCGCGCCGAGGCCAAGAAGAAGGATCTTCTGGCAGAGGCCGAGGGCCGCAAGGCGCTGGCCGACTCCGAAAACGCGCTCTCCGAGGCGATCGTCGACATGCGCATCGCCCTCGCCCGGCTCGAGGCCCTGCCCCGCGTGATCGAGGCCGCCGTGAAACCCGCCGAAAAGATCGAATCGATCCGCATCAACCAGATCGGCGGTCTGGGCGCGGGCACCGGCGGCGGTTCGGGCGGCGCCGACAAGGCCCCGGTCAACCAGGCCTTCGACGCCATGCTGGGCGCCGCGATGCAGCTTCCGGCCATGCGCAAGCTCGGCGAAGAGCTTGGCATGAACTTCGAAGGCGGCCTTGCGGGCCTGACCGACGGGCTCGACGGGCGGCCCGCGAAAGCGGCCGATGACGGGGCCCTGCCGCCCCCGCCGCCCGACGCCCCTGCCGGTGCCGCGGCCGCCAAGCCCAACGGCGCGGGCCCGGCGCCCGGCCACTCCTGATCACACCTTCGTGGGCTGGCGGCCTTCCGGCTGCCAGCCCTTTTCAATCCGCTCCTGTCCCGCCATTCTCGGCCAAAAACGCCAACAGGAGACGGAATGATCGCAATCATCTTCGAGGTGGAACCGAAGACCGGCATGACCGAGCCCTATCTCGACATGGCCGCCAGAATGCGCCCTCTCGCCGAAAGCATCGACGGCTTCATCTCGGTCGAACGCTTCCAGTCGCTCACCAATCCCGAAAAGCTCCTCTCGCTCTCCTTCTGGCGCGACGAGGCGGCGGTGGACGAATGGCGCAGGCTCGCCGAACACCGCAAGGCCCAGACCATGGGGCGCACGCGGTTCTTCGACGATTACCGCCTGCGCGTCGCCCATGTCCTGCGCGATTACGGGATGACGGAACGCGACGAGGCCCCCGAAGACAGCCGGATGCTCCACGATGCGCGCTAGGCTGGCGGCTGCCCTCCTCGGCATCTCCCTCGCCAGCCCCGCGGCGGCCTGCACCACGGCGCTCCTTCTCGCCATCGACGTGTCGAACTCGATCGACGCGGGCGAATACCGCATCCAGGCCGACGGCCTCGCCGATGCGCTGATCGATCCCGAGGTGCGCGAGGCGCTCATCGCCGGCAACGTCGCCCTCAGCGTCATGCAATGGTCGGGCCGGGGCAGCCAGCAGATCATCTTCCCCTGGGAAAAGATGCTCAGCGACGCCGACGTCCTCCGCTGGTCCGAAATGGCCCGCACCATGCCGCGCGCCTTCATCATGTCCGACACCGCCGTGGGCGACATGATCCTGAGCGGGATCCAGCATTTCCGCAGCGCCCCCGACTGCGATCGCCAGGTGATCGACGTCTCGGGCGACGGCACCGACAACGCGGGCACCGATCCCCAGGGCGCCCGCGCCCGGGCCGAAAGCGCGGGCATCACGATCAACGGGCTTGCCATCGAAGGCATGGGGGTCTCCATCACCACCTTCTTCCGCCGCCACGTCATCACCCGCGACGGCTTCGTCATGACGTCGCGCGGCCACCAAAGCTATGCCGAAACCCTGAAACGCAAGATCCGGCGCGAAGTCAGCCAGATCATGTTCTGACGCCGGCTTGACAGGCCGTCCCCCGGCGGGCACCGTTTCGCCCATGGGGTCGACGCGAACACCCCGTCAGGTTCCGGCCCAAGTTTCGCATCCTTGTCACTCTTTCGGGAGATGGATGCGCATGGCCACTTCAATTGACCTCTCACCAACCACGCTTCTGCCGCTGATCGGCACCCCCCGCTGCCCCACCCTCGTCGATGTCTGCACGGCAGAGGATTTCGCGCTGGATCCCGTGCTCATCCCCGGCGCGTTCCGCCACCCGTTCGACCGGCCCGGCGATCTCGCCGCCGGGCTCCCCGCCGGGCCCGTCGTGGTGATCTGCCAGAAAGGGCTGAAACTCAGCCACGGCACCGCCGCCTGGCTCCGCAGCGAGGGGATCGACGCCAGGGCCCTCGAAGGCGGCATGGTCGCCTGGCGCGCGCTCCCCGGCGCGCCGGTCATCGCGGGCGATATCCCCGCCCCGCTCTGGGTCACGCCCGACGAGGCCCGCCCCGATGCCGCCGCCATCCGCTGGCTGATCCGCCGCTGGATCGCGCCCCGGGCCCGCCTCCTCCGCGTGCCGCCCGCGACGCTCGCGGGTGTCGCCCAACGCTTCGCCGCCACCCCCGCCTGGCCCGATTTCGCAACCGCCCTCGACGCAACCGGCCTTCGCCCCCCCGCCCTCGCCCGCCTCGCCGCAACGCTTGACGCGCCCTGGCTCGGCACCGCCCTCAAGGGCATGGCCCTCCCCGACGCCGACGCCGCCGAACTCGGCCTCTTCGACGCCCTCCATGCCGGCCTCGCCGCCGAAACCCCGGCGAAAGTCGCGTGATGCCCGCCGCCTCATCCGACCTCGTCCGCGTCTTCGGCCGGATCGGCCTTCTCTCCTTCGGCGGCCCCGCCGCCCAGATCGCGCTCATGCACCGCGAACTGGTGGAAGAGCGCGGCTGGCTCGACGAACAAACCTACCTCCGCGCGCTCTCCTTCGCGATGCTCCTGCCGGGGCCCGAGGCGATGCAACTCGCCACCTATGCGGGATGGAAGCGCGCGGGGCTCTCGGGCGGCCTCATCGCGGGCGGGCTCTTCGTCCTGCCCGGCGCGCTCGTCGTCCTCGCGCTCGCCATGGCCTATGGCGCGCTCGGCACCCTCCCCCTCGTCCAGGCGGTCTTTCTGGGCGTGAAGGCGGCGGTGATCGCCATCGTCCTCGAAGCGCTCCTCAAGGTCTCGAAACGCGCGCTCCGGGGGCCGGGCGACTGGATCGTCGCCGCCCTCTCCTTCGTCGCGATCTTCGCCCTCGCCCTGCCCTTCCCGCTCATCATCCTCCTCGCCGGCCTCTGGGGCGCGGCGCGCGGCAGCGGCACAGCCACGGCCGAAACCCCGCTCCCCGACATCCGCGGCACGGGCCGCACCGTCGCCCTCTGGCTCACGCTCTGGCTCACCCCGATCCTCCTCCTCTGGGCCTCGGGCGCGGCCTTCCTCACCCAGATCGCGCTCTTCTTCTCGAAACTCGCGGTGGTCACCTTCGGCGGCGCCTATGCCGTCCTCGCCTACATGACCCAGGAAGTCGTGCAGGACAGGGGCTGGCTCACCACGCACGAGATGATCGACGGGCTGGGCCTTGCCGAAACCACGCCCGGCCCCCTGATCCTCGTCACCGAATTCGTGGGCTACACGGCAGGCACCGGTCAGGGCGGCATGGCGCTCGGCCTCGCGGCGGCCGCCCTCACCCTCTGGGTCACCTTCATCCCCTGCTTTCTCTGGATCTTCGCGGGCGCCCCCTATCTCGACTGGATCGCGGGCCGCCCGCGCCTCACGGGCGCGCTGTCGGGCATCACGGCGGCGGTCGTGGGCGTGATCCTGAACCTCTCGATCTGGTTCGCGGCCCATGTCGTCTTCGGACAGGTGGAAACCGCCACCCTCGGCGCCCTCACCCTCATCGCCCCCGTCGCCGAAAGCCTGAACCCGGTGGCCCTGGCGCTCTCCGCCGCCGCCTCCGTGGCGCTTCTCGTCTTCCGGTGGCCGCTTCTCGGCGTCCTCGGCCTCTCGGCCCTGCTGGGTCTTCTGGCAGGCCTCCTGACATGATCGCCAAAATGCAATCGATCCGCTTTTCTTCCCCCCCGAATCCCCGTTACTCTTTCCCGGTACCGAGGAAGGGTCGCACATGGCCGACAAGATCGACTACGGAACCCTGATGCACCGCGCCATGCGCGGGCTGATCCAGGATGTTCTGTCGGGCGTGGCCGAAAACGGCCTGCCGGGCCAGCATCATTTCTTCATCACCTTCGACACCATGCACCCGGATGTCGAAATCGCCGACTGGCTGTCGGATCGCTACCCAGAAGAAATGACGGTCGTCATCCAGCACTGGTTCGAAAACCTCGACGTGGGCGATGACGGCTTCGCGGTCACGCTGAACTTCGGCAACAACCCCGAACCGCTCTTCATCCCCTACGACGCGATCCGCACCTTCGTCGATCCGTCGGTGGAATTCGGCCTCAGGTTCGAATCCCACGACGAGGAGGACGACGAGGACGAGGACGACCTTGCCGACGAGGCCGCCCCCGCCGCCGAGGCGAAGGAAAAGGACGCCGAAGTCGTCAGCCTCGACAAGTTCCGCAAGTAACCGGGCGGGCACCCCGCCGCTCAGCCGGAAAACGACATCGCGTCGCAAGTGAGAAAGCACGCCTGCGCCAACGGCGCTCTCTTGCCGGGAAACCAGACGAGCGCCTCCGATGCACGACCGCCGGATTCCCGAATGGCTGCGCCATGCCCCCGCGCCCAGCGTGCGCGGCTTCGCGCTTCTGGCCGGAACCGAGGCGATCGCCCGCGGCATCCTGATCTCGGTCTTCCCCGTCGTGGTCTACGGCGTCCTTCAGGATGCCCGCGTGGTCTCCGAGGTCTATTTCCTGATCGGCCTCGCCTCGCTCCTGATCGGCCTCCTCGTGCCCTACGCGATCCGCTTCATCCCCCGCTGGTGGGTCTATGTCTGCGGGGCGCTGATGTTCGTCACCGGCGCGCTTCTCGCGATCGCGGGAAGCCCCTATGCGGTGATCGCCGGGCTCGCGCTCACGACCTTCGCGGTCGTCACCACCTTCGTCTGCTTCAACGCCTATGTGCTCGATCACGTGGCCAGGATCGAACTCGGCCGGTTCGAAACCTCGCGGCTCTTCTACAGCGCACTGGGGTGGACGGCGGGGCCCGCCCTCGGCGCGGTCCTCTATTCCCACTGGCCGCCCGCGCCCTTCCTGATCGCGGCGGCGGCGGCCCTCGCGATGCTCACCATCTTCCTCGTGATGCGGCTCGGGAACGGCAAGCTCATCACCAAAAGCCGCCGCGCCCCCACCCGGCCCTTCGCCTTCATCCCCCGCTTCTTCGCGCAGCCCCGGCTTGTCACCGGCTGGCTCTTCGCGGTGATCCGCTCCTGCGGCTGGTGGGTCTATGTCGTCTATCTCCCGATCTATGCGCTCGAAAACGGGCTGGGCGACCGTCTGGGCGGCATCGCGCTCTCGATCTCGAACGGCGCGCTGTTCCTGACGCCCATGATGCTCAGGTTCATGCAGTGGAGTTCGGTGCGCACCGCCATCAGAACCGGCTTTCTGATGGCGGGCGCGCTCTTCCTCCTCGCCGGCGCCCCCCACGGGCTGCCGATGGCAACGGTCCTTCTCCTGATGGCGGGCTCGTTCTTCCTGATCCTCCTCGATGTCTCCGCCGGCCTGCCCTTTCTCCTCGCCGTCAAACCCTCCGAGCGGACAGAGATGTCGGCGATCTACTCAAGCTTCCGCGACATCTCGGGCATCGCGACCCCGGGGGTCGCCTGGCTCGTCCTCCTCGCCGCGCCGCTCTCGGGCGTCTTCGCGGCGGGCGGCGCGGGCCTCCTCGCCGCCTGGACGCTTGCGGGCAAGCTGAACCCCCGCCTCGGCCAGGCCCGCATCTCCGCCGAAGGCGCGGCCCCCCACCCCGCCCCGAGCGCGGTCCCGAACGCGCCGTGAGCGGCTGAGGGGGGAGCCTCCTCAGCCGACACAAGCGAAAAGCCGGGCGGGGCCCGACCGCGGGTGGGCCCGCCGACGGCCGATCGGGGCGATTTATCTCGCAAACCCGAATGACATCGCGCTGGATTGCGTCGTTGCAGGAGGGCCCGCCCGAGGGGCGGTCGGGCCCTGCCCGGCGGGGCTGACGCCCCTTGGTTCCGGGCAAAGAGGGCTCCAAGCGGACTTGCGGCGGTGCAGCAGGCTTCAAAGGGTGCCGTATGTCCGGTTGGCGGACGTTGCTGACACTCGCGATAAGCCGGGCAGGGCCCGACCGCGGGTGGGCCCGCCGACAGTTGGTCGGGGCGCTTTATCTCACAATCCCGCGGGACATCCCGCTGATCCGTACCGTTGCAGGAGGGCCCGCCCGGGGGGGCGGTGTCCCTCGGGCGAAAGGTCCACCGGACCTTTCGCGGGCCCCTCGGAACCCCTGCCCGGCGGGCCTGCGGCCCTCGATTCCGGGCAAGAAGGGCTCCAAGCGGACTTGCGGCCGTGCAGCAGGCTTCAAAGGGTGCCGTATGTCCGGTTGGCGGGACGAAGCGGGCACTCGCGACAAGCCGGGCGGGGCCCGACCGCGGGTGGGCCCGCCAACACGTGGACGGGGTGCTTTATCTCACAAGCCCGCGGGACATCCCGCTGATCCGCGCCGTCGCAGGAGGGCCCGCCCGAGGGGCGGTGTCCCTCGGGCGAAAGGTCCACCGGAGCTTTCGCGGGCCCCTCGGAACCCCTGCCCGGCGGGCCTCACGGCCCTCTCCTCCGGGCAAGAACGCCCCCCAAACCGAAAGGGCCCCGCCAATGGCAGGGCCCTTCCAACGCATCTCACCCGAAGGATCAGTCCCGGCTTTCCGGCAGATCCGACAGCCCGGCGTCGATCTCCTCGGCGCCTTCGAACACCGCCTCCGGGGCCGCCAGCGCCGCCGCGGCTTCCGCCTCGGCCCGCGCCGCCTCGATGACCTTCGCGTCCCGCTCTTGGGCGATCCGGCGTACCCGCTGGGTGGCGCCGCCCGTCCCGGCCGGGATCAGGCGTCCGACGATCACGTTCTCCTTCAGGCCGAGAAGCGTGTCGCGCTTGCCCTGAACCGAGGCTTCCGTCAGCACCCGCGTCGTCTCCTGGAACGAGGCCGCCGAGATGAACGACCGCGTCTGAAGCGAGGCCTTGGTGATCCCCAGAAGGATCGGCTCGCCCGAGGCCGGACGTCCGCCGCGCTCTTCCGCCTTCGTATTGGCGGCGTCGAGTTCGGCCTTGTCCACGTGCTCGCCCTTCAGAAGCGTCGTGTCCCCGCTGTCGAGGATCTCCCACTTCTGAAGCATCTGGCGCACGATCACCTCGATGTGCTTGTCGTTGATCTTCACGCCCTGCAGGCGATAGACGTCCTGCACCTCGTCGATCATGTACTCGGCCAGCGCCTCGACACCCATGATCGACAGGATGTCATGCGGCGCGGGGTTGCCATCCATGATGTAATCGCCGCGCTGGACGAAATCGCCCTCCACGACCGGGATGTGCTTGCCCTTCGGCACCATGTACTCGACCGGCTCAAGGCTGTCGTCCGACGGTTCGATCGTGATCCGGCGCTTGTTCTTGTAGTCGCGCCCGAACTTCACGTAACCGTCGATCTCGGCGATGATCGCGTGGTCCTTCGGTCGGCGCGCTTCGAAGAGTTCGGCCACACGCGGCAGACCGCCGGTGATGTCCTTCGTCTTCGCGCCTTCCCGCGGGATCCGCGCCACAACGTCGCCGGCCTGAACCTCGGAACCGTCCTCGACCGACAGAATGGCGTCGACCGACATCGGATAGGTCACCGGGTTGCCCTGGTCGTTCCGCACCGGCTCGCCATCGCTGCCGACAAGGATGATCTCGGGCTTCAGCTCGTTGCCCTTCGGCGCCGAACGCCAGTCCGACACGATCTTCTGGGTCATGCCCGTCGCATCGTCCGTGTCGTCCCGCACCGAGATGCCGGAAACCAGGTCGACGAACTTCGCCGTCCCCGCCTTTTCGGCGATGATCGGAAGCGTGTAGGGGTCCCATTCGAAAAGCTTGTCGCCCCGCTCGACGCTGGCGCCATCCTTCACGTGAAGTTTGGTGCCGTAGCCCAGCTTGTGGCTCGCCCGTTCCACCCCGTTCTCGTCGATGATCGCAAGAACCATGTTCCGGCCCATCACGATCGTCTCGCCCGCGGCATTGTCGAGGACGTTGGCGTTGCGGTACTCCACCTTGCCCGCGCTCGACGCTTCCAGGAACGACTGCTGGCCACCCTGCGCGATGCCGCCGATGTGGAAGGTCCGCATCGTCAGCTGCGTGCCGGGTTCACCGATCGACTGTGCGGCGATGATGCCGACGGCCTCGCCGACGTTCACCATCGTGCCGCGCGCCAGGTCGCGGCCATAGCACATGGCGCAGACGCCCTCTTCGGCCTCACAGGTCAGCGGCGAGCGCATCCGCACCGTCGCCAGCCCCGCGGCCTCGATCATGTCCGCCTTGCGTTCGTCGATCAGTTCGCCTTCCGAAACGATCACCTCGTCGGTGCCGGGCTTCAGCACGTCCTCGGCGGCCACGCGGCCCAGCAGACGCTCGCTCAGCGAGGCCACGACTTCCCCGTCGTTGACCGCGGCTTCCGCCGTGATCGCGCGATCGGTGCCGCAATCCTTCATCCGGATGATGCAGTCCTGCGCCACGTCCACGAGACGCCGGGTCAGGTAACCCGAGTTCGCGGTCTTAAGCGCGGTGTCCGCCAGGCCTTTCCGGGCCCCGTGGGTCGAGTTGAAGTACTCGAGCACCGTGAGGCCTTCCTTGAAGTTCGAGATGATCGGCGTTTCGATGATCTCGCCCGACGGCTTGGCCATCAGGCCGCGCATCCCGCCCAGCTGCTTCATCTGCGCCGGCGAACCCCGCGCGCCCGAGTGGCTCATCATGTAGACGCTGTTCGGCTCCATCTCGGCGCCTGCATCGTCCTTCCGCATCGCGGAGATGTCGCCCATCATGGCGTTCGCAACCTCGTCGGAACATTTCGACCAGGCATCGACGACCTTGTTGTACTTCTCACCCTGGGTGATCAGGCCGTCCATGTACTGCTGTTCGAACTCCTTCACCTGCTCGCGCGTGCCGTTCACGATGTCCCACTTCTGATCGGGGATCACCATGTCGTCCTTGCCGAAGCTGATGCCGGCCTTGAACGCCTCGCGGAAGCCCATGCCCATGATCTGGTCACAGAAGATGACGCTCTCTTTCTGGCCGCAGTAGCGATAGACGGTGTCGATCACCTGCTGCACTTCCTTCTTCCGCAGAAGACGGTTCACCAGCTCGAACGGCGCTTTCGCGTTGAGCGGCAGAAGCGCGCCAAGCCGCACCCGGCCCGGCGTCGTCTCGAACCGCTGGAACACTTCCAGCCCGTTCTCGTCGATCTGCTTCACGCGCGCGGTGATCTTGGCGTGCAGATGCACCTCGCCCGCTTCCAGCGCATGCTCGACCTCTTCGGGAGAGCCGAAGATCATGCCTCCGCCCTTCATGCCCTCGCGCTCCATCGAGATGTAATAGAGGCCAAGGATCATGTCCTGCGACGGCACGATGATGGGCGAGCCGTTCGCCGGCGACAAAACGTTGTTCGTCGACATCATCAGAACGCGCGCTTCCAGCTGTGCTTCGAGGCTCAGCGGCACGTGCACGGCCATCTGGTCGCCGTCGAAGTCGGCGTTGAACGCGGCACAGACCAGCGGGTGAAGCTGAATGGCCTTGCCTTCGATCAGCACGGGCTCGAACGCCTGGATGCCAAGCCGGTGCAGCGTCGGCGCCCGGTTCAGCATCACGGGATGCTCGCGTATCACCTCGTCGAGGATATCCCAGACCTCGGGACGTTCCTTTTCGACAAGCTTCTTCGCCTGCTTCACGGTCGAACTCAGGCCCTTCGCCTCAAGCCGCGAATAGATGAACGGCTTGAACAGTTCGAGCGCCATCTTCTTCGGCAGCCCGCACTGGTGCAGCTTCAGTTCCGGGCCCGTCACGATGACGGACCGGCCCGAGAAGTCGACGCGCTTTCCAAGCAGGTTCTGCCGGAACCGGCCCTGCTTGCCCTTGAGCATGTCCGACAGCGATTTCAGCGGCCGCTTGTTCGCGCCCGTGATCACCCGGCCCCGACGGCCGTTGTCGAACAGCGCATCGACCGATTCCTGAAGCATCCGCTTCTCGTTCCGCACGATGATGTCCGGCGCGCGAAGCTCGATCAGGCGCTTCAGGCGGTTGTTCCGGTTGATCACCCGGCGGTAGAGGTCGTTGAGGTCCGAGGTCGCGAACCGGCCGCCATCCAAGGGCACCAGCGGGCGCAACTCGGGCGGAATGACCGGGATCACGGTCAGCACCATCCACTCCGGCCGGTTACCGGATTCGATAAAGTTTTCAACGATCTTCAGCCGCTTGATGATCTTCTTGGGCTTCAGTTCGCCGGTCGCTTCCTTCAGGTCTTCGCGCAGCTGCGTGGCCTCGGCCTCGAGGTCGATCGCCGACAGCATCTTGCGGATCGCTTCGGCGCCGATATCGGCCTCGAAGGCATCCGCGCCATAGGCGTCCTGCGCGTCGAGGAATTCCTCTTCGCTCATCAGCTGGCCATAGCTCAGGTCGGTCAGACCCGGCTCGA
Source organism: Ovoidimarina sediminis (assembly GCF_032586175.1). Taxonomy (NCBI): domain Bacteria; kingdom Pseudomonadati; phylum Pseudomonadota; class Alphaproteobacteria; order Rhodobacterales; family Roseobacteraceae; genus Ovoidimarina; species Ovoidimarina sediminis. Next base: position 136,241 of record NZ_JAWHTE010000010.1, read on the forward strand.
TCACCACGTAATTCTCGAAGTAGAGAATCCGCTCCAGATCCCGAAGCGTCATGTCGAGCATCAGGCCGATCCGGCTCGGCAGCGACTTCAGAAACCAGATGTGGGCGACGGGCGCGGCCAGTTCGATATGGCCCATCCGCTCGCGCCGCACCTTCTGCAGCGTCACTTCCACACCGCATTTCTCGCAGACGACGCCGCGATACTTCATGCGCTTGTATTTGCCGCAGAGGCACTCGTAATCCTTGATCGGTCCGAAGATCCGGGCACAGAACAGGCCGTCACGCTCGGGCTTGAACGTGCGGTAGTTGATCGTCTCGGGCTTCTTGATCTCACCGTAGGACCAGCTCAGGATCCGCTCGGGGCTCGCGAGCGAAATCTTGATCTCGTCAAACGTCTTGACCGGGGCCAGCGGCGAGAACGGGTTGGTTGTCAGTTCCTGGTTCATCTCAGCATCCTAATTCCTTGGGGGAGCAAAAGGTGGGTTGAAAACCCACCCTACAAAGGGCCGTAGGATGGGGTTTCACCCCATCCCCCGCGCCTACTCCGCCGCGATCCCCGCCTCGTCGTCGTCATCGCCTTCCGCATCCAGAAGCTCCATGTTGAGGCCGAGGCCCCGAACTTCCTTCACCAGCACGTTGAACGATTCCGGCACACCCGCTTCGAAGTTGTCCTCGCCCTTGACGATCGACTCGTAGACCTTGGTCCGGCCTGCCACGTCGTCCGACTTGACGGTAAGCATCTCCTGCAGCGTGTAGGCCGCGCCATAGGCTTCCAGCGCCCAGACCTCCATTTCCCCGAAACGCTGACCGCCGAACTGGGCCTTGCCGCCCAGGGGCTGCTGCGTCACGAGGCTGTAAGGCCCGGTGGAACGTGCGTGGATCTTGTCGTCGACAAGATGGTGCAGCTTCAGAAGGTACTTGATGCCGACCGTGACGGGGCGCGCAAACCGCTCGCCCGTCCGCCCGTCATACAGCACCGACTGACCGGACTGGTCGAACCCGGCCCGCTCCAGCGCGTTGTTGACGTCCGCTTCCTTCGCACCGTCGAAGACGGGCGTCGCGATCGGCACGCCACGGGTGACAAGCTCGGCCTTCTCGACCATCGTGTCGTCATCCATGTCGCCCAGACCGTCGGCCCAGACATCGTCGCCATAGGCGATCTTCAGCGCGTCCTTAACCGGGCTCATGTCGCCCGACCGGCGGTATTCGCCCAACGCGTCGTCGATCTTGATGCCAAGGCCGCGCGCGGCCCAGCCCATGTGGGTTTCAAGGATCTGGCCCACGTTCATCCGGCTCGGCACGCCAAGCGGGTTCAGAACGAAGTCGACCGGCGTGCCATCCCCGAGGAACGGCATGTCCTCCATCGGCACCACCTTCGAGATCACGCCCTTGTTGCCGTGACGTCCGGCCATCTTGTCGCCCGGCTGAAGCTTGCGCTTCACCGCCACGAACACCTTGACCATCTTCATGACACCCGGCGGCAGGTCGTCGCCCCGGCGCACCTTCTCGACCTTGTCCTCGAACCGCGCGTCCAGCGCACGCTTCTGCGCCTCGTATTGCGCGTTCAGCGCCTCGATGGCCTGCGCTTCCGCGTCGTCGCCGACCGCAAGCTGCCACCACTGGCCCTTCGACAGGCTGTCCAGCAGGTCCTCGGTGATCTCCGACTTGGGCTTCACGCCCTTCGGGCCCTTGACGGCCACCTTGCCGAGGATCATCGCCTTCAGACGGGCATAGATGTTGCGGTCGAGGATCGCGAGCTCGTCGTCCCGGTCCCGGGCCAGACGTTCCACTTCCTCGCGCTCGATCTGCAGCGCACGCTCGTCCTTGTCCACACCGTGACGGTTGAAGACGCGCACTTCCACGATCGTCCCGAAATCCCCCGGCGGCAGGCGCAGCGACGTGTCGCGCACGTCGGACGCCTTTTCACCGAAGATGGCGCGCAGAAGCTTTTCTTCCGGCGTCATCGGGCTTTCACCCTTCGGCGTGATCTTGCCCACGAGAATGTCGCCCGGCCCCACTTCGGCGCCGATATAGACGATCCCCGCCTCGTCGAGGTTGCGCAGCGCTTCCTCGCCGACATTCGGGATGTCGCGGGTGATCTCTTCCGGTCCGAGCTTCGTGTCACGGGCGGCGACTTCGAATTCCTCGATATGGATCGAGGTGAAGACGTCGTCGCGCACGATGCGCTCGGAAATCAGGATCGAGTCCTCGTAGTTGTAGCCGTTCCACGGCATGAACGCGACGACCACGTTCTTGCCGAGCGCCAGTTCACCCATGTCGGTCGACGGGCCGTCGGCGATCACCTCGCCCTTGGCCACCATGTCGCCCACCTTCACCAGCGGACGCTGGTTGATGCAGGTGTTCTGGTTCGACCGCTGGAACTTGCGCAACCGGTAGATATCGACGCCCGGATCCCCGGGTTCGAGGTCTTCGGTCACCCGCACAACGATCCGCTGGGCATCGACCTGGTCGATCACCCCGCCGCGATGCACCATGATCGCCGCGCCGGAATCGCGCGCCACCACCTCTTCGATGCCGGTGCCGACAAGCGGCGCCTCGGCCTGAAGAAGCGGCACCGCCTGCCGCTGCATGTTCGATCCCATCAGCGCCCGGTTCGCGTCGTCGTTCTCGAGGAACGGGATCAGCGAGGCGGCGACGGAGACCAGCTGCTTCGGCGACACGTCGATCAGGTCGACCTGCTCGGTCGGCGCCAGCGTGTATTCACCGGCCTGACGGGTGTTCACCATCTCGTTGGTGAACCGGCCCTTGTCGTCGAGGTTCGCGTTGGCCTGCGCCACTACGTGCCGCATCTCCTCGGTCGCGGACATATAGACGACCTCGTCGGTCACCTGCCCGGCCTCGACCTTGCGATAGGGCGTTTCGATGAAGCCGTACTTGTTCACCCGCGCGAAGGTCGCGAGGCTGTTGATCAGGCCGATATTCGGCCCTTCCGGCGTCTCGATCGGGCACATCCGGCCATAGTGGGTCGGGTGCACGTCGCGCACTTCGAAGCCCGCGCGCTCCCGCGTCAGGCCGCCCGGTCCAAGCGCCGACAGGCGCCGCTTGTGGGTGACTTCCGACAGCGGGTTGGTCTGGTCCATGAACTGGCTGAGCTGCGAGGAGCCGAAGAACTCCCGCACCGCCGCCGCGGCCGGTTTCGCGTTGATCAGATCCTGCGGCATCACCGTGTCGATCTCGACCGACGACATGCGTTCCTTGATCGCGCGCTCCATCCGCAGAAGGCCGACGCGGTACTGGTTTTCCATCAGTTCGCCGACCGAGCGCACCCGGCGGTTGCCCAGGTGATCGATATCGTCGATCTCGCCGCGCCCGTCGCGCAGGTCGACCAGCGCCTTGATACAGGCGACGATGTCTTCCTTGCGCAGCGTCCGCACCGTGTCCTCGGCATCGAGGTCGAGGCGCATGTTCATCTTCACCCGGCCCACGGCCGACAGGTCATAGCGCTCGCTGTCGAAGAACAGCGTGTCGAACAGCGCGCTCGCGGCGTCGACGGTGGGCGGCTCGCCCGGGCGCATCACGCGATAGATGTCCATCAGCGCGCCGTCGCGGTTCATGTTCTTGTCGGCGGCCATCGTGTTGCGCATGTAGGGGCCGACGGTGACGTTATCGATATCCAGAACCGGGATGTCGGAGATGCCGGCATCCATCAGCTCCTTCAGCGTCCCGCCCGTGACGGCGCCGTCCTTGTCGGTTTCCCAGGTCAGCTCGTCCCCGGCTTCGACATAGATCGCGCCGGTCTCCTCGTTGATGATGTCCTTCGCGACGAACCGGCCGACGATATGCTCGAACGGAACCAGAAGGTTCTCGATATTGCCCTCGTCGATCCATTTCTTGACGGCGCGCGGCGTCACCTTCTTGCCCGCCTCGGCGATCACCTCGCCGGTCTTGGCGTCGACCAGATCCATCGCGGGCCGCGTGCCGCGCACGCGCTCGGGGAAGAACTTCGTCACCCAGCCGCCGTCGGCCTTGCCCTTCTTCTTCAGCTTGTAATCGACCGTCTGGTAATAGGCATCCATGATGCCTTCCTGGTCCATCCCAAGCGCGTAAAGCAGGGTCGTGACGGGAAGTTTCCGGCGCCGGTCGATGCGGGCATAGACCAGGTCCTTCGCGTCGAACTCGAAATCGAGCCACGATCCGCGATAGGGAATGATCCGGCAGGCGAAGAGAAGCTTGCCGCTCGAATGCGTCTTGCCCTTGTCGTGGTCGAAGAATACGCCCGGGGAGCGGTGCATCTGGGAAACGATCACCCGCTCGGTCCCGTTCACGATGAACGTGCCGTTGGGCGTCATGAGCGGCATGTCGCCCATGAACACGTCCTGTTCCTTGATGTCCTTCACCGATTTCGCGCCGGTGTCCTCGTCGACATCGAACACGATCAGCCGCAGCGTCACCTTCAGCGGCGCGCTGTAGGTCATGTCGCGCTGCTGGCATTCCTCGACATCGTATTTCGGCTTTTCGAGCTCGTATTTCACGAACTCCAGAACAGCCGTTTCATTGAAATCCTTGATCGGGAAGACGGACTGGAAAACGCCCTTGATCCCTTCGCCATCTGCCGGATCGGGCTGGTCGCCCGAATTCAGGAACAGATCGTAGCTCGATTTCTGCACCTCGATGAGATTGGGCATCTCCAGGACTTCCCGGATCTTGCCGTAATACTTTCTTAGACGCTTCTGTCCGATATAGGTCGACGCCATGTCGGTCTTTCACCCTTCGCTTTCGCTGACGCGGCCTCCCGTCGGGGAACGGGCGGCCAGGCCGGTGAAACAGGTACGCCGGTCCATCCCTGGCATCCCTCCCACAGGATGCCGCCCGACCGGATCCGCACCTTAGGAAGGGTCCGCAAGGCCGTGAAATCACGGGCCCTTCCTGAGACGCGGAAGGCCGGGCCCGGACATCCCGGACCCGACCGTTCATATCACCCCGGCGGCGCGAGATCCCGGATCGCTCGCGCGTCCGGGATGATCGCCGCCCGCCGGGCGTCGATCACTTGAGCTCGACTTCGGCGCCAGCCGCCTCGAGCTTCGACTTGATCTCTTCGGCCTCGGCCTTGGCGCAGCCTTCCTTGACGGCCTTGCCGCCGGCTTCCACCAGTTCCTTGGCTTCCTTCAGGCCGAGACCCGTGATCGCGCGAACTTCCTTGATCACGTTGATCTTCTGGGCACCGGCGGCCTTGAGGATGACGTCGAATTCGTCCTTTTCCTCTTCGGCAGCGGCGGCGTCGCCACCGGCAGCCGGGCCGGCCATCATGACAGCGCCGCCAGCGGCGGGCTCGATGCCATACTCGTCCTTGAGGATGGTTTTCAGTTCCTGGGCTTCGAGAAGCGTGAGACCCACGATCTCTTCAGCAAGTTTCTTCAGATCAGCCATTTTGCAGTTCCTTAAGATGGGTTCCAACGTCGGGCGTTCAAGGCCTTACGTGGCATGACAGGGGATCACGCGGCTTCCGCGCGCTCCTCGATGGTCGACAGGATGCTCGCGATGTTCGAAGCAGGTGCGCCGATCGCACCGGCGATGTTCGAAGCAGGCGCGCCGATGCAGCCCGCGATCGAAGCGATAAGCTCCTCACGCGACGGCATGTCGGCAACCGCTTTGACACCGGCCGGGTCAAGCGCCGTCTCACCCATGGCACCACCGAGGATCTCAAGCTTCTTGTTATCCTTGGCGTACTTGTCGACGACCCGGGCCGCGGCCGTGGGGTCCTCGGAATAGGCGAGAACGGTCATTCCCTGAAGCAGGTCGCCGAGCGATGCGTTCGGCTTCCCTTCGAGGGCGATCTTGGCGAGCCTGTTCTTGGCAACACGTACGGACCCACCGCCTTCGCGCATGCGCGCGCGCAAGTCCTGCATCTCGGCAACCGTCATGCCCTGGTAGCTTGCCACCACCACGACGCCAGAGCTTTCGAAGATCTGGCCGAGTTCCTCGACCACTTTCTCTTTCTGGGCTCTATCCACAGTTTGCTCCAAGTTCTGGGGGCGAACCCCCGGCTCATGTTCCACCGGGTGAAAGGCACCCGGCAGTCGGGTCCTTACGGGTCCGTCGCAAGTCGCCCCCGGATATCGCGCCTGGGCGATCCCGAAGAAAATGCTCTGTTCCCGTCTCAGGCAGGAATTACCGGGAAACCCCAACCCACCGTCTCGGACGAAAGACGAAAAAGCGCGCGACGAATCGCACGCTCCTCCGATGGCTGGGGTTTACGGTCATTCGTTCCGAATGCCAAGGGGCAAAGGCCGCCCGATGCGGCATTTCCCTATCCGGCACGGCGGTTTTTCGCTCCGATCCCACCGTGGACGGTCTCAAGCTGGTCGGCAAGGCCCCGCGCCAAACCGGCGGGCGCCTGCCGACGGGCGGTCGGGGCGGCGGGACGGTCGGGGCGGCGGGAAGCCACCGATCGCGGCCGGCCTCCGCCCGACCGCCGACACCGCTTGCACACGGCGCGCGACCGCCTATCCTGCCCCTAGCGACCAGTGAAAAAGGATACCCCCATGAAAACCGCCCAGGATTATCTCGCCGAAGCCAACGCCGTCGTCCCGAAGATCGAATTCGACGACGCAGTGGCCAAGCATGCGAACGGCAGCGCCGTCTTCGTCGATGTCCGCGACTCGGGCGAAATCGCCCAGACCGGCACCATCGCGGGGGCCGAGCGCATCACCCGCGGCATGATCGAATTCGCCGCCGATCCCGCAACGCCCTTCCACAACGAAAAGCTCACCAAGGATGCCGATATCATCCTGATCTGCGGCAAGGGCGGCCAGGCCGCGCTGACCGGCAAGACGCTGAAGGACATGGGCTACCAGAACGTGTCGAACGCCGGCGGCTTCCCGGATTGGAAGGAAAAGGGCGGGCCGACCGAGCCCTGAGGCTCACGCCCGCTCAAGAACCCTCCGGGCGGCAGCCGCGACCAGCGCGGCCAGATTGCCGCCCATGAACCCCTGCACCATCGCGTCATCGAACAGCCCGGGCCGCGCCTTCAGCCGCGCATCGGGATAATGCGCCCCGTCTCTCAAGGCGTCGAACAGCGCCCGGAACCCGCCGAAATTGAAGGGGATGTTCCCATAGGGCGCGTCGCTCGCCACGGCGATCCGCCGCGCCGCGCTCCCGCCCGCATCGGCATAGGCGATCAGCGCATTGGCCATGTGCACATCCCGCTTGGCCGACAGCACGTAAAAGATGTTCTCCTGCCGAAGCCCCGCCTCCCGCGCCGACTGATAGGTCGCCTCGGCCTCCACGAAATGGCCGCCCCCGCCCCCCATATGCACGCCGATCACCGGGTGATCGCCCAGATGCCGCGCGATCTCCAGAAGCCCCTCGGTGGGCGTGAAGGGCGTGTCGGATCCGAAGTGAAACGCGGGCACCGCGCCCGTCTCCGCAATCGCGTCGATCACGGCGTAAACCATCGGGTCGGTGATCGGATAGGCGTTCTGCGCGGGGTTCATCTTGACGACCGGCATCCCGAACTCCGCCACGCAGCGGCGCACCAGCGCGATCGCATTCTCCACCCCCAGCGCCTTCGGATCGGTCCAGCCCGCCGGAATGATCCGCCTTGGATGCCGGGCGGCCAGCGCCGCGATCCGCCGGTTCGCCTCGGTCAGCCGCGCGGCGTTCTCTTCTAGATCCGCGCCATAGGGCAGCACCCCGGGGTTCTGCCAGCAAAGCGCCATGTCCACCCCGGCCATATCCATCACGGGCAAAAGCTCTTCGGGCAGAACCGGCTTCGTGTGGTAATACTCCGGATCCTCCGCGATCCGCCGTGCCACGTCCTCGGGCAGGAGATCCCGGTCCGAGGGATGCACATCCCCGTCGATCGTGAGCCCCGCGCCCCGCGCCTCCAGATACGCCGCCAGCGCCTCCAGCGCCGCCCGCGCCGCGCCCGTCATCGTCAGTCCCGCCATGCCGCCATCCTCCCCGGGCCCAGTCTTCCGGCGCCCACTCTCCCGCGAAATCCGTGCCGCGCCAACAGGCTCTGCCGGAAAATCTCCGCCCCCGCCGAACCCGGGGCTTTGCCGCCTGCCCGGTTTCGCCTAGCCTCCCCGAAACGGGTCACACCCGGGGGACAGCCATGACAACCGATCTGCCGCGAAAGACCCGCGACTACGAAGGCCCCGTCACCAACACCGACATGTGGGACAGCTTCGCCTTCCGCCCCGGCGATATCGTGCTCTCCACCCCGCCCAAATCCGGCACGACGTGGAGCCAGGCGATCCTCATGATGCTGATCCACGGGGCGGCGATCACCGACCGCGCGGTCTGGCACGATGCGATCTGGCTCGACTGCGCGTTCCGCGACCGCGACGCCGCCCTGGCCGCGCTCGCGGCGCAACCCCACCAGCGCTGCATCAAGTCCCACACCCCCTTCGACGGCATCGCCTATGATCCCCGCGCCATCTACATCGCCGTCTACCGCCACCCGATCGACACCTACTTCTCCCTCAAGCGCCACGTGGCGAACATGAAATACGACTGGCTCGATCACCTCTTCCCCGACACGCCCGGCGCAGCCTTCGCCCGCTTCCTGAACGGGCCGCTCACCGATCAGGGCACCGACGATCTCACCCTCGCCTCGCTGATCAACCACTACCGCTCGTTCAAGACATGGTCGCACCTGCCGAACGTCCATCTCTTCCACTATGCCGATCTGAAATCCGACATCCGCGCCGCCATCCGCCGCTACGCCGCGGTGATCGGCACGCCTGCGCCCGAGGCGCTCGTCGAAGCCATCGCCGAGGCCACGGGCATCGACCAAATGCGCGACATCACCCGCCACCACGCCCGGCCGGCCGCCGATTCCGCCTTCCACGACGAAACCAGCTTCTTCGACTCGGGCTCCATGAACAAGTGGGTTGGCCGCCTCTCCCAGCCCGAGGTCGACGCCTACGCCGCCCGCATCACGGCATCCCTGCCGAAGGGGGATCGCATCTGGCTCGAATCCGGCACGCGGCCATGAAAAAAGGGGCGGTCACACCGCCCCTTCCGATCCGTTACGTGAGGCCGGGCTCAGTTCCCGGTCGCATCCACCACGTCGACCGTGACGCCCGGGCCCATGGTCGAGGTCAGCGTGACCTTCTTCATGTAGGTGCCCTTCGCGCCCGACGGCTTCGCCTTCGACACAGCGTCGACGAAGGCCCGCACGTTCTCGGCCAGCTTGTCGGCGTCAAACGAGGCTTTGCCGATCCCGGCCTGCACGATGCCCTTCTTCTCGGCCTTGAACTGCACCTGGCCGCCCTTCGCCGCTTCCACGGCTTCCTTGACGTCCATCGTGACGGTGCCGACCTTCGGGTTCGGCATCAGGTTCCGCGGGCCCAGCACCTTCCCCAGACGGCCGACGATCGGCATCATGTCGGGGGTGGCGATGCAGCGGTCGAACTCGATCTTGCCGCCCTGGATGGTTTCCATCAGGTCCTCGGCGCCCACGATATCGGCGCCCGCTTCCTTCGCCTCGTCCGCCTTCGCGCCGCGCGCGAACACCGCCACGCGCACCGTCTTGCCGGTGCCGGCGGGCAGCGTCACCGTGCCGCGCACCATCTGGTCGGCGTGGCGCGGGTCGATCCCGAGGTTCATCGAGATCTCGACGGTCTCGTCGAACTTCGCGTTCGCGTTCGCCTTCACCAGCGCGACGGCCTCGTCGACGCTCAGGTTTTCCTTGCCCTCGAACGCTTCGCGGGCGGCGGTCAGTCTCTTACCAAGCTTTCCCATGGCCTTACCCCTTCACCTCGATCCCCATCGACCGCGCAGAGCCGAGGATGATCTGCATCGCCGCTTCCACGTCATTGGCGTTCAGATCCTTCATCTTCGCTTCCGCGATCTCCTGAAGCTGCTTCTTCGTGACCGTGCCCACGGTCTCGCGCGAGGGGTTGTTGGCCCCCGATTTCAGCTTCGCGGCCTTCTTCAGGAAATACGACGCCGGCGGCGTCTTGATATCCATCGAGAAGGATTTGTCCTGGTAATAGGTGATCACGGTCGGGCACGGCGCACCGGGCTCCATCTCCTGGGTCTTCGCGTTGAAGGCCTTGCAGAATTCCATGATGTTGATGCCGCGCTGGCCCAGCGCCGGTCCGACCGGCGGAGAGGGGTTCGCTTGTCCGGCAGGCACCTGAAGCTTCATGGTGCCGGCGACTTTCTTGGCCATGGGGCCGCTCCTTTCTCAAGCGCCGGCCGGGCACATGTCCCTCCGGCTATGCGTGATGTGGTCCGGTCCGGCCCGCGTGCGGGGCCTCGCCTCCCAACTGGATGCCGCCCTGCGGCGACCGGCGGGGGATACACGGCGCCCTGCCGCTTGGCAAGGGGCTTCGCGCCCGCCGCCCGATCGCCCGGCCTACGGCCTCTCCGACAGCGTTATCTTCGAAAAGTCGCGCGCGGCGAGGTCATCCCGCGCAATCGAAAACACCACCGGATCCACCGCCATGCGCAGATCGAGGTCGGCATCCGCCCCAATGGTCAGAAGCAGAACCCGGTCGCCCGGTTCGAAATCGAGGTCACGGCCCCCCAGCATCCTGTGCAATACCGGCGTCGCCCTGATGTGACTGCGCGCGGGCACATCGCGGATCGCCCTGGTCAGTCGCCGCCGCATCGCGTCCTGCGCCGCGATCTGGTCTTTCCTGCGCTGGTCCAGCATCGGATCGGCCGGATCCGCCGGAAGATCCGCATCCTCGAAGGTCTCGAATGTCATGTTCCAGCGGCGGTACACCGTGCCACGGGGATCGGCCTCGCGGTAATCGGGGAAATACGCCTCTGGGATCTCCGGCGCCTCGGGCATCCGCCGCTCGGGCGTGCCGGACAGGTCGCCCTCGGCATGGATCACGCGCGCGCCCCGGGTCAGCGACATGCTGGGCGACAAAAACGGCTCCCAGAAGAAGAACAGCCTGCCCTGCCGGGGCAACAGATCCCCGGCCGGCGGCACCTGCGCAAGATCGATCTGGCACAGGAAATGCAGGGGGATCTCCAGGCCCTCGAACGCCATGACGGGCCAGTCGATATCGGGCGGCAAGGTCGCACCGCCCCCGAACCAGCAGCCCGGCGCCCCGGGATCATCCGGGTGCGCGGTCTTGGCCAGAACCACGGCCACCGGCCCGCCGGCCGGGCTCTCCCCGACGTCTCCGGTCATGGCCCGCCGTCACACAACTGAAGCATCCGCCGTCCAGCCTCTCCTGCGTCCCCGATGCGTTTGCCGCCCCGTCTTGCGGCGGCCTATGCCGGGTACGCCCGCCATGCCTGCGGTTCAAGCCTGAACATGCGCGAGCGGCAGGAACGGCCCGGCAAGGCGCCCACGAGCGCCGCGATCAAAGATCCCGGCGCAGGCGGCGACACCGGACGAAGGCGGCAGGAGATGAGCCAACCCCAGATCCTGCTCTGCGTGCCGGACGACGCCCGCGCCGATCACATCCTGACACAGCTGCAAACCGTCCGCGTGCCCCTGCTCGCCGAAGCGGGCCTCGCCACCTTCGACAGGGTGCAGACGGGCACATGGGGCCAGGGCGCCGCGACCGTCGTGCCGGACACGCCGTTCTCCGACGCGATCCTCGCGACCGCGCGCTCCATCGGCCATATCCCCGTGCGCCAGATCGCCCTCCATGTGAGCGACGCGGCCATGGCGCGTATCGAAATCGCGCCCGCACGGGACGGCGCGGGCGCATTGGACGGGGCCGAGATCGGGGCCGAGATCGGCGCCAACCTCGAAACCGGCATCCCCGAGGTGAATTTCGGCGTTTCGGTCGCCGATGTCGCCCGGGCCGAGCGCATCGTCCGCGAGGCGGTCCGGGGCACGCCCTTCGACAGCATCCGCGAGATCACGCGCCACCCATTCGAAAGCCCCGCAATCTCGTAGTTGAGGCGCGCCTCCCCCGCTGGCACACTCGGCCCATGGATCATCGCACCCACCCCCTGAAGGTCCCGAAGGGCACCACGCTCTTCTCTCCCGGCCAGGCCTGCCCGGGCTTCGTCGTGCTGCGCTCCGGCACGATCCGGGTGACGCTGACGGCCGAAAACGGGCGCGAGGTCGTGCTCTACCGCGTCCGCCCCGGCGATGTCTGCCTGCAGACCTTCTCCTGCCTGGTGACGGGCGAGCCCTACAAGGCCGAAGGCGTCGCCGAAACCGATCTTTCGGGCGATATCATCCCCCCCGCCGCCTTCGAGGCGCGGCTCTCCGAAAGCCCCGAATTCCGCGGCCTCGTCTTCGGCGCCGTCGCGCACCGGTTCGCGGAATTCGAACGCCTCCTCGAAGACGTGGCGCTGACGGGCTTCGACGCCCGCCTCGCCCGCGCGCGCTCCTCGCGCTCGCGGATGACGATGGCACCATCGCCGCCACCCACGAGGCGCTCGCCACCGAAATCGCCTCGGGCCGCGCGGTCGTCTCCCGCCGCCTCGCGGCCTTCGCGAAAGACGGCGCCGTCACCCTCACCCGCGGCCAGGTCCATATCGCCGACCGCGCGAAGCTGGAACGGATTGCCGCAGACACTCGGTGACAAAGTCACCGACAGGGCCCGCCCGCACCTGCGATCATTGGCCCGGTCACGCAAAGCATAAAGGTGCATCATGACACGCAACGAAGGAACCCTCGACCGCGCCCTGCGGATCATCGCAGGCCTCGTGCTCCTGTCGCTCGTCTTCGTCGGGCCGCAGACGCTCTGGGGGCTGATCGGGATCGTGCCGCTCGTCACCGGCCTGATCGGCTGGTGCCCGGCCTATTCGCTCCTGGGGCTCAACACCTGCCCGATGAAGCGGAACTGAGGCCGGAGGGGGGCGGCACCCCGCCCCTTCATTTTGGCAAGAATACTCCGGGGGAGCCGCGCGGCGCGCGGCGGGGGCAGCGCCCCCGCATCCCCCGCGCCCGGGGGGCAGACGCCTCAGATCTCTTTCGACACCTGGGTGTATTCCAGCTCCACCGGCGTCGCGCGGCCGAAGATCGACACCGTCACCTTCAGGCGCTGGTTGTCCTCGTCCACTTCCTCGACCATGCCGTCGAAATCCTCGAACGGGCCGTCCTTCACCTTCACCTTCTCGCCCACTTCGAACGAGATCAGGGTGCGCGGCGCCTCCTGGCCTTCCTCGACGCGGTTCAGGATCTGGTTCACCTCGGCATCGCGCATCGGCATCGGGCGGCCCTGGGGGCCCAGGAACCCGGTCACCCGGTTGATCGAGTTGATCAGGTGATAGCCCTCGTCCGACATCTCCATCCGCACAAGCACATAGCCGGGCATGAACCGCCGCTCGGTCGGCACCTTCTTGCCGCGCCGGATCTCGATCACCTCTTCGGTGGGCACGAGCACTTCCTCGATCTGGTCCTCGAGACCGGCATCGATCACCGAATGACGGATCTGCTCCGCCACCTTCTTCTCGAAGTTCGACAGGACGCTTACGGAATACCAGCGCTTCGCCATGTTCTCGCTTTCCAGACCTTGCTTAAACTCTACGCCCCCGTCGCGTGAGGTCGCTGTCTTCTCGAACGGCTCATTCTGTCGGGGAACAGGCGGCAGATACACCCACGGGCAGGCCGGTTCAAGCCCAGAGTTGCGCCCCCCCGGGCGAAGAACGGCCTATACAAGCCCGCCCCGCCCGGCGATCATGCCCGGCGGAACGGCGACGGCGGGAGGAACGATCATGCCAGACACCCATGTCCTGGTCACCGGGGCGAACGGCTGCATCGGCGCCTGGGTCACCCGGCATCTGAGCGCCGAAGGCACCGCCTTCACCGCCACCGATCTCGCGCCCGAACCGACGCGGCCCCGGCTCCTGATGCCGGAGGAGGAGGTCGCCGCCCTCGACTGGCGCGCCCTCGACGTGACCGACACGGCGGCGGTCCGCCGCCTCGTGGCAGAAACCGGCGCCACCCATATCGTGCATCTCGCGGGGCTCCAGGTGCCGTTCTGCAAGGCCGACCCGGCCCTCGGCGCGGCGGTCAACGTCACCGGCACCGTGAATATCCTCGAAGCCGCGCGGCACGAGGGCGTGCGCGGCCTCGCCTATGCCAGTTCCCTCGCCGTCCTCGGCCCGCCCGAGCTGTATCCCGTCCTGCCGGTGCCCGACAACGCGCCCACCGCGCCGTCGAACCTCTACGGCACCTACAAGGTCGCGAACGAGGAAGCGGCGCGCATCTTCGCCGCCGACTGGGGGGTGGGGAGCGCGGGGCTCCGGCCCGCGATCGTCTACGGCGTGGGCCGCGATCAGGGCATGTCCTCCGATATCGCCAAGGCCATTCTCGCCGTCGCGGCGAACCGCCCCTTCCATGTCCGCTTCAGCGGGCCGCTCTCGCTGCAGCACGCCTCCGACATGGCGGAGATGTTCCTCCGCGCGGCCCGCGCCGAGCCCGAAGGCGCCATCGTCTGCAATGTCCGGAACAGCGTGACCGAGGTCGCCCGCGTCCTCGGGATCCTCGAAGAGATCGCGGGGCCCCACCAGGTCACCTGCGAAGAAGACGCGCCCCTCGGCGTGCCGTCTGACCTCTCCGACGCCGCGCTGAAACAGCTGATCGGAGACATCCCGCACATGCCCCTGGAAGAGGCGATCGCACAGGATCTCGCGGCCTACAGGGATCTGATGGAAAGAGAGGCCATCGACCTAACGCAGCTCGACCGCTGAGCGGGGCTCAGAACATGCCCAGAAGCAGCGAAAGGCCCTGCCGGATCAGCCAGTCGACGAAGAAGAAGAAGATCGCCGTCAGCATCGCCATCACGAACACCATGACCGAGGTGATCAGAACCTCGCGCCGGGTCGGCCAGGTCACTTTCGAGACTTCGGAACGCACCTGCTGAATGAACTGAAGCGGATTGGTGGTGGCCATGGATATCCTCGGGCTCTGCTCGTCTGGGGCAGATACTGGCTCGGCGGCCCGAATTCAAGCACGCATATGCGGGGCCGCGCCACCCGTGCCCTGCACGCCCCGCCCCGAAGATGCCGGCACGGGGGCCCATCCCGTCGCCCCGGCCAGCTCAGTCTCTCCACCCGACCGCTCCGCCCCCGAGGCGCCCGCTCCGCCCAGTCTCACCACCCGACCGCTCCGCCCCCGAGGCCCCGGCACAGGGGCCGGGGCTGCACCCGCACAGCCCCCCGACACCGCCCCGCTCCCCGCCACCCCGGCCCCAACGCACACAGCCCCCGCCGTCCCGGGCCTGCCCCGGGACCTCGTCCCACACAAGCAGCCAGTGCCCCCGGGACATGGCCCGACACCCCGCCACCCCGGCCCCAACGCACACAGCCCCCGCCGTCCCGGGCTTGCCCCGGGACCTCGTCCCACGCTAGCAGCCAGGGCCTCCGGAGCGTGGCCCGACACCCCGCCACTCACGCAAAATAAATGCCCCGCCAGGCAAGTCCGCCCGAGGCGCCCGCCCGCTCAGTCTCACCGCCCGACCGCCTCACCCCGAGGCCCCGGCGCGGGGGCCGGGGCTGCACCCGCACAGCACAAAAACCCCGCCACCCGAGCGCCAACGCGCAGAACATACGCCGTCCCGGGCCCGACCCGGGACCTCGTCCCACACAGGCAGCCAGGGCCCCCGGGACATGGCCCGACACCCCGCCACTCACGCAAAATAAATGCCCCGCCAGGCAAGTCCGCCCGAGACGCCCGCCCGCTCAGTC